>NZ_JBSFNK010000028.1:35037-117608 GCF_053587055.1 Nonomuraea sp. NPDC003707 | reverse complement strand
GCGGGTGTCACGGCGGGTGTCACGGCGGGTGTCACGGCGGGTGTCACGGCGGGTGTCACGGCGGGTGTCACGGCGGGTGTCACGGCGGGTGTCACGGCGGGTGTCACGGTCATCGCGGGGAACTCCCGGTCGCGGGCCCGCCCGGGTCGGGGAAGACGACGCCGATCAGCCTCTCGGTCAGGCTGGCCGGTGGTCCACCAGGCACGGCGGGCAGCGGCTCGCTGGGCCGGTGAGCGGCCATCGCGGCCAGCCACGGACGTGCTTCTGTCAGCACCTGATGCTGCGCCTGCTGCACGTCTCGGTTGCGGGCGATCTTGTCGCAGAGCAGCCCTGCAAGCAGGCGAGCGGCGAGGACGTGCCGGTGACACGCCTGGCGCACTTTCGCCTCCAGCCCGACGATCTGGGCGAGCAGGAGCTGCACCCGTTCGATGTTCGCGGTCCGTTCAAAGCCGTCCAGGTCGTCCAGCTCGCTGGGCCAGCGCAGCTGTCCACGTGTGCTGGTGCAGACCGCGGCGATGATCGCTCCGTGGGAGGCGGGGCGGGTCCGGCGGGCGTGCAGGAAGGCGGCGTAGGCGAGGGCGTGAACGGCCGTCTGCCCGAAATCGATGAGACGTCTGTCGAGCGCGGACTGCAGCAGGCGCACCCGATGGTGCAGGCAGGCCGCACTCCACCCGAGCACCAGGACACGGTGTTCGTCGGCCTCGACGTGCCAGCCGACCCTGGCCAGTTGGCGCGCCATGCGCTGGTGAAGCACCCACTCGGCGCCTGATCCCGCGGTCTCGGCGCCCTTGGCCCACACCTGCACACCACTCAGCGGGAGCTGGTCCGTCTGAACCTCGGTGGTGTGAGGCGCGATGCGCGTGCAGATCCGGCCGATGGCGCGCTGCTGAGTCAGCGCCACCTCCGGCGAGCCTGCAAGGGATATCCCATCCAAGGCTTGCCATAAACGCAAAAGATCGGGGCCCATCTCCGGAGGCACCTCCTGGGAGTGCTTGGGTGCGCGTCAACGCAGAACGGTGATCCACAAGCAACTAGCCTCCAAATACTGCTCATTTGGCTACTCCTGTGTCAACCGTCACTTTCCTTTCAGGTTGACTCCCGGTCGAGGAAGCACGCATGTGTTTGCCATAAATGCAAAGCCTGATAGGGAGAGTGAATGTGGTCACCATCGCCGCATTTACCGAGGTCGCCGCCGTGACGGGGGGACGTGGATATGCCCGCTCACGTTGCCGCCGTTGTTTGAGCAGGTGCAGGACGTGCTGTCCGATCTAGCCCGGGACACCAGCTGGCCGGTCGCGGCGTGCGCGCATGGAAACGCCGGCGAGCCGGTGACGGAGCTGCTGCTCTACCGGGATCCGATTGAAGCTTCGGCACGCGCCGCCCACCCAGTGCGACGCCGCGGTACGCGCCCTGATCGAGGTCACCGGCTGGGTTGCCGCGCCGGAGCGGGCGCCGACGGACGGTGTGGTCGTTGGGCTCGGCCTGCGCGAGGGGCACGAGCCGGATGCGCGGCAACACCTGCCCGAGGAGGTCGCCCAGCAGCTCGCTGCGCGCGGTGCCGACGGCTGGGAATACCGGGCGGCGTGGCCGGTGTCCGCGCGCTTGGTCGACGTCCGCGTGCGTTGGTACGCCGAGATCGGCGTTGTCGTACAGGCCGATCCCAAGCCGCCGCAAGGTCCGCCTGTTCGGCGATCAGCGGGCCGAGCAGGGACGCATCCTGACCGGCGCCTACGCCCCCACGCCTGGCTACGGCCGCCCCGCGTCGTCTCGCCCGGTGAACTGTTCACCATCGCCTTGGTGATGCTGTTTCCGGCGAGGGTCGGTGGGACTGATCCGAGGACCTTGGCGGCCGTAGCTAGCAATTCGGGTTGGCGGGCATGAGACGGACCGGCAGCTGGTGCTCCATCCTTCGGAGGAAGGACTCCGCCTCAACACCGTCGAGAATCGTTTTGCCCGGAGAAAAGCCCATCCGCCCTGCTCCGGTACATGGGGTGGAGGCTAGCCGGTCACGTGAAGGTGCAGAGGGCGGTAGCTGAGGGAGTCATCCGTCCACAGCACCTCATCCAGGGCTATCGCGGGCCGTAATTCGGGCAGGCGCGTCACCAAGGCGCTGAGGGCTTCCTGCAGCTCCATGCGGGCCAGGTTGGCGCCCAGGCAGTAGTGCGGTCCGTAACCGAAGGCCAGGTGGTCACGGATGTTACTGCGGTGGAGATCGAACTGGCCGGGCTCGGGGAATTTCCCCGGATCGTGGTCGGCGAGATACTGGCTCGGCTGGAATGTCGCGCCGGCCGGAATGACCTGCCCGGACGGCAGGGCGATGTCCGCTGTGGCGCGGCGCAGGAGCCCGGGGTTACCGGGCGCGTCGAAACGGAGCACCTCCTCCACAGCGGAGGCGACCAACGACGGATCGGCCGCCAGGTGCGCGTAACAGCCGACGTGCAGGAGCCGGAAAACGGCTCGCGAGATCATCGTGATCAGCGTGTCGTGGCCGGCCACGATGAGCGTGAAAAGCATGGACACGAGCTCTTCCTCGGTCAGCCGATCGTGTTGATCCCGGGCGGCGATGAGCAAGTCGATGAGGTCCTGGCCGGGGTGGGCCCGATGCTGGGCCACCAAGGTGGCCATGTAGTGCATCAGCGACTGCAGCGCCTCTTCGCGCTCTTGCATGCCGGCTGTGCTGGTGGTCAGCAAGTCCCTGCTCCACGTGCGGAATCGCTCGTAGTCCTCGGCGGGGGTGCCGACCACCTGGCAGATCGCTCGGGTCGACAGGGCAAGCGCGTAGTCCTCGACCACGTCGAAAGAGCTGCCGAGTCCCGCGAGGACGTCGGTGGCGATGCGCCGGATCTCTGGGCGCCAGGTCTCAACCTGGCGAGGAGACAGTGCGCCCGCCACGATGCGGCGCAGTCGGGTGTGCTCGGGAGGATCCATGTTAATGATCGTGTTCGGGACGGTCTCAACGGTTTCCCCCGGTGCCATGACGGGGTCACCCTTCCGGAACCTGCGGCTCGTGGCAGGGCAGACGAGCGCGGCCCGGACATCGTCCCAGCGCACGACCAGAAGGACCGAGTCGCCGCTGGGCAGAGTGACGGGCGCCACCGGAGCCGTCTCGTAACGATTGGCGGCGGCGGGGGGCGGGGTAGCGGCGGGGCCGGGCTGCATCTCACGCCACTGCCGTGCATGGGTTTGCGAGGTCATCGTGCCTCCTTGTGATCATCCGGACCTGAATGGATCATTTGTGCGGGCTGCGGTGAGCGGCGGCTGAGGCGTGATCGATCAGGTGATCGTGGTGTAGACGATCCAGCACGCTGCCCCGCCGGCCACCAGCCCCGCCACGCTCTCCCTGGGGGTGTGCTCGTTCAGGCAAACTCGAGACCATGCGACCGCTGCGGCCAGCAGCCCCAGTCCTACGCCCAGGCCGGGGCGTGACCCCGTTTCGATGAAGCCGATCACCGCGCAGCCTGAGGCAGTCGCGGCGTGGATGCTGATATTCCACCCAGCCCATTCGTTGATCTTGGCCAGTGCGGTGATCAGCGCAATGACCATCAACAGGGCAAGGAGTGCGGCGTGAACGCCCACGACGGCTCGCGGGGCGGCGCCGACGGCCACGGTGACCACCAGGCCGCTCAGGAGCGAAAGGAAGGCACCGAGAAGCTGGCGCAGACCTTTACTGCCCTGGGCAGAGCCAAGTCGACGGCCGTCCACGTAGGGAATCACTCCAGCCGTCACGGCGGTCACCATCCCCCACGCGGCGCCGGTCAGGCCCTCGGCGTGCGCCCCCACCAGCGGAGGGAGGACGCCCGCAAGCAGGGAGGGATGAAAGAGGTTCGACACCAGGCCGGCGACGCGCATCACGTTCCCTGATGGAGAGGGCTGGCCTGACCCGTTCACGGGGCTGATCTGGAGCTGTCCATGGCGCTTGACGTCTGGCATGCAAGAACCTCCTGGAGAAGGTGCGGGCGTCGTCGCAAGCGGGCGTACTCCTGGGCCACCTCCAGCAGCCAATCGGGATCGCGAGCACTAGAGCTGAGTGGCCAGGTGGCCAGCGCATAACGTGGTTGGGGATCAGGCCCAAGGCTGGCCAGCGTGAGGATGGACCAGCGGGCGACGGCGGCTGCCTCGCGACGCTCGGGTGGTGCAACAGTTGCTTGCGCCCACGCGCGAGCCTCAGCGAGGGCCTCCGGAGAGCTGTGCTCACGCAGCAAGAGCAATCCGTCGTGGACGACCACGGTGCGGAGCCGTAGCTCCGTTTTCGCGGTGTCGCCCCGCACGCGTACGAGGGGAAAGACGCCGCTGATGTCCTCCCATAGTGGCGTGAGGACGCGCAAGGCCCACCGTGGACGGGCCCACACGTGTGCCCGTCCGAGCGCTGGAAGCGAGATCCCGATGATTCCGACTGTGTTGAATGGCAGGTTCACGTACTTGCTGAATTCTGCCGACCAGGCGATTCCCGGTATTGGAGTACCGACTACCTGCGGCAACAGGTAGGCCAAGGTGTACAGGGAGCGTGAGGTGGAACCGAGCGAGGCCGCCCCCATCACCAGGAGACATATCCTGACCCACTTCTCTTGCTCGTCGGGGTCCAGGGGGGCGCTCTGCCCTGTCAGCGTGAGCGTGGCCTGGGCGTCGTCTGCGGCGATGAGCTCATCGGCCTGGGAGGACACCTGCCCGGCATGCCGGTGACGCTCGTTGCGCGCACGCGCCAGCCGCCAGAACAGGACCGCCACGGTGCCGAGCAGGATGCACTCGAAGGTTTCATAGAGGCCAAGGAAGGCCAGGTCGGGCCAGCGCGCGTGCTGTTCCCCTACAGCGGCATATGTGCTGGTCGACTTGAGGTCGTACGAGAAAGCGATCACCGCCAGAGCGGTGATGACGAGGAGGGCCGCGCCGAAGGGGTAGCGCTCGCGCGCCCACCACGCTGGGCGGCCTTGCGCTCGCCAGGCGTAAATCGCCCAGGCGGTGACGCCGGACATCGCGAACACGGCCCCGCCCACCTGCACGACGAACGGCAAAGTCACGCTACCCGTAACGGTGGTCACCCACGTCCCCGCCTTCGAATACTCGAAGGTGATGCTGGTGACTCCTGCGGCCAGCGCGAGCATGATCGTCAACCGGTCCGGGGAGCGTCGTGCTCCAGGAATCCGCAGGGTGACGGCCAACCACACGATCACCAGGCACCCGGCGACGAGCGCCTCAGGCACCTCTATCCCTCCCGGAAAGGGTCTACGAGCGGCGCCGTCAAGTGGGCAAGCAGTCCGCCCTGTGCCGGGATCCTCCGTGGCCGGGCTTCGACGCGTTCCCACAACAGGCCGGCGAACCCTTCGGCGCGCGCTTCTTCACGGGACTGGAAGGCGCTGCGCCCCATGATGGACCGAATGCGCTTGATGTCACCGAAATGCTCGAGCAGTGTGGGGGCGAACACCTCCACGAGTCGATCTTTTGCCGTCACTGGGTCGAATCCAGCAGCGTGGTAGTCGATCAGGTGGCCGAGCTCGTGGCCGATGTACATCTCCTGCGCCCACTCAGGAATGCCATCGTTGCGGGCGTAGCCGATGACATCCCGGATGACTCCTGGCTCCTCGGGACGCTGCACGCGGGTGTAGAACCCCGTATCTCCGCATCCCAGGGGCGGCTGGCCCACTTGGACCACTTTGGCGGGATCGAAGAACATCAACTCCACGTTGAGATCCAAACGATGGCCCACCGCCTGGCAGAAGGCGCGAATGTTGAACTCTCCGGGCTGTTCATCAACGAGATCAAGGAACTCCGCGTAATCCCTGCGGAGGGTTTTAAACACGTCGGACACACGGTCCTCCTGGCGGGCTGGATCTGGTGGCTGTGGCTGTGGCTGTGGAGGCTTCCTGCCAACAGGGGACGTCTCGGAGAAGGCGCGGCCGTCGCCGCAGACGGGTGTACTCGCGGGCCACATCCAGCAGCCAGTCGGGCTCACGCACACGAGGGCTCAGCGTCCACTCGGCCTGCTGGTGGCGCGGGTCGGGGTCAACCCCAGGCAGTGCGGTGATCGCCCATCGAGCGATCGCCTCCGCTTCCTGGCAAGAAGGTGGGGTTCTGTTCTCCTCCGTCCAAGCCCGCGCCTGGCCGAGAGCCTGCGGTGTGCTGAACTCGCGCAGCCAATGCAATCCCTCATGGACGACGACGTCGCGCAGGCGCAACTCGACCTCAGCGATGTTGGATGAGGCCCGCACCAGCCAGGGGAAGGCGTCGCGGATGTCCTCCCACAGCGGCGTGAGGACACGCAAGGCCCAGCGGGGCTGCGCCCACCGCTGTGCCTGCTCCAGCATGGGAAGACTGATCCCGATGAATCCGACAAGGTAGGAAGGGAAGTTGATGTACACGCTGAGCTCTCCCGACCACGGGAGTCGCGGCTCGGGAACACCGATCACTTGTGGCAGAAGATAGGTCATCGTGTACCACGAGCGAGCCGTGACACCGATCGAGGTGACAGCCATCAACGCCAGGCTCGTCCTCAGCCACTTCGACACGCAGACGCGGTACAACCTCGCGAATAGGATCGTCAAGGTGGTGAATCCCGTGATCAAAGTGCCTTCGTAAAGAGCGAGGAAGGCCAGTTGAGGCCCACTCGCACGGCCTTGCCCCACCGCCGCGTACGTGCCGTGATAGTCCAGGTCATAGCCGAGGGCAAGTCCGGCCAGGACGGTGGCTATCACAGCCACCGCGAGCACCGGATTATGCGGCTTGGCCCACCATGCCGTTTGGCCCTGCTGCCGCCAGGCGTACAACGCCCACGCCAGGATCCACCCCACCGCGTTGACTGCCATACCCGACTGGATCGCGAAAGGCAGCGATCTGCTCCCGGTGACGCCGGTCAGCCAGGGGCCCGCCGGCGTCGCCTCCAAGACCATGCAGATGAACCCGACGATCAGGCCCATCACGATCATCAATCGGTCTGGGGAACGTCCGATCCCGGAAATCCGAATGGCCGCGAGCAGTCCTATGATCACCAGTGCCATGGCGATCGCGGTGTCAACCACCTCGGCGCCCCCCGAAGGGGTCAATCAGCGGCTTCTCCATGTGGCCAAGCAGCCCCCCGTGCGCCTGGGGCGATCTGGCACTGACACGCGCCCGAAGCACGCCGGCGAAGCTTTCGGCGCGACTTTCATCTTCCGACTGGAAGGTGGTTCGCCCCAGAATCTGTAGGACAGCATCGGTGCCGATGCCGAGCTCGAGGAGAGTGGGCGCGAAAGCCTGGACCAATCGTCCCTTCGCTGCTTGGCGCGAGAACCCACGGCGGAACTCATCCAGCAGATGGCCAACCTCATGGGCGATGATGCCCTCTTGCATCCACTCCGGGGTTGTCGCGTTGCGGGCGTAGCCGATGACGGCGCGAAGCCCCCCCGGCTTCTCGGGATCTTCGACGAGCGTGAAGAAGCCGGTATCGCTGCAGTCTGTGGATGCGGCACTCGCTCTTCCGGTTCTGGCCGCTACCTCGACCGGGTCGAAGTACCTAAGTTCCAGGGTGATGCCCAGCCGTTGCCCCACGGCGTAACAAAAGGTGCGGATGTTGAAGTCGCCGGACTGCTCATCAGCGAGAGCCAGGATCTCCGCATGGTCTTTGCTTACCTGCCGGGCGATGTTGGGCTGGGTCTGTCGTTCATCAGGCTTGGGGATCCCCGTACGGTTTCTCCGCAGGCCTTCAAGCCAGGCAGGCACGCGAACCTCCTCGTAAGGTTGCCGGAATCTGAGTTGTCGCGATGGGGAGACTGCTTCGACGCGTGATCAGGCACTTCTCGCGTCTCGTGGTGCGATCACTCATGGTCCGGAGGCACCGGATGCTGGATCGGTGGGTGTGTCCAGCCCCGGGGAAAAATCGGGATCCGGTTTGGCCACCTGGAAGGCGGTCAAGAAGGTGCCGGCGATCGCGGCTCGGGTAGTGCCGGGAAGTCCGCGAGCCGCAATGGTGGCCCTCATGGCCGCGGCGAAGATGCCGAGATCATCAGCCCTTCTCAGATTCCGCAACTCCAAGATCATGTCAACGCCGTTGGGATGGCCGTCAAGGACCGCCGCGAAGATCGGGTTCACGTCCGGATCGTCAATCAATGCCTTGCGCGGGAGCTGGAAGGCATCGGCGATCCCGAAAACCGTGTCGATCCGTGGGTTGGTGATCTCGCCCTCGCGGAGCCGCTTGACCGTGCTGGTGCTCACGCTGAAGCGCTCCTGGATTGCTGCCGCCTTGTCTGGAGGCGTCCCGTCTGCCAGTGCGGCCTCCGCCCGGTGACGAGCCAGTTCTTTGGTGCGGTCAGCCAGAGAATTCATGGTGAACTTCGGCGGATTGCCCTCGGCGTCTCTCTGTCCCATCTGTTCCAAGACGGGATCAGCGATGTTGAGAAGAAGCCAGTCCAACCGAGCGGCCAAGCTCGGCGCGGAGCTCGGCGGGGGGCTCGTGGGCGGCAGTGTAGACACCTGCTCATCTCCCTAGTGCTCTGCAGAGCGAACGGGGCGTTTGCGGGCGCGAGAGTATCGCATACACCACGAAAGCAAAAGACCTCGACTGGATCAAGAGGTTTCCGCCCCCATAAACGGCAAACTGGGTGCGATGTAGGGGGAATGTAGGCGGATTGCGCAGGCTACTACCCGGCACCCTCTGCTCCATCAACGCAAAGCATGGTTGACAGGAAGTCATGACGACGACATGGTTGATCTCCATCAACGCCGTTTTGTGCCGGAGTAGATCTTCGACGAGGAGTACGCAGGTGTCCAAGACCAAAGCAGACCTCACGGTTGCCTTGGTGGGGAAGTCGCGATACCTCAACCTCGCCATGATGATGTGCCCGCTGCGGCCGATGTTCGGCCCCGCTTCGCCGCCACGCCGGCCCTGAGCGCCATCATGGTTCAGGCGTTAGCGACCAGTCCGATTCTCGGCCTGCATGACCAGGTCATGTTCAAGGCCGGCCACCACGCTGTGGGCAAGGCACGCATCGCAGAAGCGTCAGCGGGGGCCGCACCGTCGGTGATCCCTTTGGCATGTGGCCGACCTCGCCTCTACCGTTTCAGCCGCACGCCACACCATGGGATCGTGCTCACGATCCTCCAATCCGCAACCTGGTCCTTGTCGCCCTGCGGTTCCACTGACCGCGCCGGTGCTGGGCATCCTGACGCCGACAACGTGTACCGCCGAGGCAAGCGCTGCCATCGATCCCCTGGGTCGCGCGCTCCGCGTGATGGGGTCGGCGCCGACCGGGCGCGCTTCTCGCTCTGGCGGGCTGAGCCTGCGGGCCGAGTGGCGGATGGTCACATGACCGAAGCAGATGGACCTCACCCAGCTCGTGCTGACGCGAGCAGGCCCTTGAGAGTGGAAAGAGTCGTTGACGCGGTTTCACCAGGGCTAAGTCGGATGAGCCGAAGCTTAGTCGCTGCCATGGCGTAGCCGAGGCGGTGGCTGCAGACCAGCCTGACTCACGACGAAAGGAGATGCTTCACCCAGACACCACGTTCCTCGCAATGCGAGGCGATTTCGGATGCGACGCCTGTTCGCTGGTGCTCGGCTCTCCAACTGGTTTGGCGGCCTAACGAGAGCTGAGCAAATGGGATAGGGCGTCGGCCCCTTACTGCTTGGTGGCAACGAATCCACCCAGGCAGGGCTTTGTCGTGCCCTTGATCATGAGGTTGTACGGAGAACACGATAACACGCCGCCCTCCCGCGGTCCCAGCGTGCCCGGAAATCGCAGCTTCGGCATACCCGGCACCTGCCGCCGCGTCCGCTCCTGCTGCCGTTCGGGGCCTCCGGCCCGAGGGGCCTTTCGTCGCGCCCGAGCCCGGCCCGCGGTACGAGACCGTGCATCAATCCGCCGGCGACATCGGCCAGTCGAACCGAGATATAGCGAGCTGGCCAACGCGGGATGCCCCGTCGGCAGCCCTCCGATCCGGGACTTCGGCCAGAACGCACAAGACGCCTCGACGCCAAGGCGACCCAAGCGCGAGGGGGCGGCGGGTCACCGGCGTGTCGCGCGCCCACCCTGAGGCGCGGCCGCCGTCGAAAGCGGTCATTCTGGCTGCGGTGCCGCGGGGGATGCGGCGTACGCCGACGCAGAAGGCGTGGCTGTGCACGCTCCAGGAACACCCCGAGGTCCTCAAACTCCGCTGCGATGCGTACACCAACCTCATGCGAGTCGCAACCCTCATCTGCTGGAGCGCGGATTGGAAGAGCCTGTGCTCCCGCCCGACCATCGCCGGAATCATGAACCGCACCGGCCTGTCCCACCCCACCGTCAAGCGGTGGGTCCGCTGGTTGAGACATCGCGGCTGGCTCGGCGTCGTGGAACAGGGCTCGATCGTGGAGTTCCGCAAAGGGACCTTAGGCGGCCTGGCGGACGACGGCCTCGGCAACCGGGCAGCGGTGTGGGTGCTGTGTATACCGCGGCGCCCATCCGAGCAACAGCATCGCCCGCCCTCTGGCTACGGTGACAGAAAAAGTGACCCCCCCTCTGTTTCTCCCCCTAGGGGAGAAACAGACGATCCCACGCGCACGCGCGAGGAACACACCCGCCGCTTCCGTGATGCGTGCCGTATCTCGCCGATGTGGGGCCTGCACGCGACGCCAGGGACCAAACGAGATCGACTCCACGCCTGCGAACGGCTCCGAGGGGAGTCGCCGGTGCTGCGCCGGATGAGCGCGTGGTACCTGCGGTGGCTGCTCAAACCCTTCTTCGACGCCGGCGCCACCCCGGCCGACGTACTGCACGGGCTCGATGTCCGCTCGGACGGCAGCGCATGGACTTACACCTGGTCGAGCACCAATGAGATCCGGCACATCCCGGGCTGGGTACGGCACCGGCTGTCGGCGTGGATCGGGCCGGACGGCCGGGTGCTGCCGCTGCGGTCACAGCACGCGGCGGCATCGGCGGCGCGGCGGCGCACTGAGCAGGAGGCTCCGGCGTGGTCGCAAGCGGTGATGGCGGAACAGAAAGGGCTGGAGTCGCCCCTGTTGGAGCCGAAGCCGAGTCGAGCTGAGGCACTGGCGCCGCCGCCTGCGCCGGCGGCAACGCGGTCCGGCCCAAACGTGGCGTACCGGACGGCACGCGCCGAAATGGAGCGCCAGCAACGGGAGAAACAGGCAGCGATCGAAGCGGCCCTGGCGCGCGCCCGATGAACCACGCCGACGGCGTGGCGATGCTGCGCGAGGCGCTGGCGCGGGCCGGGCCGCGGGCGGCTGAGGCGCTGCGCGATCACGAGTTGGAGAAAGCTCGCCGCCTCCAGCGTCTGACCAGGCTGGACGAGCCGGGCCGGTGGGAGCGCGCCGATGCGGCAGCGGCCGAAGTGATCGCGCGGGCGGCTCTTCAGCGCAGGCCGGAGCACCACATGGAGGTGGACACGCAGGAGCAGGCGGTGACCAGAGAGCGTTGGCGAGCGGAGTCACTGGCCCGTGCTCGGGCGCGAGCACGACGCGAGCGAGCCGAGCGCAGTATGCCGACGAACGCGACGCTGTCGGAGATTCCCGGCAGGGAACGCAGCGCGCAGTGACGTGTCGGCCACATAAAGAAGCACTGCTACTGGAGTCCAGGGCGCAGCGTCGGCAACCCATGCCGCCTTGGCAGGTCTGGGGACGTAGGTCAGACGGAGGCGTAACGTCGCCGGCGTGACGACTGACGGCGGTGAGTGGGACACCCGTCACCAAGACAACCTGATCGATCTGGCCGATGACCTGGCCGAGCTGGACACGGCGCTGCTGGCCCAGCTCGACCCCGTGGATCGGGCCAGGCAGGTGCGTGCCCGCCAAGCGCTGTGGCTGTATGCCGACGCCATGTGGGATGCGGTCAAGGCCACCAAGCCCGGCGAGGGCACCCCGGCTGCCCGCAACCCTTACAACTGCGTGGCCGCGCTGCGCGACTTCACTCAGGCTCTTCACAGCAGCGCGGAAGAGGCGCAGCAGGCGGCCGGCGATCCCGATTCCGGCGACGATGATGTCGGTGATGTCGCCATGTGGAGCGAACGGTTCACCAAGCGCGGGTCCGACGTCCCGACCTACACGCTGCCGGATCTCGCCCCGGACGCGTGAGACAGCCGAGACCTTCCAGCAGGGCCCCAGCAACAGATGTCCGAAGGGCGGCGCGGTGAGCAAGGGCAACCGGTTGAGGGCACGCAAGAAGCTCGATGGGTTGAGCGAGCACGCTCTGATCAACGGCTGGTCTGACGCGGCTGGTGTCCGTATTCGGCAAGCCCGAGCCGGGGACCTGCTGGCCATCGCCGAGTTGGTGCCGCTGGCCGCTGGCGTCCGGCTGGAGGACGTGCTGAGGGAAGCGGTGACGGACGACGTCGCGGGAGCCGCCCTGCGCAGCGGGTTGCGCGGCGGTGCTGACGCCTTTCACCGGCATCTGGCCGAGCAGTTCGCTCGCCACCTCGACGATCCGCTGCAGGCCTATTTGCACGCCGCGCTCGTGCTGGTGGCCGAGCATCGCGACCGCGGGATCGTCGGCGCGCTGATCGCCTACCCGCCCATCAACGTAGCCGACGATCACCTGCAACTCATCCCGGCTCACGCTGATCGGAGCGAAGTGCAGAAGACGGTCATGCTCGGCGCGATCGGCCTGGCGAAGATCAAGGCGGTGGTCGTGGTCGAGACCGAACGTCGGCGCGGGATCGGTGCGGCGCTACTCCAGCGCTGCAGACAGATCTACGTCCACTGCGGCTACCTGCTGCTGTACGGCGCGATGCCGCCCACTCCCGGGTTGAGCGCCTTCTACCGGCGGCAAGGCTTCGACGTGATGGAGGCCGGGGCGCCGATGGACATGTGGATGGTCTTCGGCGTCCATTCCACCTTCCTGCCCGGTACCGACGAACGCTTCTTCTTCCGCCGCTTCCAGCCGTCCCCCTGAGCCGGTGGGGCCCACGTCCTGGACTGGCGCCTCCACGGTCGTTGACCGGCAAAATCCACGGCCCTGCGAACTGGCCGGCCCGGGCTCCGCAACCGGTCAGGCAAGGTTCTCTTGGAGGAACTCCTCCCACCCGCCGGTCGCGTTGAGTTCGATCACCTGCGCCACCATGAGCAGGATCGCCGCGTTGGCCAGCAGCGAGACCCCGTCGGGGTCCGCGACGACCGTGGCGGCGTGCCGGTTGGTCGGCGAGGAGGCGCGCGGCGGCAGATCGACGCTGTCGGGCAGCATCCTCACCTGCTCGAAGCCGTCTCCGGCCGCCGTCAGTTCCTTGTCCGCGAGCACCCACAGATTGCCGCCAATCGAGAAGATGTTCCCGATCATCCCGGCGAGATCCGCCCTGGCCTCGGGGGTGTCGGGCAGGTGCCGATGCTGGACGGTCGCCAGCCGCTGAGCACAGGTGGTGAGGATGTCGCGCCGCCCGTGCACCTGCAGCTCCTCCCATGCGGTGGGATCGGCGTCGGCAGCGATGCGCGCGGCGGTCTCGCCCAGCGACAGGTCCAGGCCGCCGTCCCCGTCGGGCGAGGTTTCGGCGAGCTGGGCGGCGATCCTGCGGGCGAGGTAGATGTCGCACGCCTCGGTGAGCTGGGCGAGGAAGTCGGTGACCGCGTTCACTGCGGCGAGGATGTGGGCGGCCTTGCGCGCTTCGGGTGGGAGAACCCCGAGGTCCGCGAAATCCACCACGGTCACCCCGTCCATTCCGGCCGCCGCCTCCCGGACCAACTTGCTCAGGTCGATGTCGCCGGGCTCAGACACAGAGGGGCTCCCAGACAGATGGTGAAGTGCGGCACCCCCATCCTGGCAGCCGGGGGCGACAACCGGAGGCGAACACCCGTGAATACCCCGCTGACCTGCGGTTTAGTCCTAAGCGTTACTACTCGCCAGTAGAGTTCCTGCACCCAGGTAGAACGCAGCATCAACGCCTACTACACCCAGTGGCGGTAGCCGTAGGGAAGTGCCGCGCCCCGGCCGTGCACCCGCAGCGCAGAGCTCCTCCCACCAAGGCGCCGACGGCCTCATGACTCAAGCCCTCAGTACCGCCAAGGACCCGAAGCGATCACACGCGGAGCCGGACATCGCACGTCATGCAAGATCATTATCGCCGCCAATGGCTGTTCCTGGGCACCAACCCCGATCTCCGCGCGGGCCCGCGCGAGCCGTGATGAACGAGCTCGGCGTCGAAGCGGCCGAAGACGAGCAGTTCGTGGCCGCGATTCCGGTATACGCATTCACAGAAACCGGCAGATAGCAAACGACGGACAGATCTAGGATCCGAACCGAACCGGAAGACAAACAGCCATCAAGGACGCACGCCATCCGGTACACGCGAGCGCATTGAGCCTGGTCAGCAGGACATCTCAAACCTGATCGCGGATCTTTGTCGTTCGTGGGACGTGATCGGTTGTGCGCGGTCAGTATTGATCCGGATGTCGATGGTTTGTCTGCGGGGCGGCTGAGGGTGCTCGTTGGCGGGCGTGCGAGAGAGCCGAAGGCGGCGGCCAGCCCACCGTCGAGGACAAGCGGGCCGCATGGCACCTGATCGTCGACCCGTAGGGCAACCGCCCGGCGAGGTCAACCCTGATATGGACCACCGCATAGAACTTGGCGCAACCGACAGAAACCGACCGCAACGAGAGGAGCAACCGATGCTAACCGAAGCCCTCGCGGCATTGGCCGCCAGCGGCGGGACGGCCCTGGTAGGGGCCATGGCTACTGATGCCTGGCAGGCTGCCCGTGACGGTACGGCCCGGCTGTTCAGCCGCCGGGGGTCCCAGAGTCAGGCCGCCATCGAGGCCCAACTGGATGGCAACGTCGTCTTGGTGGAGCGGGACAGCGATCCTGACCAGGCCCGGCAAGCGCTGCTGCCGGTATGGCGGATGCAGTTGCGTCAGCTGCTGGAAGAGCACCCCGAGGCCGGAGCCGAATTGCAGAAGCTCATTGCCCACATCCATGCTGCTCTGCCCGCCCCGCAGCAGCAGTGGGTGCAGAAGATCCAGTACAACATCGCCCGCGACAACTCCCGGCTGTTCGCCGTGGTTGACGGCGACCTCCACTACCACGACTCCCCCTCCTCCGTGTCTGGCCAGCAACACCCCTCATCGCAGCCAGGCGCGGCAGACGAGAGCGCGGACAGCCCACGGTGACTGCCATGGACGGCGCATTTGGCCAGATGGGGCGTCCATGGAGCGCACACCAGCAGGTGTGGGTCGAAAGCGGCTTCGCCTACGGAGTGATCGGTGCGGACCTGCACGTCTTCGGTGACGGCAGGCCGCTGTACCTGCTCGCGGAGGCTGGCAGGCGGACGGATCCGCCGCTTGCTGTGGACGGCCACGGGCTGCCGGCTCAGCCGAGTCACCTGCTCAACGCCCGCCACGCCGTCGTCGACTTCACCGGCCGGGAGGGCGAGGTCGGCGAGCTGACCGGCTGGCGCGATGGCCGTGGCGGCCGCGCGGTCCGCTGGCTATACGCCCCTGGCGGGCAGGGCAAGACCCGCCTGGCCAGCCACGTCGCTGGGTTAGCCGCCCGCGACGCGTGGAAGGTGATCGTCGCGGACCACACACCAGCCCAGGTGGTCGACACCGAGGGGCCGACCAGCCAGGACCTGCGCGTCGGGGCCGCCCGCGGGCTGCTCATACTGGTCGACTACGCCGATCGTTGGCCACTGGCCCACCTGACGTGGCTGTTTAGCAACAAGGTCCTCAACCAGAACGTGCCGGTGCGGGTGCTGCTCCTCGCACGCAACGAACACATCTGGCCCGCCCTGCGCCATGCCCTCACCCAGGCCGGCTGGCCCCCCGATGCCTGCACCACCCAGTCGCTGGGTGCCCTGCCGAGCGCGAGGGACGCCCGCAGCGACATGTTCGTCGCCGCTCGGGACTGTTTCGCCCGCTGCTATGGGTTGTTGCAGGCAGCGGTGGTCGGTGTGCCCGACTGGCTGGAGCGTGAGGAGTTCGGCCTCACCCTTGCGGTGCACATGGCGGCGCTGGTCGCTGTTGACCGCCACGCCCGCAACACGCCGTACCCTGCGCAGCCGCAGATGCCGTGTGAGGACATGCCAGCCCTGACCTCCTACCTGCTGGGGCGCGAGAGCCACCACTGGCACACCCTGCATGGCACCGTCGACCCCCTGGCGGGCGCACGCACGGCATTCGATACCCACCCGACCCAGATGCGCCGGGCCGTGTTCACCGCCGTACTCACCGGCCCCCTGGGCTATCGGGACGCCAGAGCGGTGCTGGACGCCGTCGGCGTCGGCGGTGACCCCGACCGGGTGCTCACCGACCACACGTTCTGCTACCCGCCCGCCGACCTCCGCACGGTGCTGGAGCCCCTCTACCCCGACCGTCTCGCCGAGGACTTCCTGGCCTTGTGCCTGCCCGGCCATGATCTGCCCGAGCATAAGTCGGAGGCGTGGACCACCAGCGTCCCTGAGGTGTTGCTCACCGCGACATCCGGCGACGGGGCACTGCCGCCGTATGCCGCCCGAGCGATCACGTTCCTCACCGCCGCCAGCGAACGCTGGCCCCACCTGATTCCCACTCTGGAATCGCTTGAGCGTCTCCTCCCCACAGACCCGGACGAGGCGGCCGGCGACCTCGCCGTCGCTGCGGCCGACCTCACCGAGCGCCTCGCCCATTACCGCCTGCCGACGCTCACCGATCCCGCCACCCGCGCCGAGTTGCACCACATCCTGGGCCGCAGGCTCGTCCGGGCCGGGCGGGACGAAAAGGCAGCCGCCGCGCTCAGGGAGGCCAGGTGGCTGTACCGCCCACTGGCCGTGACTAATCCACAGACCTTTGAACCCAAACTCGCCAAGTCGGCGTTCGATCTCGCCATGGTCCTGGTCTTCAGGGGCATGATTTCCCAGGCAGAGGGCTTTGCGGCGATGCAGAACCTAATAGCAGGCGGTGACGCGCTGCGGCCCCGCCTGGCCGAAGAGGTGCTGGCGGCGTTTCGCGAAACCGTCGAGATCTTCCGCCGGCTCGCTCACGACAATCCCGCCGAACATCAGGAGGACCTGTCCCTCGCGATCTTCGCGACCGCTCTCTGCGCCCCGCACCTGGGGGCGGCAGAGGAGTCACTGGCTCTCGCGCGCGAATGCGTCGACATCATCAGCCGGCTGGCACGCGACAAAGAAACCCTGGGCGAGGAGCACCCGCCTGACGTTGCACTGGCGCTAGTGGTCCTCGCGGGCAACCTGGTGACCTCGGAACCAGAGCAGGCAGCGGCTCTCACCCGTGAGGCCGTCGAGATCCTCCACCGGCTTGCCCGCGACAACCCCGCCGAACCCGAACATGAGGAGGATCTTCACTCAGTACTGGCCGCCCAGGCCGGGGTGCTGCTGCGGCTGGGCCACACCGAACCGGCCATCGCCGCGATCGACGAGGCGGTGCGGATCCGCCGCCGCCTGGATCAGCGGAAAGACCCAGACGGCCGCGACGCCTTGCAGGATACGCTCGCACTGACGCTCGGCCTGATGTGGATGCAAAGGACCGAGGACGATGGGGAGACCGGCCTGGAAACGGCCCTGGAGGTACTCCGCCACAAGGCGCAGGCCGACCCCACCGCCCACTGGCCAGCGCTGCGTGACGCCTACTACGTACTTGACCTCCAGCTGCGTCGGCTGGAGCGATGGGATCTCGTCTTGGCCGAGCAGCGCGATCGCATCGACCTCCTCAGGCACACAGACGACACTTCTCTCCTCCTCGGCGAGTTGATCGCCAACGGCAGCGTCCTGGCGATGCTGGGGCGGTGGGACGAGACTCTGGACGTGATCGGCGAAATCGCCGAGGAGCTCCAACAGGAGGGCAGCGTCAATGAACTGGAGTACGGCCTTCAAGGAGGGCTGAGGGGGGTGACCATGGGCAGGCTGGGCCAGGTGCGGGGACCCGCTGACGGCTATGAGCGCGATGCGCAGGACGAAAACGTAGCCCTGCTGTACCAGATAGCGGCGGCCTACCGTCAGTGCTCCCACGCGAGCGAGCGCGACCAAGGCCTAGCCGTCACGTTAAAGACGCTGGCCCAAGCGTTGTGGATCTTGGACCGGCGGTGGGAGTCCTTGGCCGCCAGCGGCGAGGCCGTCCAGGTTCGCCGCCGGTTGGCGCGCGGCGGATCCGCCGAGCACCACAATCACCTCGCACTCGCGCTGAAACGCCACGCCGAGAAGTCAACGGATGTCGGAAAACACGCACAGGCGGCGGCCGCGGCGAAGGAGGCAGCCCACATCTACGGCCGCCTCGCACCGGACGACGGCGCCTGCGCCGCGTCGCTGCACCTTCTGGCGGACAACCTGTGGCGGTTGCGCCCGGCGGAGGCCCTTGATCCGGCGCGGCAGGCCGTCGAGATCCTGGGCCGGCTGGCACGCGACGAACCGGCCAAGCACGAGCCCAACCTCGCCATCACGCTGGACACGCTTGCCAGGCTCCTCCACGAGTTGGGGCACGAGGAGGAGGCGCGCGCCGTGGCGAGCCGGGCGGCCGAGGTACGTGGCCGAGTTGCCGCGCGCGGTGACACGCCCTCCTGAGCCTCAAGAGCCAGAACTTGGACCAGAGCGGTTGATATGCCGTCGGACGGAACGCACAGTCTCACTGCGGAGGCGTCGTCCCATCCGCGGTCGCAGGTTTGAGATGCGGGGTCGGTCCCGGTAGGTGATCAGACCGGTACTGGCGACACAATCCACGCCGAACCCGTCGAACCATGCGCCCGCGCAGCCGCGGGAACAGGCGATGAGCTTCGAACGAACGCATTGACCATCACCTTCGTGGATGTCCGTGCACAGTCAGGACCCGGCGGCCTGGTCGCTGAAGGCGCTGAGCTGGAGGATTTCGGGAGAAACCGGGGTACAGGCCAGCGGCTCCCCGTCGCGATGCTGGGTGGGCGTGCATCGCGCGAACGGCCCGGCGTCACGCGACAGCAGGACGTTCATGTGGGGGTCGTGGTGGTGAATCCACCAGGTGGACATGCCGTCGGCGCCCTGCAGCCGCCAGTGCTCCCAGGCCATCCACAGCGAATTAAGCCGCGACAGCGCCTCGTTGTGGCGCCACCATTGGGCACACCACGTCATGTGCCCGCCGAGAACGCGCTGGACGTGCGAGGCCAGGTATTGGGTGACGAACGCCTCGACGTTCGGGAAATGCGGCCGGATCTCTTCTTCCGCGCCCGCCGGGTCGGGCATCCAGCCGGACTCTGTGCTGCCGTTGATGGTCATGTCGGGGTGGGCTCCTGCGTGGCCGGATTGTCGAGTTCATGGGTGGCCAGTTCCTCAGGTGGGGCGTACGTGCGCAGCGATGCCTTGATCTCCTCGGCGCGCAGGCCGTTCTGCCATGGCAGGGTTTCGATCAGGACGGCTCGCGACCCGGAGGGGAACACCAGTGCCCGCCCCTTGGGGAGGGCGAACAGGTCGGAGGCGTCCAGGATGTGCTCGGTGCGGGTGCTGGTGGTGTAGGAGCGGTTGGCGCCCTGGCCCCGGCTGTGGGACACCGACAGCGACCCGGTGGTCGGCTCGAAGTCGCCGATCAGGGTGGACAGGTCGTTGAGGAACCGGGAGTCGACGTTGCCGCCGCCGAACACGCGGATGTTGGCGGCCCCCCACAATTTCGCCATGCCCTGCTCCCCCCACGCCTCGACGCCCTGGGCGTAGGTCTGCAGGATGGTCATCAACAGGATTCCGCGCGAGCCGTAGTGGCTGTAGAGGTTGGGCAGGTCGCGCCAGCGGACGGTGTTGGCGGCTTCGTCCAGCACACCGAGGAACGGGATGGACAGCCGTCCGCCCGGGCTGCGGCTGGCCAGTTCTTCGGCGGCCTCGATGGTGGCCACCGCGAGCGCGGCGACCAGCGGCCCGGCCACGGCCCGGCCTTCTTGCGACAGCGAGTACAGGGTGCCCGACGAGCGGGCGAACGCGGCCGGGTCGAACTCGGGGCGCGGCTCGGTGCTGGGGGTGACCCAGCGGGTGATGGCCGGGTTGACCAGGAACGCCAGGCTCTTCTTCGCGGTGCCGTAGATGCCGCCGCGCTGTTTGTCCGGCATGTTGATGACGCCTTGCACGCCGTCGGCGGCCAGGTCGTGTCCGGCCTTGCGCAGGATGTCCGCGGGAGTGGAGTCGATGGCGTCGGTCAGCCACCGGTACGCCTGGGTGATGGGGTGGCGGCCTTCGGCCGCGGCCAGCAGCATGAAAGCAAGCAGGGCTTCACCTTCGGGGTCGAAGTAGCCGTCGGTGCGGGCGTCAGCGGCGCGGCTGTAGCCGGCGTACAGAGCGGCCATGCGAGAAGCGCGGTCGACGTCGGTGACGTAGCTGAGCGGATTCCACCACCACGACGGGCCTTCGTTGATCAAGCTCTGGGGGTCGAACACCAGCACCGGGCCGAGCTTGTCGCGCAGGCCGCGTGTGGCGTCGACAATGTCACGCTTGTTGCTCGTGACCAGGCAGGCGCCCGGCGCGTCTACGATGGCGGGGATGGCGCGGCTGGTGGTGTTGTGGGTGACGATGCAGTCGGCGGCGACGTACAGCCCGTCGTGGTCGGTTACCGAAATGCACACCATCTCTGCCTGGCCTTCCGGCTCGATGGCGACCACGGATCGTACCGGCGGGCCTGGACGAGGGCTCCGGCCGCCGTGCCAGCGGCCGCCGCCGTGATCGCCGTGGTCGTCGCGGCCGTCGTCGTGGCCGGGCCATGCCGCGGGCGGCAGGTGGAGGATCATCCGGCGGGTGAATCGCCGGCGGGAAGCCCGGCGGGAAGCCCGGACGGCCAGCCCGCCCAGCGATTGCACGAGGAAGACCAGGTCTTGTGCCAGGCGATGGGAGCGGCAGGCGAACACCACCTGCCCGTTGCGACTCAGGCGCGCCCCGCCCTCCAGCAGCCCGTGCAGCAGCGCGGTGCGCTGGCTGATGCCGGCCAGCAGGTAGGCGGCGGGCACGTGTTCGTTGCCGAGGCCGCAGTCGAGCAGGCCCAGTTCCGCCAGCACACCTTCGACATGAGGGTCACGGCCCGCATCGGCGGCCGGACCGGTGGGCACCTGCCCGGCCGGTGGCGGGCCGCCGTAGACCGTCGCCCGGGAGACGCTGGCCAAGTGGTCGCCCGCCAGGAGCATGCCCAGCACGTAGGGGTCGAGCGGCAGGGCGGAAGCTGCGCCGCTGCGGCCGGGCCGTGCTGCCGGGCTGCCGGGCTCGCGCTCGACCGGCCGGGCGCCTTCGAGACGGGCCGCGCCCATGATCGGGATCTGGTACCGGGCGGCGCCGTGGTCGTCGCGCAGTCCACCCTCGGCCAACTGCCGGGTGGTCAGGGTATGCCAGGGGCTGTCAGCGGTGCGCACGGTCCACAGGTGATCGGCGTCGCACAGCAGGGACGTTCCATCGGAGAAGCGGATCCGCCACGCGGCGCGCGTGCCTTGCGGGTAGACGCCGCTCACCGTGGTGGGGTGGCCGTCGGCACCGATGATGCGGCACCCGGGCGTCAGCTCGCTGATGGGGGTCCAGCCGTGCGGGGTCAGTACGGGCGTGCGCGCGTGCAGCGCCTTTCCCGTTCGCGGGCCCCAGATGTCGACGTGCATGTCCTCCACCGACCCGTACAGGAGCTGCCGGGTGCTGACCGCTCGGCCGATCTGGATGCCTGGCCAATCCGCTTGGGTGCCGAGCCGTTGGGCGGTCGCCGTGGCGCCGCGCGTGGAGAACGGCTCCAGTTCGCGTTTGCCGGCCATGTGCTGGGCGGCCACGTCGACCCGGGTGCGCCGTCGCTGACGCTGGTTGATCGCCCACCAGGTGCCGCCGCCTGCTGCGGCCAGCAGCACGAGTTCGCCGATGAGGGGCAAGGTCGCCGCCGCGCCTGGCCAGGGCCGGCCGCCGAGGGCGAGTTCGAGCGGCAGGGTGAACGGGTTGGTGCCCGGCGGCGGCACGCTGGCGTCCAGTGCGGACGCTGTGGCGACGGCTCCCCACAGGCAGGCGACTGCGGTCACGATGAGCCCGGCGGCGCCGAGCATCAGGGCGGGGATCGGGTCGGTGGGGCCGCGGTACTTGCGGGTGGAACTCACCGATGTCGTCCCGTCCGGTCGCGGGCGCGGGAGCGGTCAGCGTTCCAGTTCATGGGCGCTCCCTTGGGCAGGGCCGGGCGTGGCGGCGCGCGTGGGCGTGGAAGGCGCGGGTGCGCGCGGGTGGAGGCGATCGCGTGCGGCGCCCGGGAACGCGGACGCGGCAGCGGCAGGCATGGGAGGGGCGCCGCCGTCCGCTGCGGGCGCGGCCTGCGACATCTGAGCCAGGTAGTCGCGAAACGGCTGGCCCTGAGTGTCGACCCAGGGGGCGGGCACCGAGGCGGGATCCCGATCGATGTCGAGCGGGTCGCGGTGTGCGGCCATGGAGGCCAGCTGCCGCCACAGGTACTCTTCGACACCGCCGTGGGTGGCGTAGACGAGACGGTGCAGGTGCTCGTTGTGGTTTCCCGGCTGGTCGATGAAGGCGGCGCGGTAGGCCAGTTCCTGAACGCTGGACGGCGCCGTCAGGTGATGTTCGGCGACGGCGCGGGCTTGGACCTGGACGCGGCCACCTGGAGGATGTGGGTCGTGACGACCGCTCCGGGGGTCGTTACTCCAGGTGTCGGACGCGGTGACGATCAGGACCGAGATCTGCCCCTGGTTGCACTGGCGGATGGTGTGCTCGCGGGCCCCCGTCCAGTCGTAATTGCTGATGTAGCCCTCCGGGGTGACCTTCTGGATGGCTTCTGGGCTGATGCCGTGATCGCGTAGCCGCGCGCGCAGTTCCCCGCGCAGATCCACCTGGTCGCGCTCGTGCCCGGCGCGGACGCCGTATCGGCCCGGCGGGAGCTGGGCGTAGACGACTTGCAGGGCGCCCGTGCGCGGCTCCGGCGGCGGGCCAAGCCGGCGTTCGTACGGTGCTGGCGGGTAGGTGGTGTCGCGGTAGCGGTGGTGGAGGTCGGCGATCCGCTCCGCCATGGCGTCTATCCGTGCCGCACCGAACAGGGTGGTGTCGAGGACGGCCCAGTGGGCGTGGCGGTAGCCCTGCAGCAAGACAGGCTTGTCGTCGGGATGGTTTCTCTCGTCCCTGCGCTGGTGCAGGCGCTGCAGGTAGGCCGTGAGCTCTGGCGGGGGCGGTGATGTGATCAGTTCGATCGCTGGCCGGCCTTGCCCGTCGGGAGCCAGCGGCAGATATGGCCGGGCGGCCCCCTGAAAGGCCGTCTGCACGTCGGCGTCCAGTGCCGAGAGGGTGGAGGAAGTCGGCATGTGCTTGCCCTTTCTGGATCACGAGCCAGGCGCGCCGTGGGGGTTCGGTCGCCGGGTGGACAGGCGGGAACCGCGCAGCCGACGGGGGTCAGGTGGTGCGGTGCCGGGACGGGGCC
Source organism: Nonomuraea sp. NPDC003707 (assembly GCF_053587055.1). Taxonomy (NCBI): domain Bacteria; kingdom Bacillati; phylum Actinomycetota; class Actinomycetes; order Streptosporangiales; family Streptosporangiaceae; genus Nonomuraea; species Nonomuraea sp. NPDC003707. The sequence goes on along the minus strand of NZ_JBSFNK010000028.1, from coordinate 94,360 downwards.
GCGGCGGCAGCCTGGTGAGCGTGCCGGCAGGTCACGTCGACCCGGGATGCCAGCGTTTGTTGGTGTCGTACAGAGGCCGTTCGATGGAGGTGAGTTCGACCCGGAACGGAATGCCGGGGCGGCCGCCCACCTTGACGAGGAAGCGGCCCAGCCCGGGGGGTTCACCATCGCGGTTGAGGGAGGGGTCCCAGCTGGGTGGCGTCGACCAGTCGATGACGAGGCGCTGCTCTTTGCTGCTCATGCGGACGACCTGGGTGAGCGCGGGCATCTCGGCTTCGGGCAGGCCTGCGCAGATGACCATGCCGGCGCGTTCGGCGAATCCGCGGGCCTTGACCCGGTCGGACTCATCCGGCAGGGCCAGTAGGTCGTTCATGGTGTGGGTGATGAGGATTTGGCCGAGACCGCGTTGCCGGTTGAGCCTGGTCAACGCGTCTACCCGGTCGACGAGGCCGCGTCCGGCGCGTAGCACCCGCCACAGTTCGTCCAGGACGACGATGTAGTGGCGTTGTGGTGCGAGCCCGGCGTCGGCGAGGGCGTGGGCGGTTTCGATGGCGCCGAAGCCGTCCGACCAGCAGGCCAGCAGGACAGCAGCTTGCAGGTCGGCGTCAGCTTCGTCGATGCCGGAGATGTCGATACACACACCCCCGGGGTTGTCGATCTCAATGGGGACGGTGGTGGGGCGGGCGAAGGTCTCACCCATCGGGCCGTCGAGCAGGCCCAGCAGGGAGGCGTGCAGGGCGTCAACGGCGGCACGGTAGCGCTCTTCAGAGCCCCGCTCCAGTGTGACGGCGCGCACGTCGTCGGGTCCTTCATCGATCACGGAGATGAGGTCGGGCAGGATCGGAGGGTGCCCAGCCGGGTGACGCTCGTCCAAAACGCGCAAGGCCGCGGCGAGGATGGTGCGTTCGTGGTCGGCGATGGGCTGGCGGCGCAGCACGGTGAGGAGCGCGGTCACCATGTTGAGGCGGCGGCCGGCCAGGTCGGCCGCCAGCTTGATGCGGGCCTGCCCGGACAGCTGGGCAACGGCGGTGGCACCCGCGCCCGGGTCGAGGATGTTGAGCGAGCCGAGCCCGCGGCCGAGCTTGACGACCTGCCCACCCATGGCGGTGATCAGGTCGACGTAATCGGGTTTGAGGTCGCCCAGCACCATGGGGATGACGCCGTACCCGGCCAGGCCCAGCACCTGGCGGCGCACGAGCGAGCTTTTGCCCAGCCCCACCTTGCCCAGGACGAGCTGGGAGGGGTTGCTGATGATGGCGGCGCGGGAGAACCAGGAGATGGGGTCGCAGCACAGGGAGGCGCCAGTGAGAAGATCCCGCCCGACCGGCACGCCGATCATGGGGGTTCCCGAGCCTGCGCTGAAGGGCCACATTCCGCACACCTGGACGGTCGTCCCGCGCCATTCCGGCGCAGCCTCCAGGTAGGCGACGCGGCCGCCGCCAGGGACGGCCAGCCCGCGCGGACCAGGTGCCGGGTGCTGGCGGTTACGCATCACGCTCTCCTCGCGCTGTCACATCAGGTCGCGGACGGCTTGGGGGATCTGCAGGTGCGCGGGGATGACCAGGCCCAGCGGCAGGCAGGCGGCGAAGGCGGCGGCTTGGCCGTGGCAGCGGCGCAGCCGCAGCCGGGCGGTGGGCGCCAGGGAATCGATCGCCGCGGCGGCGAGTTCGAGCTCGGCCGCCGAGCGGACCGTGGCGCTCACGAGCATCGCGAAACGGGTGACGCCCGCGCCGCGCGCTTCTTCGCGGGCGCTTTGGGTGGCGGCGGCGACCGCGACGGCGTCCCGTTCGGGGGTGGCCATCCCTCCAACCTTGAAGCGGGCGTCGCGCTTGTCGCGTTCGACGATGCGGGCGGCGGCGGCCGCATCGTGCGGCCGGTACAGCAGGGTGACACGTTTGCGCAGGATGTCGGGGTGCGGGTTGATCAGCTGGGTGAGTACCGAGGAATACACCTCGCCGCGCGGGGCGTCGGCCATGGCCCAGGTGATGGACACGCCGCTGTCGTGCACGTAGTGGTCCCATCCTTCCTGGTGGCTGGCCGGTCCTGCGTCGTCCCAGGTCAGGCCGGAGCCGCCCTGCTGGTGGGCTTGTTCGATGAGCGGGTGGGCGGCGGGGTCGTAGGCGATGCGGATCGCCTCGCACAGTTGGACGGCGCTCATCGGCCGGGCGGCTCCGGCGCCCGTCATGGCCAGCGCGCTGGACAGGCCCGGCAGCCGGGTGCCGATCTCGCGGGCCATCCGCTCAGCGGTGCGGCGTTTGCCGCCGGTGGGCGGGGTGGCCGTGTAGGTGAGCGCGATGCGGGTGCTGACCTGGGCTGAGCCGGCCGGGTAGGTGGCGACGATGTCGTCCAGGACGTGCCGGGCCAAGGCGGGCGCTTGCGGGGTGAGGTGGCTGGTGACCTCCTGGCCGAGGCGGGTGCCGGGGTCGGGCGCGGTTTCGACGGTGACGCTGGCGGCCACCAGGCTGGGTTCGCTGCCGAGGCTGGCCAGCCACTCCCCCCAGTAGGCGACCCACGTGTCGATCTGGTCGGGGTCGACGAGGCTGGCGCCGTCGGCGGCGCACTCCAGCACCACGCTGTAGTGGCCGACGGACGGCATTTCCAGCATGGCGAACGGCCGGTCGTAGCTGTCGCGGGCCTCGTGCAGGCGGCTGGCGGCGGCCAGCCCCGGCAGGCGGCAGACTCCTTCGTGGGTGCGGCTCAGCGGCCCGCCGTGATACAGGTGCCAGCCGGCCCGTTTGGTGCGGGCCCAGGACAGGCGGGCGGTCATGCGGTGCATCGCGGTGCGGCCGTGCCGGTCCTTGATCAGGAGCGGCAGCAGCCCGACCCCGAGGGTGACGGCAACGACCAGCCCGAGCGTCGGGGCGATGAGCGCGGCCAAGACGGCCAGGATCATCCCCGCCATCAGCACCAGGGTGGCGAGCATGCCGAGCCCGCCCACCCCCGGCGTGGTGGGCCGACGCCAGTTGCCGTAGGTCGGTTCAGACACTGCCACTGGGACCGCCCTGATCGTTCAGTTCCCGCTCGGTGGTGCTGCGGACCTTGCGGACGGCGCCCTTTGCTGTCTCGGCCGCGATGGTGACTGGCGCGGCCACCGCACCGGCTGCCCCGCCCGCGACGCGGCTGGCCCCGGCCGCGCCCTTGGCGGCGCCGACGGCGCCCTGACCGGCGCCCGCCTGGCCTGCGCCGGAGGTGGCGACCAGTTTGTCGGAACCCGCCACGGCGGGGGTCTCGGCGGCCGGGGTCTTGCCGTGCCGTCCCGACGCGCCGCGCTGACCATTCGCGCCGCGCACGCCGCCGCTCGGGGCCCGGCCCGACCCGGCGGGTGCCCCTCCTGAAGGGCCCGCGCCCGGGGCGCCTCGGGCGCCGGATCGCAGGCCCGTCATGGTCGGCAGCATGCGGGCGCCCGTGGCCACGGCCGCCGCCGCGCCCGCGACGGCTCCCGCGCCGCCGCCGCTGGTGGCCGCCGCCACCACGGGAGTCACGAACCGCATCAGCGCGGGCAGCGCGATCACGGCCAGGATGATCATCACAAACCCGGACAGCTTCGTGATCTCGTCGTTGGGTGTGTCCATCGCGGCGATGGCATAGGCGTAAATGGTCGCCGCCACGGGCTTGTACAGCAGGTAGGCCACCAGCCAGGAGACGGCCTTGCGGCCCGCGGCCCGGCCGCTTTCGCTGCCGCTGGCCGAAGCGATCAGCGGCAGCAGCCCGGTCAGCAGACCGAGCATGGCCGAGCGGATCAGCATGAGCACGAGCTGGATGAGGCCACTGATCAGCCCGAGCAGCGCAATGAACAAGATCATGCCCGCGGGTGGGACGCCGCTGGCCTGCGTGGTGATGAACGAGCCGGGGCTGGCCAGCGAGGTGAACTTGGTGAACGTGTCCGACCAATTGCCCTTGCCCGCCGATGCCTGCTGGAGGATCCACGCCGAGTAGCTGTCGCCGGCTTGGCTCAGGAGGATCACCACCGTAGCCCCGGCAGCGCTGACGACGGTGATGGCCACCACGGTCATCAGGGCACGCCCGGCGACCTCGGGCCTGCGCTGGATGGCCAGCCGACCGGCCGCGACCAGCAGGCCGAGCACCGCGGAGGCGGTCACGTACCAGTGGGTGTGCATCGCGATGAAGCTCACCGGGCCGCCGCTGTTGGCCAGGGGCGCCTGAAGGCCACCGGTCGGCATCTGCGCCCACCAGGTCAGCATCAGCGTCAGCACCTTGTCGCTGGATTCGGCGAACTTCTGGGCGAGCTGGTCGATGACGCCGCCGGGCACGCTCGCGAGCGCGTCGGCGGCGCCCTTGCCGGTGTCGCACAGCATCTTGGCGGCAGGGTTGCCGAGCAGCACATCACACGAGTTCGGCCCAGCACCTGGGCTGGCCGTCGGGGTCGGGGTCGGAGGGGGAAGCCGTAGCAGGTCCAGCAGCATCAGATGCCGCCCCACACGATGAACGAGGTCAGCGAGGCGACCTGCTGCACGGTGGGACTGAGGCCGCCGTCGGTGTGCAGGACCAACCGCCAGTCCCCGTTCACCCACCGGACGGTGAGCGTGTTGACCTTGAGCACCGACGACGGCGTCCGGGTGACCATCTGGATCACTGCCACCTCGGGCGCGTAGTGCACGAACCGGTAGCCGGCCAACTGGGCAAACACACCGGACTGGTCCAGGTCCTGGGTGATGGCGGCGCGGCTCTTGATGTAGGCATCCCGGCCGGTGCCCGGCACCACCTGCAGCCGGGTGACCTGCCGCCAGGAGTCGGCCAGCAGAAAGCGGACGCTGATCTGCCAGGCGGCGATCAGCGCGCCGTGCGGATTGTGGGCGTAACAGCGCGCGATCTGCCCATCCATGATGGCCGGACCCGCCTGCTGCGAGAGCGGCACCGCCACGCTCTTGAACACATCCCACCGAACCTGGGGCGGGCTGGACAACGAGGCCCGGCCGGCTGCTCCGCCGCAGGCCAGGGCAGGCGTGGGCGTGTCGGGTGTCGCCGACGATGTGGCGGCCTGGTCCAGGTCGCCAGGCGTGGCCGCCGTGGCCGCCGGAGTGGGCGGGGGCGCGCCGTCACCACCGAAGACGACGATCCCGGCCCCGGCCAACACCACGGCAGCCAGGAACAGGCCCGCCAGGACGAAGCCCGTCTTACGGGCGGCTGGCCTGGCCTGCGAGGCATCTGACGGTGGGCTGGTCACCGGCACCTCCGCAGGAAGCCCGCTCTTTCACCGGCGGCGGGAAGACAGTCGGTCATAGCAGGGCTCCGATGAGGCCGGTCGCCGAGGCGGCCAGGACGGCGGCCAGCGCCACCAGCCCCAGTCCGCGGGCATGCTCGCCACCTTCTCCGCGTCCGTGGATGATGGCCATCTTGCCCGCCACCAGCAGCACGCCGGCCACGCACAGGCCCGAGACGCCCCAGAACACCCACCTGAGAATCAGGGTGATCTTCTCGGATCCGGGTGGGGCGACCCCTCCCCCGCTCAGGTCGATGCCGGGCACCCCACCGGCCGACCCGGTTGCGGTGGCGGCGGGGCTCGCCTCGGGCGGTGGCAGGGCGACGAGGCCGGACACGGGCAGGGCATCCAGCGGCGCATGGGCACTGTGGCCGAGCACGGCCAGGTGATGCCATCCCTCAGCGATAGCGGCAAACACACTGATCATGGTTCATCCTTCGAGGTATCGGGCGAGGGATCGATACGGCCTGGGAAGGCGGACGTCGTGCGGCGTATCCACGCGGAGCGCCTGCACGAAGGGCAGCATCCACAGCTGCGGGACGCCGCCGGACAGCAGCGTGATGAAGTCGGCGATCGGCCTGGGCAGGCGGCCGGGCGCGTCGGCCACCACCGCCAGGCCGAGCAGGTCGACGCCCGCCAGGGATCCGCTGGCCCACTGCTGGATGGCGTCCTGGGCGGCCAGGAGCCCGGAGGCGTGGGAGCGGGCGACGACAACGACCGCGGCCCGCTCGCCGGGGCGGGGCTTGGGCCAGTAGCGGCCGTGCTCGCGGCCGCCTGGCACGGCCACCGCCAGGGTGGAGACCCCGGCCCCGCCATGGCAGCCGACCCACCACCACGGCGCGCTGGCTCCCGGCTGCAGCGGCCGCTCGGGCAGACCACGTCGCGGGGCGGGGACCGCGCCCGAGTGGGGGGTGACCTCCAGCGGCGGACGCAGCATCGTGCCCCGGTCCAGGGGTGAGGAACGGCGCCCGGCGTTGCCCACAGATCCTCCGCTTCCGTCGCAAACAATCGGTTTTACCGATGTGCGGTATTGAGTCAGATGTTGTGTCAGATAGTAGAAACCACCAATGAGGCGTTTCAACACGCTAGCTTGACTGACTTGTGAAGGCTTGTCAGGAAAAGTCGGGTGTCCGGTTCGCATGAGCGGAATCGTCAAGCTGGTCACCGGGGTGGTCGCCGTCGTGACCGCTTTGGTGCTCGGCCTGGTGGTGATGGCCGCCCTCGTCGGAGGCGCCGCGAGCTCCGCACCGGCCCCGCAGGTGCACGAGCTCAAGCAACAAGCGGTCCCGGCCAAGTACCGGTCCTGGGTCGCGCAGGCCGGACGCCTGTGCCCGCAGGTCAGCGCCGCCCTGATCGCTGCGCAACTCCAGGCGGAGTCGGGCTGGCGTGAGCGCGTCGTCTCATCGGCGGGCGCCCAGGGCTTGGCGCAGTTCATGCCCGGCACCTGGCGCAGCTTCGGCCGTGACGAGGACGGCAACGGCCGGGCGAGCCCGTTCGACCCGGGGGACGCCATCATGGCGATGGGCCGCTATGACTGCTTCCTGGCCACCAAGGTCGGCCACCTGGCCGGAGATGTGCTCGCCAACATCCTGGCCGCCTACAACGCCGGGCCCGGCGCCGTGCTGAGTCACCGTGGCGTGCCCCCCTTCGCCGAGACGCAGGCCTACATCCAGCGGATCAGGGCGCTGCTGCCGCGCTTCGGGCAGGTCCGCGATGCGCAGCTACCGCCTGCGGCGGGCGGGCTGGGCGGCCGGATCGTCGCGGCGGCCACCACGATGCTCGGCACCCCGTACTCCTGGGGCGGCGGGGGCAGCGGCGGGCCGAGCGCGGGTACCGGGCGGGGGGCGGCAACCGTCGGCTTCGATTGCTCGGGACTCGTGCAGTACGCCGTCTATCAGGCATCCGGCGGCCGGGTCCGGTTGCCGCGCACCTCTCAACAGCAGGCACGCGTGGGCAGCCCGGTAGAGCGCGGCGATCTGCAGCCGGGCGACCTCATCGCCTTCGACCGGCGCAACGGCGAGGGCTTCGGCCATATCGGCATCTACATCGGCAACGGGCGGATGGTCCACGCGCCGCAGACCGGCGATGTCGTACGCATCGGCTCCCTGGCCGGACGAACCGGCCAGATCTGGGCGATCAGGAGGATACGTTGAACACGTTCCGGCATCCCCGCTTCGGCCGCCGTGTACGGCGCGAGCAGCGTGAGCAGCGCGCCGATGCGCCGGCCCGGCGGCCTGCGGCGGCCACGCCCATGGGTGCTCTCGCCTCAGGCCGGGCCCGCGCTGCCATGGACCCGATGGCCGGGGACCCGACGGCCAGGGGCACGATGGGGTGCGGCCGGTGGCTGCTCGTGCTCGCCCTGGGCGCGCTGTGCGGATGCGGTGGCCCGGCCCCCGCGCCCACCACCACCGCCCCGGCGCCATCGGCGGTCCACAGGTCACAGACGCCCGACGCCGGTGAGGTCAACGGGCGCGACGCCGACGCCGTCAGCCGCACCACGCTGACGGTGATGGCCGGTGCGGACACGCGGACCGACACCGGCTTCCACGAGGCGAGCCTGCGCGCCGGTCGCTTCCTGACTCCGGGCTACCTGGCCGAGCTGCGCGCCGTGCGCCCTCAGGCCGGGCCGGGGGCGCAGTGGGAGTCGTGGCGCGCACACCGCGCCTACATCCGGCCGCAGCTGCGCCCCGGGGGTGATGAGCGACCGGCGGACACCGCGACGGAGGCGGTCCGGCAGTGGCGCGTTGACCTGCACCCGGTCGGCCGGGACGGCTGGCGGGGCGAGCCGCTGATGTGGATCGCGTTCGTGTCACTGGCGCGGACCGGTCCCGAGGCCGGGTGGAAGGTCTCGGCGGTGGTGCTGCGCTGACCTTGCTGTTCAGAGCTTGACACCGATCCGAGCGTTCTTGACTCCGGCCGGATATCTTGTCAAGACGCTGGTAACGAACGGGTAACAATGCCTTGGGGGTGTCATTGTCCCTATAAGCACACAAAACCCTCTGACTACATTTGACACCAGTATTTACTCATGTTGGGGCGTCGGCGTAGGGATTGAGGTGGCTGCATGTCGGAACCGACACCGCCCACGGCGCATCACCCGGCGCATCACCAGGCAGGCCCGCCGCTCGACATCCCCCCACTGGACATCCTCCCGCTGGATGCGGACTTCTCAGTCCCCTCCCCCACCTCCGGCCCCGAGTCGTTCGTTCCGCTGCCGCCCGGGCCGACGCCTGCGCCTTCCACCGCGGACACTCCCCCAGGCCAGGACCGCTTACCCTCGGCCGACCTGTGCGACTGGTACGGCGCCGACCTGGCCGACTACTGCCGCCTGTGGCTGCCTGATCCCGACTCCGCCGCCCGAGCGGTCGGCGACGTGCTGGCCTGGGCCCGCCACCACGGCGCGCACCTGAGCCAGCCCCATCGCATCCGGGCATGGCTGTACGCGCTGATGCGAGTGCGCTGCCTGACCGACACCGAGCACAGCCCCTCCACCGGCCCCTCCACGGGCCCCTTCCCCGCCGTCTCCGGCGAGCAGGCGCCCCAAGCCCAGCTGGCGCTGGACGCCCTGGCAGCGCTCGATCGCGATGACCGCGAACTCGTCGAACTGACCCTGCGCCACCAACTAGACCACGACGACGTCGCGGCCATCCTCGGCCGGCCACCGGCCGAGGTAGCCCACGCCGCTCAGGCCGCCATCGATCTGGCCCAGGCGTGGGCCAACGCCGTCCACCTCACCCGAACCGGACACCCCATCTGCCCCGAGGCGGCGCCGATCGCCGAAGCCTGGGACATTGGCCGCCGCCGCGAAACCCGCACTAAGCTGCGGATGCACATCGGCCGCTGCCCCACCTGCAGCAAGGCCGTCCATATGCGCACCAGCATGGAGTCCCTGCTCGCCGAACTCCCCCCGATCACGCTGACCCGGCAGCAACGCGAGCGCATCCTCCACGACCAGCCGCTCGCCGCCGCCATGAGCGTGGAACTCGACTCGTCCGGATTTCCGCGCCAGCCAGACGCTCTCCAGCCCGGCCTCCCGGCGGAAGAAGCGCCGCTGCTGGCCGCGGACCTGCGCGCCGCCAACGACGTCGATTTCTGGGCCGAGACGGAGCGCGACGAGGACGCCCGCCTGTGGCGCAGGCCAGCACGACCCGCCGCGGACGAGGTGTCCGCACCGCCCTCCAGCAGCCCAGCCGGCGACGTCGCACCGAGCGGGGCTCCTGACAGCGCTGGCGCCCGGCCGACGTTGAAAAGGACGCTGCCGACCCGCAGCCCTGATGGACTGCGGCCACTCGTGCCTGTCGTGCGGGTCAGCGGCATCATCGCCGTGGCGGTGACCGCCGTGATCGCCGCCGGCGCAGCCTGGTCAGCCCTTCAGCCCGCCCAGCCATCGGCGACGGTGGCTCCGGTGGCCGCTCCGGCCACCATCACGTTGCTCGGCAGTGACCCGCCGCTGCTGGATCCGCTTGCGGACGATCCCCCCGTCGACCCGCCCGCCGATCAGCCCACCACGGGGCCCACCAGCGCGCCCACCACCGGCAAGCCGACCCATCGGCCCACCCAGGCCCCCGCCTCGCGCTCGGCCCGCCCCACGGGACATCCGGCCAAAGCGGCCCCGAACAGCCAACCCGACAGCACCCGGACCCGGCCCACCAGAAACGGCGGAACACAGGATCCTCCTCGGCCCTCCTCCCGGCCGACCGTGTCCAACACTGTACGGAAACTGCCCAAACCGCCGTCACCCACCGCTAGCCTGTCCCCCTCATCGCTGGCGCTGGGCAGCGGCCGGTCCGCCTCGTTCGCCTTGCAGTGCACCGGCACCTGCCAGGTCACCGGCGGCTCCGGATCGAACGGCATCGCCGTGTCCGGCGTCCGCGTCAGCGTCTCCGCGCCGCAATCCCGGCCTGGGTGCACGCTCACCACGGAGTACGGCACCGCCTCCATCTCCTGGGGCGGCAGCGTCACCGGCGACGGCCGCACCAGCGCAGGCACCACGAGCGGCGGCGGCACCCTGACCTTGTCGGTCTCCTGGACGGTCGAGGCAGACAAGGGCACCTGGATACCCACCGGGTCGGTCGGCCATGTCGGCGATCGCCAGGGTTACTGGTCGAACTGCCGCAACGGCTGACCCGCCCCGCCACCCCTGGAAGAGGAAGAACGTGAAACAGTTCCTCAGCAGTATCACTCCGCGGGAGCGGCGCGCCGCCGCCGCCGGAACGATCATCTCCCTGACTCTCCTCGTGCCGGTTGTCGCGGTTGCCGATCCCGGCCTCATCCCCGGCACCGGGCCCGGCGCCGGGCCCGCGTCAACTCCCGAACAGTCCGTCAACGCCAAGAGCGGCGGCTCCTGCCGCAACATGTTGGCGGCCGACACCCCCACATACGTGGTGTGCCGGTGGCTGACCCCACCTCAGGACGCCGCCGGGGTGGCCGCGTTCTGGATGGCTGACAACGGCGCGAACCTCGAACGCGCCCGACCGCTGCCAGCCCAATACGTCCGCTGCAACCAGCCGACCGACCTCTCCAAAACGCCTCGCTGTAAAGGCGGCACCACGTTCTGCAAACAGCTTGCGCCCAGCGGCTGGCACCAGTGCACCAACGGCGTCACTGGCAAGGTCACCTACGAGCGGTACGTCAACGGCAAGAAGGTCGTCCGAAAGACGCCCCCGACTGCCGGGGCGTCCGCCTCGCCCTCCGCCACAACCCCGGCGGCGACGCCGCCCCCTGAGTCCTTCGACATCGCGACGCTCACCCCGGATGGCAACCCGGCCGACACCGCCGTGAGGCCTGCCCAGGACCCGACCCAAGCCGCCATACCTGCGGTGCCCACGGTGACCTCCGAACCGGCTGCCACCTCGACCGCCCCCAACCGTCCGGCCGCAACCGCGCCGGACGGGAACACCGTTGCCGAAGCGATCTCCGCCGCCAAGACCGCGGGGCTGCGCGTCTGGGTGGAAACCGACCTGGCAGACGACTACACGGCCGGCGACGCCCAATTCCAGGCCGCGCTGCGGTCCCTCATCGCCGCTGCCAAGCGGCCCGGCGTCTGGGGTGTCAAGTTCGCCGAGGACCTCGGCTACAACAGCGGCTTCGCCTCCAGCGAACAGGTCATCACATTCCTGGCTCGGGCCACCAAGGCTCTGCGCGCGGCACTGCCGGGCAAGCGCCTGGCCATCGGCGTGGTGGTGCCCGAACTCGGCTGCGGCTCCTCCCAACCGTGCATCAAGGCCATGCGCGCCAAGGCGCTGCTGGCCACCAAGCACCACGTCGACAGCTACCTCAAGGCCGCCGGCGTGGACCGGGTCGAGGTGGCCAGCGGACGGTTCGGCAGCGACCTGGCCCAGTACCAGGTGACCGACCCGCAAACGAACAAGCTGACCGCGATCACGCCAGCCCTGGCCACTCAGGCGCAGTGGCTGAGCATCCGGGCGCTCGGCTGGGACACCCTGGCCCAGATCGGCTCACGCGAGCACGGCCTGGCCCACAAGGGCGACAACTCCAGTTGGAACAAGACCACCGCCACCGCACAGATCGACGCCCGCGTCGGCACCGCGCTTGGGTTCGGCGCGCCCATCGTCACGCTGTGGGGCCATCACACCGTCGACAACGGCCAGACCTACCAGCTCTTGAACGCCGGACTGGCCACCAACGGAATGTGGAGCGTGCTGACCGGGCTGAACTTGCGAGGCCGGCTTGCGGTGGTCTTTGACCCCGGTTCTGTGGATGTGGGGGTCAGGCAGGACGTCACTGCACTCGGCCAGGGAGTGAGCGAGATCTTCATCCTGGCCTAATCCAGGCTCTGAAGGAAACGCTAAGTAAGAGCCTGCATTGCTGGCGCCTCGACCAGAAGCCTCTGATCGAGGTCCTGGTCGGCCACTGGAGATGCACCCCGTGACTGGAGACTTGACGGGGACTCGTTCACGATCGTCCACCGGCGGCCAGGCTCGACCCGTCGACCGATAAGCGGTACGGGCGGGCGCTGCGCCCCCCGATCGTCCTGTGGTCGGAGCCCGCATCCGATCAAGACGGGCGCCGCATGGTTTTGATCGGCGCCAACCGGGTGCTCGGCCCTGCGCTGCCGGACGGCGGTATTGATGCGTATGGGGCTGCTGTGGCTGATGTGCTTGGTGAGGTGGGCGAGTGGAAGCCTGGTCGGGTCGTGCGCCGTCCCGAGGTGGACGGGGACGGGGAGGCGGGGCCGTGCTTGTGGGTGCTCGCGCCGGACGCGTCGTGGCGGCCGTTCGCTGCGACTGGCCAGGTGGTAGACCAGGCGCAGGTGGGGCGTGGACGGCCATGAAGGCAGTGCCGCGTCTCAGTGACTTCGACTCTGCGGTGGACTGCGTGCGGGTTCAGGCGCCCCCGGCCTGGTGAAACGAGGAAGGGCCCGCCGTGGCGGGCCCCGCTGATGATCTTGTCGCACATGTGCGACAAGATCACCTACTCCTTCAAACCGTTCGTGCGGGCCCGCAGCCGCTTGGCTGCGTTCTCCAGCACCGTCGCCATCTCCTCGGCCTGCTCGGGATTGTCCCGGGCGAGCTGCTCCAGCGCGGCATCGTCGCGCCACAGTGTCACGCTCTTGGTGTAGCGGGGAAGCAACTCCTTCCGCGGCCTGTCGGGCGCGGGGGCAGGATTCTCGGGGCCCAGCACCATGTGCAGCTCGTCAACGGCCTTCTGCAGTGCGGCAGGGGAGGTGTCATCCCACTTCTCGACCAGACCCCATACCCTCTGCCTCGTGGCGGCGTCCGGGAGGCGAGCCAGGATCGCGATCTGCCGGAAGGTCAGCTTCGCCACGTGAGGAAGGTCGCGGTGGACTGGGGCGGCCTGCATCATCTTGTACGCGTGCTGCCGGGACATGTGCAGCCGGTCCTCGACGTACTCCTGGAACGACTTGTAGCCCAGAAGCTCCCACAGGTCGCCCTTCTTGACCTTCTCCAACGCCAACCCCTGAGTGAGGGTCAGATACCGCTCAGCGCGGTCTACGGCGCCATCATGGGCCTCCTGGGCGCCTCTGATGATCCGCTCGTAGTGGAGCAGCTTGTCGCGAGGGTCAGCGGCATCAGGCGCGTCCTCGTACTGCGGGCCGGTCGGAACCTGGAACGCAGGCTGCGGCACGCCCAGCACGGTACCGACGAGCACGGAATCGGGCGAGGTGTCGAGAACGCCGGCCCCCACTCCCCCACCGCCGGTGGCGTTGAGCCGCTCCATTTCAGCCTTCGCCCGGTCCAACGCGTTGAAGGATTCGTCGGCCTTGGCCTCTCCGCTGCGGGATCCCCCAGTGCGCTGCCGCCGAGGGGACGAGCGCTCACTCGGTTCGGTCACGGTCTCCACCACCTAGTTCCCTCCGTCGCGGCCGGCAGCCTTCTTCGGGTCCGCGGGCACTTCGTCCAGGTCAAGGGCGAACGTGACGATCTCGGCAAGGACCTCGGGATACTGGACCCACTCGCGAGGGAAGATGGGGAACGCCTCGGCATACTTGCCGTTGTCGTACAAGGGCATCGGCAGGACCGGCCGGTTCTTCTCCGCGAGTCGCGCGTACGACTTCCGGGTGAGGTGGGTGTCCTTACCGCCGGGCTTCTTGGCGCGGGCGAACATGACGACGCTGGCCAGTTCCTTGATGGCGTCGATCCTCGCGGCGAGCTCGAACGTCGGGTCGAGCTGGGAGGTGTCCATAGGAGTGGACTGGCACGGGATCAGAAGAGTGTCCGACACGTACAGCGCGGACTCCAGGACACCCTTGTGCTGGGGGCCGGTGTCCACGACGAGGTGCTTGAACTGACCCTCCATCGCCTTGATGCGCTTGGCCAGGTCCGGTGTCCCCCAGGCCATGACCTGAAGGTTGGTCGGCCAATGCTCCCCCGCGCCGAGCTTCCACAGCAGGCAGGAGTTGTTGGTGCCGTCGCCATCCACCAGAAGGACATTCTCCCCGGTGAAGGCCAACAGGAGGGCGAGGAAGACCGCGGTGGTGGTTTTGTTGACGCCGCCCTTCAGGTTGCCGATAGTGATCCTGATCGGTTGACCGTTCGCCACGATCGCGGCGACGATCACCTGCAAGTAGGCGCGGTCCTCGGGTGCCATCAGCTTCCACAGGATGGCGAGCTGCTCTTCGACTTCCTCGCGGTTGAGCTGGACGGGGGCAGACGGTTGACTCACCGGCTCCACCTCGCAGAGCGGTACGTGACGTGCATGGATGTCCTTCCAGTGATGAGGTGGCGACTCCGGCCGGCAAAGGGGGCGGCGGGAAGTCCCACACGAGGACATCCTAGAGAGTTGTTGAGCCGTGGTCTCGGACAAATAGCGGTGCCACGCAGACAGAAAGGCTGCCGTCCCGGATCGGAGCGGCAGCCCTTCCAAACCTCATCACTGGTTCGACACCCAGCATACCCGCGCCCTCGGCCCTGGTAGGGGGCTATGACGAAGCCCGTCGGAGCCGGATAAATGATCTTGTCGCACACGTGCGACAAGATCATTAACGCTATCCGGGGTGGCAATAGATGGACGCCGTGGCGATGTACCGGCTCCGCCTGTCCGCCTCGGCCACAGACCCGCTGTCCACCCCCGACCTCATCTAGGTGACGACGACCTGGCCGTCCTCGTGCGGCAGGTCCGTGAGGGGTGGTCGAATCCTCCAACGCGACGTACAGGATGCGACGCAACCAGAACTCCCCCACCGGCGCCTCGACCGAGTCGAGCGCCTCCAGCTTCAACTGGACGACCATCTCGCCGGTCTGAAGGTTCTCGCTGCCGCCCGGCGTCGGCCGTACCCGCAGACGTGGGTATGGCGGGACATGTTGCGCATCGACCCGGCCGGTGCCGCCCAGTTCGTGGCCGGGTACGTGGCGGGGGAGCGGGTGACCGTGCTGCGCGCCCGGCACAAGGTGGCGGCGCAGCCGGTCCGCTACATCGTGGCCGAGGCCGGGGTGCCGCTGCGGGGTTGGTGGGTGCCCACCGGGTGGGCGGCGGCGCCGGTTCGATCGGAGCCGGGCGGCCATGCTCGCGGGGCAGGGGCGGCCGGCCGGGGCGATCGCCATCATGACGGGGTGCTCGGAGGGGCACGTACGGCGGGAGCTGCGTGTCCTGGGGTACGACCGCCAGCCGATTCCGGCGGGAGAGGAGTTGGCGATGGCGTACGACCGGGCAGGCTCGATCCGTCGCTTGGCCGCGGAGTTGGGCTGTTCGGCGGGGCGGGTGAAGAACGCGCTGGAGCGGGACGGCATCAGGCGCCTGCCGAAGACGGCCGCGCTGGTGGCGATGGTGCGCGAGATGGGCGGCCGGAGGACGGCCGGAAGCTGGGGTGCAGCCTGGCCAGGCTGCGGGCCGCGCTGGAGAACGCAGGGGTGGCGGTTCGTGTCGTAGCGGCAGTGGCGTGAGACGGCAGATTCGGGGTTTTCTGGACGGATGGATGAGCAAGAGGCGAGGAACGCGGTGTGGGAATACAAGATGAAGCGGCTTGGCAGCAAGATCACACGATCGAAGCTGCAGCAGCAGTTCGACGAGCTTGGCGCGCAGGGGTGGGAGTTCGCGGGGTTCACGCCGACGGTGGAGTTGCAGGATGAGTCGGTGGAGTTCGATCGGTATTCCCTGGGCTGCTTGGTGATCTTTAAGAGGGTCGTCCAGAACCCTGCCTAACCGAGACATCACGAAGGGGCTGCACCCGCAGAGGGTGCAGCCCCTTCTCCTTGTGGTCCTACTCGGCGATGAGCTGCTGGTAGATGGCCCGAGCCTTCCTGACCAGGTGTTCGCCTGCGCGTACGCGCACGCTCCGGGTGCCGTGCACCCAATACTCTGCGGCGCCGTAGATCGTGATCTGCGTGTCGAGTGCCTGCACACGCGTGTCGTAGTCGTCGCGGTCGGGTGCCTTGACCAGCCACTCGGTGACCACCGTGACGTCGTGCGGCAAGCCGTCCTCCCGGTCGTACGCCCGAACGGCTCGGTTGGCCATCGTGGTGGTGAGGTTCTGGGTGGCGAGGCGGAGCGCGGTGCGGCGGACGGTCAGCATGTCGGGCGCCGGTCGGACGGGGCGGACCTGGCGGACGATCGGCACCGGGTCGGTGGGCTCGACGACGGGGACGGGCGCGTGCTTTCGGGTGAACAGGTTGAGCATGACAGGCTTCCTTTCTGAGGGTGGGTCAGCGCGCTGAGGCGCTGGCGTACATGTCGCCCAGCGCGTCGGGGTCAGCGCTGGAGTCAGAGCCGAGATCGGCGCTGACGTGATCGGAGCCAGCGCCAGAGTCGGCGCTAGGCGCCGGGACAGGGTCAGCGCTTGATCGGCCGTCAGCGTTCGTCTCGGCGGCGGCAGACTGGCGCTGAGTCGGGACAGCGGGCGCCGGGCCAGCGCTGGCGCTGACCTCGTCGCCGTCCGTCTCGGCGCTGGCTTCGCCATCCGAGTCGGCGTTGGGCCGGATGGCGGCCACCGCTGAGTCGCCGAGCTCGGCCATCCACTCAGCGCGCCAGGCGCGGGCGGTGGAGTCGCCAGCGCCGGTGTGCGCGACAAGCTCGGCGGTCTCCGGCGGCGGGCCGCCAGCGGCCATCCGCTCATCCCACAGGTCGCGGCCGCGCGCCTTCTTGCCGCTGCTCCTACCTGCGGTTTCGCTGTTCTTGCCGCCCGCGCCGGGGTCGGGCTTGGGCTTGCGCTTGGGCGCTGGGTCCGGGGGGAGCGAGGGCGAGGTCAGCGCCGGACGCTCCTCGCGCCCAGCGCTGGGGCCCGGGTCAGCGGTCGCCGCCGGGTCAGCGCTGGGCGTCGAGGCAGCGTCAGCACTGGCCGCCGGGTCAGCGCCGCCCGGCGCTGGGCCAGCGTCAGTCAGCGCCGCGGCGATCTTCTCGGCCCTGTCGTCAGCGGCCAACTCAGCGCGGGCCTGCTGGAACGCGTCGTAGATTTCAGCGACCCGAGCCAGCGCCAGATCGAGCGTCGCCGGGGCGGCGTCGTCCAGCATCCAGACCAAGTCAGCGTCGGCCTTGTCGCGCCAGAACGGGCCAAGCGCCACCTGCAGCCGCTTGCGGGCGGCCATGATCCGCTGCTGCATTTCCAGCGCTTGGCGGTAGCTGCTGATCTCCCACTTGACCATGAACCGGCGCAGTTCCCGGGACTCCTGGTAGTGGTGGAAGCGGCGGGCCCATGGGATCGGCTCCCGGGTGGCGTGCTTCTTGAGCAGCACGTGGCGGACCGACTCCACGATGCCGAGCACGACCAGGGGTGCCGGGAGGAAGATCAGCATCGCTCGGAAGTCGGGCCAGCCGGCGGCCGCGTTGATGACGACGGACAGCACGGTCAGCGCGCGGGCGATCCACCGCAGGACGGGCGCCTGCCAGCGGCACCAGGTGAACACGATGTCCCACACCACGATGACCAGCAGCGATATCTCGCCGGTCAGCGCCACACGCCACGGCTCGGCCACGCCGATGCGGGTCGCGAGCTGCACCAACGCCTCGTAGGAGGCGATCACGCTGTTGTAGAGCAGGTAGCCGCCCGCGATGACGGCGAACAGGACGGCCGCGATGTGGCCCTCGTGCAGCTTGCGCTTGGGGGTCTCTTCAAACGGGGGAGTCGTCACTTTAAGTCACCTTCAACGGATGGTCTTGAGCGGGGCGCTTGTGGGGGTGTGGGAGTTGGGAGAGGGAGGGGTCAGGCGGTGTTTTCGAGGCGTCTGGGGGAGGGGTGTGGGGGTCGCACACCCCCCACATGAGACGCTGTTTTCGCTGTTCAAGGCTGGTGTGCGGCCCTCATGTGTGGGGGCGTGGGGGTGTGGGGGTCTCCCACGTGAGGGTTGTGGGGGCCGCCGGGCCGGTCCCCGCCGTCCCCCGCCCCCGCCTGCCGGTCACCCTGCGTGGCAGTCACGAAGTGGATGCGGGCGTAGCCGCGCCGCCGATGACCGTTGCGCTCGAACGCGTTCGGCAGCGTGGTCACGCCGAACGGGGCGAGCGCAGCCGCCAACTCGGTCTTGCTGGGGAAGCCGAGCGCGGCCGCCAGATCCTCGGAGTGGATACGGTCGTCTCCGGCCGCGTCGAACACCGCCAGGGCGCGGCGGATCAGCTCCGGAACCTGGTCGGTGGCAGGCATTACGCCGGGCGCGATCCGCACACCAACCGCCTGGGCCGGTACGGCCCGGTTTTCCAGCGCGGCGGCGATCTCGGACGGGTGCGGCCAGTCGGCCATGTTCCCGCCCAGGACGAGCGTGAAGTCCCGCTGCCCCGCGACGGCCGGCGCGGGCGCGGGCGTGTAGACCGCGGGCAGCATGCCCTCCCCCTGCTCCTCGTAGTCGTCGTCAACGTCGAGTTCGGTGAACGCGGCCCGCATCCGGTCGAACCGGGTGTCGAACGCCGACCCGATCGCCGAGCGGGCGGCCCGCTCGGCAGCCGGGTCGAACTCCGGCCGGATGCGGGAGATCGCGATGGCGGCGCGGGTGATCTGCAGGAACTCCATGAACGGGGCCTTGAAGGGGCGCGGCTTCTCCTGGTCGAACTGGATGAAGCCGCAGCCCGGCCCGTCCAGGTCCTCCAGGGACAGGCCCTTGCCCCACCCGAACAGGTAGGCAATCTCCTCGGCGTCCTGCACGTACATGCCGATCCGCAGGCTGGACTGCTTTTTGACGTTGACGGGGATGACGTCCTGCGTGGCGCGCAGGCCGGAGAAGTGCACTTCGACCGCCTCGTTGCGGCCGATCCGCTGGATCTCGGCCAGGTTGGACCGCAGCTCAGCGAAGCGCGGGTCCGCGGACTGGCCCATCGCCTCGGCCGACTCGTCCACGACGATCACGTACGCGGGCAGGTCGGCGCTGATCGGCAGGAGCTGGGAGTTGGCTGCCTTCTTGATGCGGCGGGTGGAGCGCTTGCGGTCCTTGGCGATCGCGAGCATCGCCCGCGACACCTGCAGCGCCTCGTCGATGTTGGAGGCGGCCCAGCCCAGCGGAGAGCGCTCGATCTCGCCCTCGATCCACGGGTCGAGCCACGGCTGCGACAGGCCGCCGCCGTTGAGGTCGATGTGGATCACGATGGCGTCGCGGGATCGGCCGACCTCGGAAGTGAGGACGTGCTGGAGCAGCGTCTTGCCGGAGCCGCGCTGACCGGTGATGAGCCCGGCCTTCTGCCGTAGGACGACCTCGACGGGGGAGGCGTCGCGGAACTCGCCGAGGAACTTCGGGTCCAGGAAGCTGGTCGGGGTGTAGTCCTCCGGGTAGGGGATGATCTCGGCGAGCCGGTTGACGATGCCGACGCGCATCCAGGCCGAGCCCCGGTCGGGGCCCTTGGTGACCTCGATGCCGCAGCCGTTGGGCAGCTTGGCGTTGGTCGCCATGGTGTCGGCGCCGCGCTCCAGGTCGGCGCGGGACCGGCCGGGGGTGACGAGCCGCGTGAGTAGGTCGTAGCCGGTCCGGCCGGGCCACCAGCGGACTTCCTCGATCTGGACGTTCATCTGGCAGCAGGCCAGGACGCGCCGCTCCCAGTCCTGGGCGAGGCGTACGGAGGAGCGCAGCACGAGCGCGCCCCGGCCCGCTGCCACTGCCTGCCGCTGCTGCTCGCGCACGGCCAGCGGGGAGGCGACGACGGCGGCCAATGCGCCGATGCCGAGTGAGGCGAAGCTCTCCATCTGCCAGAACTTGGTGAACAGGGTCCAGGTGAGCCAGGAGCCGGCCGCGCACCAGCAGCCGAGCCGGTACAGCAGGGCAGAAGGCGCGACACCGTGGGCGGCGTCGGCGATGAAGGTTCCACCCGCGGCCACGACGGTCGCGGCAGCACCCCAGAACGGGTTGACGTCGAAGGCGTCGCCGAGGGCGGCCGTCGTCGCGAGGGCGGCGGTCGCCTGGGTGGCTGCCGACAGGACACCCTGGAGCGCGGACGGCTGCCTGCCGTTGTTGGTGCGCTGTGGGGTGGTGGCCACGTGCTTCTCCTTCTGTGCTGGTGCGCGGGGGTAGAGCGGGCGGGACGGGTCAGGCGTTGATGTCCCACTTGTGCTCGTTGACGCGGGGAGCGTCGTGCCTGGCGATGTCGTCGGCGTGGGCACCGCGGAAGGTGACGGCGAGCTGCCTGGCAGCGGGGATGACCGCGGCCATGCCCTTGACGACCTCGGCGAAGTCCTGAACGACGACCTGGTGGATGGGGTGTGCCGCCTGGAGTCGCTGCCCGATCCGAGTGAAGGCGAGGGCAATGTTCTCGGGCACCTGGTACATCGCGTCGAGGTGCTCGGCGACGGTCATCATCTTGGGCACGTCGTACAGCGAGGCGGCATTGAGCATTTCGACGGACATGAGCACGAGCGGGTTCTCGCCGGTGGCGGCATAGGTGACGTGGGTCATTCGGGGGCTCCTCATCTGTTGCGTCGGGTTGGGGGTTGCGGGCTGGCCGGTCGGTGCGTCTTCGGGCTGGGCGGTGGGGGCCTCGGCGTCGGGGGCGGGGGTCTTGTCGAGGAGGCGGCGGGCCCGCGCGATCAGTCGCGTGAACAGGGCGTACAGGCCGATCCGGGTGGTCGCGTCCCAGGCACTGAGGTGGCCCGCCACTCGGGTCACGCCGGTCCAGAGCCGCCGCCGCCCGTCCCACAGGCGGCCGGTGCGCCGGTTCGCCCAGGCGCGAACGGTCTGACGGGTGCGGGGGAACCGCTCCCGCCCGCCGCGCCATCCATGACGGTTCTCAGCCGACGTGCCGTTTCCACTGGTCTCGCGCCTGCTGTGAGGCTTCCGATATCGGAAGTTCCTCAGCGGGCCACCGTCCCCCGAACCCCTGCGGGAACGACGGCCGCCTCCTGCGGGAGTTCGGTGCGTTGCGTCCGCGCCGCTCGATCGGGCAGCGCGGCGGGCCTTGCGGGTGCTGCCCGATCCGCTGGCGTCCCCGCCCGCGCCGCCGCTGCGGACACGGCCGCGCTGGTTACGGAAAAGACCACCGCGGCGGTGGGCCACGTACGCGACGCCCGCCCCGGCGACGGCCGCACCACCGCCAACCAGGCCGCCGACTCCGGCGAGCTGGTAGAGGCCGGTGACGAGCAGCGTCGCCGTGGCCAGACCGCCCACAAGGAGCGTCCGGCCGGGCGCGAACGCGGGGGAGATGGCGCCGTCGTCGGTGATGGGCTCGGGCTCCTCGGCCGGGGCCGGGACGGGCACGTGCTCCTCCACCGTGACCTCGTCATCGAGCTCGGCGGGCTGCTCCTGCTGTTCGACCTTCACGTACGTCACGGTGTCACCGCCAGGAAAGCGGCCATGGCGTTGGTGAGGGCATCAAGGTTGCCGCTCAGGAACGCGACGAACGCGCCGCCGGCCGCCGATGCGGCCAGGAGGGCGAACGCCTGGAGGGTGGCGAGCTGGAACGCGTGCCAGTCGCGGGTCTGCCCCGTGCCGGAGCAGCCCCAGCAGCGGGCGATGAACGCCCCGCAGTAGGTCATCGAGCTGTCGCCCTGGCACATCTGGCACGGCTCGCGCGGGGGGATCAGAACGCTCATCTCCTCGCCCCTTCCGATCGCATCTTGGCTATCTACACCTTACAAGCTACCTTGATAGGTGTAGATAGACAAGAAGGGGTTGTTGACGTTGATAGCCAAGACCGGTATCCCGGTGGCTCCAAGGGCTGGCACCCTAGGTGTCGGCACACCACCAACAGCGATGGGATGGATCATGGCCGCAGGGCACCCCTTCGAGGAGATCGCCAAGAGGCTGCGGTCAGAGATCCTGAGCGGCAAACGGACGCCCGGTGAGAAGCTGCCGAGCGAGAACGACCTTCAGGACCTGTGGGGGGTGTCGCGGGTGACGGTGCAGCGGGCCATCCAAGAGATCGTCGATGAGGGCCTGGCCGTCACGGTCCCGAAGAAGGGGGCCTTCGTGCGCGCCTACGATCGCAGCACGCGCGAAGTAGAGCTCGACACCGTCAACCGGGAGTTCGGCGCCACGGTGGAGGTGGGGCTCGTTGCGACCCCGACCCTGCTGGAGGAACCCGCCCCTGTCGAGCCGGGCGTCTTCCGGAGACGGGTCGTGGGCGGCAGCATCCTTGAGACCTACTGGGCCCGGTCGATCACCAACCAGGTGCCCGAACTGGCGTCGCCGGCTCCGCTGGAGCACGCCGATCTGCTGCTCCTCGTCCGGGTCGGCATCAAGCCGATCAGGGGGACTGCTGAGGTGATTGCTCGGATGCCCACTCGGGAAGAGTCCGGCCTGTTGGACATCGTCCGGGCGACGCCCGTACTCGAGCAACGAGTGTGCCTGTTCTGCGGGCGGCGGCCCATCGGGATGCGGTTCGAGATCTACCCCGGCGACCGCCACATGCTGCAGTACGACCTTGCCCCGCTGGACGATCCCGAGGCGTGAAACGACGAAAGCCCCGCCGACGCGGGGCTTTTCTGATGAAGGGATGGCGTCTATTGCGTCGCATCGCGTACGACGGTGAGGCCCACCGTGGCGAAGCCCTCCACGCTGGCTTCGCCACCCACCTCGCACCAGCGAGTGATCGCGTCCAGGAGCGCGTGGTCCGCGACGGGGGAGAGCGCACCGAGGTAATCGAGTAGCGCCTGTTCGTCGATCCCCCACTTCGTGCCGAAGTAGCCGGGCGGATAGCCGCCGGCGCTGCCGAATGCGTCGCGGCAGTCCGCGTAGACCAGGCCGGGCGTAAGTCCGAGGCCGGGGGACATGAGGTGGCCAGTCAGGACGTCGGTGAGGCACCTGGCCTGGCCGAGGGAGAGCCGCAGGCGGCTCAGCTCGATGGCGAGCGCGTCACGCCACAGTCCCAACTCGATCGCGGCCTGCATATCGGCACAGCCGGTCCTCATGGTGTCGGCGCGCTGTTCCAGCCAGGCGCTGGTGTCATTGTCCAGGGTGATCGTCATGCTGGTCTCCTTCGTGGTGGCAATGCCCGCTGGATGGTGGGCGGGCAGAGAGGCGGCCGGGCATCGCTCCCGCGTAAGAGCTCTCGGCTCGGGGTGGATCCCAGATGTTCTCCCCGGCCGCCCGTCTGCTCGTCCACACGTTTGGGTGGGGTGGAAGGGGCAGCCGGGCGCCGCTCTGGGAGGGCTCAAGGCCCGGGGGGGATGAGGGGTCTCATCCCGGCTGCCCTGGTCTATCCGTCGGCGGTTGTGGGTGGAAAGGCGATCTCCTCGGAGTAGAGGACGTCATGCTGCAGGCAGTAGTGCAGGCAGCTCAGCAACCGCCCTGCAAGATTCCGGAGTGCGGCGGCCCAGCGGTCGCCGGCCTCGCGTCGCCGGTCGTAGTGCGCCCGAGCACCAGGGGAGCGGGTCAGGCTGGAAAAGGCCCACTGGTGGCAGGTCCCCTTCAGGAACTTGTTGGCGACTCGGCGATGGCTGACGGACCGACTGCCTCCGCTGGACCAGGTGAGCGGGGCGACCCCGGCGTAGGCCTTCAGGCCGCGCGGGCTGGCGAACCGCTCTGGGTCGTCTCCGATCTCGGCGAGAAGCCGGGAGCCCATCACGGGGCCGACTCCGGGGAAAGAAAGGTAGATCTTGGCCTGCGGGTGGGACAGGAACACGGCGGTGGCTTCGGCGTCGAGGGTGTGGACGAGGTGGTCGGCATGGTCGAGGAAGTTGAGGGTCGCGAGCATCGCGACTCCCATGGTCTCCTCCACCGCTGGCGGCTGGCGTAGTTGCCGCGCCCGGAACACCTCGTGGAGCCGTTCGGCCTGCTGGTTCACCAGCCTGATGCGGCCGGCGGCCGTCAAGGTGTCGGCGATCTGCCTGCGGGTGAGCTTCGCGGCCTTGGCGGGGGTGGGGGCGAGGTGGAGGAGGGCGCGCGCTTCAGGGCGCAGGATCTTCTTGGGCAGGTCTTCCCACGCCTGGAGAGCCGCGGGGTAGTAGCCGCGCAGCTGACTGCGCAGGCGGCGGAAGTAGTACTGCTGCTCGCGCACCGCGTGACGGTGGGCGCGGGACAGTTCGGTGAGGGCGAGAGCCTGCTCGCTGGTGGCCGGCAGCGCCCGGTGGAGGTGGCCGTCAGTACGGATGATGTTGGCCAGGAGCAGGGCGTCGCTTTTGTCGCTCTTGCGCTTCTTGGCAGGGCTCACCCGGCCGCGGTAGCGGGCTACGACGGTGGGGTTGATGGCGATTACCGGCTGTCCGACTCTGCGCAGCCCGGCGACGAGAAGGGAGCGGCCGGTCTCGATCGCGATGGGCACGTGCTTGCGGGAGTGCCGGTGCGAGGGGGTGAGCCCGGACAGCAATCGGAGCAGTTCTTTGAGCCCTTCGGGCGTCTCCAAGATTTGCGTCTCGGCGACCAGGGCGCCCTTGCCGTCGATCACTGCCACGTCGTGCCAGGTCTCCGACCAGTCGATGCCACACCAGAACCGTGGCACTTGCGCGCTCCCTTCGCCGGTGGTGAGGGCGGGCCGGGCCGCTCGCTCTCGGTCTCAGAACTCACGCTTCTGGGTCGCAAAAGGCGTTCACCCGGCCCGCTGCGCAGGACCCTACACTGATCAGCCATATATGGCTGAAAGTTGGGTGGAATGATGAGCCAGCACGAGCAGGCGGCGGCAGACGAACGGGCGTGGGAGGGGTCGGTGCGGTACGACCAAGCTCCCAATACCTACATCGCCCGCGGCGACTGGCCCACAGCGGATCTCGTGCCGGACGCACCTCCGGGAGCCCACTACGCCCAGGAGATCGCTCGACGCCTGCAGGCGGCCCGCGGCGAGCGTGGCCTGTCCCAGCAGGCACTCGCCGACATGGCTGGGCTCGGGCAACGCACCATCAGCCGAGTCCTGTACGGGGATGTGTACTGCGACGTCGCGACCTTGGCCCGGTTGGAGACCGCGCTCCAGATCAGCCTCTACCCAGGAGACTGGTTCACCCAAGAACTGTAGCGACGCGCAGAAGCCCCGACCCGAGCACGAGCGGTCGGGGTTTCTGCGTGAGAAGTTGATGGTGGCCCGTCCAGGAGTACGAGCTAGGCCCAGACCAGGTTCCTGCTGGCGCCGGCTCGGCCGGGCTCCTGCCAGAGCACGCGGATGGAGCGCCGCTGCTCGGCCAGGGTCGCGCGGAGGCGGGTGACTTCGAGTTCATCCGTCGCGGTCACGCGGCGTTCTCCTGGGTGTCGGGTTGCTCGGCGGGCTGGTTGCCTGCGCGGACGGCCAGCACCCGGGCGGGGTGAAGCTGGCTCGGGTGCGGCATCTCCTGCTGGTCGCGATCAAGGCACCAAAATCCTTGATCGGCGCCGCACGACTCGCAGTACACCTGCTTGGCCGCCTGCAGCTCCTTCTCGCGCGCTGAGAGCTTCTTGGGGCGCAGGGATGCCCGGAGGTCCTTGATCGCCTTGCTAGCGATCTCTCCGCGCTCTACAGGGGCGTTCTGGGGCTGCGCGCGGGTCTTCTCCTCGGTGGGCGGGGCGGCTGCCAGCTCATCCAGCTCGGCGCGGCGTTCCTCCCACGCGGGCGGCGTCGGCGTGCCCTTGGGTGTTGTCGCCGTGGCGGCCGCTGGTGGGGCGGCATGCGGCGTGGCCGGGGCGGGGGCCGGCCGGTCGGTGCGGCGCTTGCCGCCCTCGCAGGCCGAGCAGTCCCCGCCGTGGTCGACGTCCTGGCCGTCCTCGCACCGCGCGTTGGCGCAGAGCCGGGCACGGACCAGGGTGATGGCGGCCGCGACTGGGTCGTTGACGCGCTCGCCCTTGTGCTGCCACCACGCCCAACGGCGCTCGATCCTCGCGACCACCTCGACAGGGCTGCGGTTGCCCAACTCGCGCTGGATCGCACCCATCACCTTGCCGGACGCTCCGCGGCTGATGCGGCGGCGCAGCTCCTCGGGCAGCTGCTCGAACACGGCGACGGCTGGGGCCACCGGCGGGCGCTGTTCGAGGTGGGTCGTTGTCGCTGGCTTGTCGGCTCCGGCCGGAACGGCCGCGCGTCCCGACTCCTCCTCGACCTGTAGAGCGCCTACGGCGGGAGGAGGATCGTGGAGGGAGTTTCTTGTAGGGGAGTTGTCTTTAAAGGAGTTGGGGGATTCAGAAACCCCTCTGGAGTCTTTGCTAATCCCCCCTGGCAGGGATTCAGAATCCCCCCTGGCTTCGCTGCCGTGGGGGGGCTGTGAAACCCCCCTGGCATCCGAGACGCGTTCCCCCTGGTCAGATGGAGTGTCGTCGTCGAGACGGGGGCCGAGTGACTTGGGGCGGCGCTGCGGCGCGGACTTGCCCTTGTCGCTGCGTGAGGTACGCGCCGGGGCCGGGGCCAGGTTGGGCCGATCGGCCGGAGTCAGCGGCGGCAGGCCGCGCGTCGCCCGCTCGGCGTTCACCTGCGCCATCTGGGCGTCGGAGAACCACGAGTAGGGGATCTGGAGGTCGTACACGTGCGGCCGCCGGTTGGCCGGGATGTGAGCGGCGGCGGACTGGTTCCCGGAGGCGATGATGCCGCGCTTGCGTAGAGCGGCCTGCATCTTCTGCACCGTCTTGGTGTCGCACATGGCCGCCTGGGCGAGCGTCTTCTTCGACTTGTAGGAGGTGGTGCCGTCGTCGGGGGTGCGCTGCGCCATCGCGACCAGCACGAGCTTCTCGGTTGGTGAGATGACGGGCGCGTAGTACATGGCCCAGTCTTCGGACAGGTTGCTCATCGGGCGTTCATCTGTGTGTAGGGGTGGCGTCCGACGGGGACGTCGGGGGCGGCGATGTGCGCGAGCCGGCCGGCCAACTCCTCATCGGAGGGCGTGGCGAATGGCCTGGGCGCGGAGGAAACGGCCGCGGTGCGGCGCTTCCGGAGGGTGAGCAGCATGTGCGGGTCTTTCTCTCGGTGGGGGACCGAGGTGTCTCGTACGGGTTGCCGGACCTGCGCGCGAACAGGTCGCGAGACTGACGTCCAACGGCGAAGAGCAGAGGCGCGTTTTGTCTGGTCACGCCCGAGTGGGGTGCGCATCCCGAGCGTGACGCGGGTGTCTGCGCGGTGGCGCGGACATGACTGGGGCGTCGCCGACGCCCCGTGCGGAGTCCGTCAGGGCCGAGGTCGCCCCTGGAATGTGTTCCGCTCGCCCATGGCGATCGCCTCGTCCAGGCACCACCTACGAACGGGACAACCTCGGCGGCACTCTTTGGCCTCGTCGGATTGCGGGCGGGGACGGCCGCCGCGCAGGGGCTCCTTGTCGTTGACGTCATCGGGCACAGAGCCCGCCGCCTTGACGTCGTTGGTGTTCACGTGCCCACCTCCGCAAGCTCGCCAGCCTGCGCCGACTCGGCCTGGTGGGCGGCGTCGCGCTCAGTGACGAGCGCCTGACGCTTCGGCATGAAGACCGCGCCGATCGCCTGCTCGTCCGGCGCACTGATGTGACCCGCCTTGATCTCGGCGTCGATCTGGTTGCCGATATGGTTCATCTGATCGAGCGACGTCGCCCCGCTGATGGCGATGATGATCTTCGATAGCAGCGACGGACCACTGTCGCCGTTGAGCGGCCGGTCGCCCTCATCGTGGCCAAGCGAGACCTGCTCGGGCACGTGCGCCTGGATGTCGCCCTGCTCCTCGCTGCTTTGCGCCTCCTGCGTGGCCGCCATCTCCTCGGGCGTCGATTCGGGCCAGATGAGGGTACTGCGCACCAGGGCATCGGTCTGGCCCTTGTTGTAGAGCGACAGGCCGAACTGGTCGCCGAGCGGGATCGCGGCGCGCTTCGTCGCGACGGAGATCGCCGACTTCATGGCCAGTTCGTGGGCATCGCCCCGGACCTGGTTCATCGCGGTCTCGGCGGTGCCGTTCTCGAAGTGGCACATGACGTTACCGTCCGGATCCTTGATCGTCAGCCGGACGACCGCCCGGTAGCAGACGTCCCACCGGCCGGGCTTGTTCACCCGCTCCGTCTCGAACACGAGGTCGAGACGGAGGAGGTCAGTGTCCCAGTTGCCGAACCCGAAGATCCGGTTGAGGTGCGCGAGCCCGTCCTGCTGCGAGATGTGCGAATGGCCCTTCCCGTCGCGCAGGACGCGCTTCGTATCGATCGGCTGGAGGAGCTGCCGAATCTGCCGCCGCAGGAAGCCGCGTCGGCGAGGCTTCCGGGCCAGCTTGGTCGTGCCGAGCAAGGTGTCTCCATTTCCTGGGGCTACGCCAGGGCGTTGGGACCGCTCCCGCTGCCGCTGCCGTTCCAGCGGTGCCGAAGGGGGCGTACAACGAAGACGCTCCCCAGATAACCGCTAAAATATATAGGGTTATTTATTGCATGATCACACTATAGTCCAACCCGAACCGGGTCAACACACCCACCTCACTCGTCTCGCAACTCCTGAATCGCCACTCAGTGGATCGCTTCACCAGCAGCGCAAACAGTCCTGAGGGGGGTTACCAGCCGGCGAAAAGGTCTCTAATCTCCTCGACAGAGAACCAAGCCATCACCGCCAGGCGCCGCGGGACCGCAGCACGCCGGCTATTCAACCCGTGCGAAGCCGTCCCCATGGCAACCTGGTATCCGCGCTCTCATCACGTGATCCCTCCCCGGGGACACGAAAGGGCCCTCTCCCCACAGCCACGGGAAGAGGGCCCATCGTGTTCAAGATCGGTGTGCGCGCCCGTGACTCCGGCGGGCAGTCAATCCCCGAGAGGACTGAAGGCGGTACCCCTGTCCGGCGGACGCGCACGAGACGGTCTGCCCCAGGAATAGGACCACGCGTCTGCTGCACATCATAAGCGGCCCAAGACGGGTTCACATTCCCGTCGACTTGGCGTCCCCTACCTTCAGCGGCCACACCACGTCGTAGAGAGCGGAGATCGCCGCAGCTTCGGCAGTCTGCTCCCACCGCGAATCACCAGAAGCGATACCAGTTGCGCTGTTGGCCTTGGGGACGCAGGGCTCGTTTACCTCGCCCCCCGACTGCTCGGCGAGCGCCTGGTTATAGTCGCGGGACGGCCGGGCGGCCATCAGGCTCTTGCGCCAGGCGGTGACGGCCACCTCGACGTCGATCAGGTCAGTGAAGGCGAGGGGTGCTCGGTGGCGTGCGTGCCGATCTGACCACTCCGGCTCACGTTACTTGTTGGACCTCCACTCGGGTCGGTGCTATGCCCCCGAAGGGGAGGTGTTTTCGCAGGTCAAAGAAGGTCCGATCACGAGTTGAGCATTTTGCCTCGGCACAGGTGAATGGCGAGGTGGAATCGGAGCATGGGCTTCATCCGGCGCTCTCCCCAGCCGTATACGCGTCCGCCCGAGCTGCGGCCGCCCCGTTCGATGTGGTGGTGGGCTCTTCCCGCTGCTCTCCTGGTCGGTGCAGCAGTCTGGGGCACCAGCGCCTGGCTGCTGCGGGACGTGGACAAACTGGACATCGACAAGCAAGTCTCCACCCGGATCGAGGCCGTCCGGACCGCACTGGCGGCCGGTGCCGGCGTTGGTGCCGCAGTGACACTGCTACTGGCCGTACGCCGCCAGCGGCACCTGGAGCTGACCGCCGCGCACACCACCCACGACGCCGCCGAGCGCCGGGTGACCGAGCTCTACACGAAGGCGGTTGAGCAGCTCGGCAACGACCAGGCCCCGGTCCGCCTCGGCGGCCTATACGCCCTGGAACGCCTCGCTCAGGACACCCCGGCACTACGGCAGACCATCGTGGATGTCATCTGCGCCTACCTTCGCATGCCCTACACCCTGCCTCCAGACGAACTGCCCTCGGCCGAGTCCGCTGTACCACGCGTCGCCATCGCTGGCGTCTCCGCACCAGCCGGACGCGATCCGCATGAAGAACGTCAGGTCCGCCTCACCGCCCAGCGCATCCTGGCCGCGCACCTTCGCTATGACCCAACAGCCCCACGCCGCTGGTGGCGGCCTCGCGGCGCCCCCAACCCCGGCCACTGGGACGGCATCAACCTCGACCTCACCGGTGCCACCCTCATCAGGTTCGAGCTGATCCACTGCCGCGCCAGGGAGGTCAGTTTCGGCGGGGCGACCTTCACCGGCTCTGCCAGGTTCGGCGGGGCGACCTTCACGGGTACCGCCAGGTTCGTTGGGGCGACTTTCACCAGCTCCGCCTCGTTTGGCGGGGTTACCTTCGGTGGCGCAGCGGAGTTCCACGAGGCGACCTTCAGTCCCATCATGTTTGGGAAGGCGACCTTCACCGGGTCCGCCGGCTTCCTGGGGGCGACGTTCGCCAGCACTGCCCTGTTCCAGGAGGCGACCTTCACCAGCGCTCCCGGGTTTCAGGGAGTGACCTTCACCAGCGGCGTGCAGTTCAGGGGGGCGACGGGGCTGGACAAAGCGAAGTTGAACGGCGCGCGGGTGGCGCCAGCCGCGTCTGAGGAGCGGGTATGGCCGCTGACCTGGCGGGTGGAGGCTGGCGAAGACGGGTGGCAGACGCTGCGCGTGGCGACCTCCCCAGCGGAGGGCGAGACGGCGGACAGCGGAGCGGACCCACAGACGGGAGAGTGATACAAGGTCGCACTCCGGGCAGCGCGACCTGCGGAAACGGGCCGTGGCCGGTTGAGCCTGTGTCATTGCAAGCGGCAGTACATGTGCCCTCGGTACGAGGATTCGGCTCTACAGATCACGTTCGACGCCGTGTCTTGCTGGTCGAGGCGGCACGGCTGGCCGCCTCCCCGTCGTACCCGCCAGCCGATGTGCGGGTGAGCCGGGAAACGCGGATGCAGCTGGCGCCCTCTGCGAACCTGGTGCGGTGGATCGTGAGGACGCGAGACGGCTTTTGGGGCAGATTGAACCGCGTCGCGCACCTCATCCACGATCGCCTCGGTCACCATGTCCGAGGGGAGATCGAGAAGCTGCATAAGACGGCCAGCTTGTCGAGTGACCTGTTCGGGCGGGAGTTTCACCACGAACCGGGCGGCTGCGCGCAGGGCCATCAAGCGCTCTTCATTGAAACGGAGGGTGCGGTGGTCGCGGAGAACCGCATCGACGACCGCATCGCCGAGGGGGACAACCTCGTCGACCATGATGCTGGCCAGAGCCGGGCCCCCGCGTCGTGTGAGCACATCCGCAGGATCGCTGCCCTCAGGAAACCGAGCCGCGACCGGATCGGAGGCGACGGCGTAGATGTCCGCGTAGGTGCGAATCAGCGCCTTTTGCCCAGCTTGGTCGGAGTCGAAAGCGATCACGAGCCCAGTGCGTCTCACGTCTGCCGCGTCGGCCAGTGCCGTCAGCTGGGCAGAGGTAAGCGCAGTTCCTCCGGGACACACCGCAGGAATCCCCGCCACGGTGTTGGCCAGCACGTCCAGGGGGCCCTCAACGATGGCGGGGCGGGCACCGCTGCGCAGCACGGTTCGGCCTTCATAGAGGCCGAACAAGATGGCGCCCTTGTGGAAAATGGACGTCTCAGGGGTGTTGAGGTACTTCGGAGTTGTCGGTGAAGCATTGCTCGGGGCGCGACCAACGAAGCCGACGATGGAGCCACTGGCGGCCCGGTAGGGCAGCATGAGGCGGTTGCGGAAACGGTCGATGAGCCTGCCGCTACGATCCCGGGCGGCCAGGCCAGCCTGCTCGATGGATTCCAGGCTGATACCACGGGTGTGGTGTAGATACGCGAGCAGCGCTGTGCCGGTGGCCGGCGCGTAACCCACACCCCATCGAGTGAGCACGTCGTCGGGGAAACCCCGTTGATGGAGGTAGCGCGGCACCCAGCTGGCGGCAAGGCGGTCCTGAAAGAAGCGGTGGGCCAGGACGTGGATGCGCACCAACTCGTGATCGGGAGCCTGTGGTTGTTGCCCTGGCACGTTGGGGTTGAAGGGCGGGGATGCTGCGCTGGAGTGAGCCATCGTCCATCTCAGGTTGTGCGTCGGCGGTTGGAAGACAGGGGCTGTGTCACCGCTCGACTGCGTGGGCGGTCGAGGGACGGCCGGTCTGCGTGGTTCGGTGGTCGTGTGGATCAGCGTGCTGGGCCGCGTGGGTGAGCTGCTGTGTCGCCGAGCGGGGGAAGGCCGCGGCCACGGCTGCGCCGGCCATGTGCGCGGCTGAGGATGCTGCCACGGGTGGGGTGGCGTCGCCTGGGGGACGAGCATCAGTGGTGCTGGCCTGCAGGTGGGCTGCATGCCGGTAGGCCGCGTGCATGAGGGTCTGGATGGTGGGCCGGTGGGCGTAGCCGTTGGGGACGTAGCCCAACAGGAACACCATGGCGTGCGCTGCCTCCCCTGCCGCCGTGGCGTGTTCGAGGGCCGGCTGCGGGTCGGGTTCGTCCTGGCAAGACCGTAGGCCCTCCATGGCCTGCTCAAGGCGTGTCCCAGCGGCGTGAAGATGACGCATGTGAACCGTGTGTTCGTCATCAGGGCCGGATGCTGCGGGGCCGGCGGTGGCGATGTTGCTCAGGTCGCGCCACGTGCTGGTGTCCCGCCACCGGTCGTACGCTTCCACCACCTGGTGGGTGTCTGCCCGGCGAGCCTCCTGGGAGAGGAAGGCCTGGGCGTGGAGATGGCCTTGGTCCACAGGGGCCGTCCAGCGGCTGGCGTGCTGGAAGCTTGCCCGCGCCA
Organism: Nonomuraea sp. NPDC003707; assembly: GCF_053587055.1. NCBI lineage: Bacteria > Bacillati > Actinomycetota > Actinomycetes > Streptosporangiales > Streptosporangiaceae > Nonomuraea > Nonomuraea sp. NPDC003707. The sequence continues at coordinate 61,821 of NZ_JBSFNK010000028.1, read as the reverse complement.
GGTCCCGCAGTGCCTGTTGCTCGTCCGGATCCGTCATGGTGTCGGCGAGCTGGGCGGCGCGCATGCTGGCGTCGATCCAGCGCTGGCCGGTCTCGGTGACGCTGGCAGAGCCGAGACCGTCGCGCAGTTCGGTGAGCAGGGTCGCCACGTCCTGCTGGAGCGCGTCCATTTCGGGGGTAGGCGCGTCCTGGCGTTGGCGCGCCTCCTGCCACCGTTGACTTCGTTCGGCCAGCTCGCGCCCAGCACCAGTAACCGCCTGCAGATTCGGGTACGGCTCGGCGTACAGCATGAGCGGGTCGGAGACGGTCACCACCTGCGGATCATTGGGTTCGGTCTCGTTCGCCGGAATCAGCAGACGGTCCACTCTGACGGGCTCGGCAGAATCCGCGCGGGCGATGGCGGCGACCCGGGCACCGTGCCGGGCCAGCGCCTGCTCCATCCGGCGGGCCGCCAGAGCGAAGGGGCCGGTGGACATCGTGGCCAGCTCCGCGGCCTGGCGACGCGCCTGAACCAGGTGTTCCACTAGGTCGGCGTGCGATGCCCGGTCTGGTACGGGTTGTTCTGCTATCGCCTGGCTGAGGTCGCGCAGCAGGGAGGTGAGGGGCTCACTCTTCTCTTGCGGCCCAAGGTGAGGGCTGGCGTAGATGGCGAGCAGGTTGCCCCTGGCCTGCCGGAGCACGTTGTGGCCTGCGACGATCTCGGTTGGCTTCTGGTAGGGCGGCAGAACCGTTGCCAGGAACGACGTCTCATCCAGCGGCGGCAGGGATGCTGATCGCTCGCGGGCGGCATGGTAGGCGGGGTTCGGGCCGTTGTCGGGCGCGTCGGGGCCGCGTAGGTGACGGTAGGTGTGCGGGGCGAGCAGCTCGGCAAGCCGGGGCCGGAGAGTGCCCGAGCGGGGACCGAAGTACGCCGCCTTCACCGTTTCACTGGGGATGTCGTCGTAGCGGTCGGCCAGGTGGTTTTCCAGCCAGGAGTCATAGACACTGAGGAAGTTGTCCAGGTGGTTGACGTTGGCGACGCGCCACAACTTTTCGTCGCCGGCCTCGGTCAGCGCGGCAATCCACTCCACGTCGCTGGACGACAGCCCCAGCTGATGCTCGTCGTTGAGCTGGGTCAGGGCCTGCCTCACATCAGCCTCTTGCCTGGAGGGTTCGATCGCGGGGGCAGGGCCGGGGTCGTCGATGAGCCTGCGGTGCATGTCGGCCATCTGCCGCGGCTCCAGGGGGCCGCGGAAGGCGCCGCCGGCCATGTACCGAACAACCCGAGGGAGTTCCCGCCGGGTGCTGGTGCACGCCTTGCCATGAGCGGCCACCAGGAACGGACGCTCGGCGTCGTCACTGACCCGCACCTGCAGATGCACAGCCTTGCCCTCGCCGAGCGTGAACGCCAGCAAGTCCCGGCGCGGATCGTGCTGGTAGTCGCGGCCGGCGAGTTCCGCGCCGAGCACTTCCGCCATCCGGCCGGGGTCCAGATCGGCGCGAGCATCGGTGATGGCCATGTCCAGCAGCTCTTGCTCGACCTCGGCCATCCGAGTGCGAACCTCGTTCAGCCGGTCAGCGTGCGGGAACGGCTGGCCCAGCTGCTGCCGGGCAAGTTCGGCGTCCTGGATGTCGCGCTCGGCGCCCTCCAGTGCCGACTCGCGCCAGGCTTCCAGCCCACGCAACTGCTTTTCCAGTGCGACAATCGTGTGGCCGCCGTCCTTGTCGGCCAAGTTATCCAGGTCGAGGAACGTACCGTGCAGGTACTTGACGTCGAGGCCCAGGTTTACGAACGCGCCGCGCTTGCGCTCGTATCCGGCGGTCATCATCAGGGCGAACCCGCCCAGCTGTCCCACCTGAGTGGTGAGGTTGGTGTCGGGTTTGTTCTGGGCGGTGCGAACCAGTTGGTGTTGCACGATCGACTTGAGTTGCTGCCACGCGTCGGCCCGCTTGGTATGGCGCTGACCTTGGAGGGTGATGGCGAACTCGTCACCACGAGTGTCCACCCGCTGCTCAATCAGCTGAGCGAGTTCGTCTGCCTCACGGCGCCGGGAACTGGCCTGCGCGGTGAGCTCTCGTACGGTGCGGCCCAGGCGGCCCTGTCGCCGGTTGTAGGCGGTCGCTTGCCGCTGCAGCTGCTTGAGTTCGCCGTTGAGCTGTGCTTTCTCCACCAGCAGCGGGTTGCCGGTGGCCATCGCGCGTATCTCCTCCATTGACAGCGCCGGCGAGTCGAGATCGTCGATGTCCTCGCCGGTGATCTCGCCGCTTTGCAGCTTGTGGATCTCTTCGGCCTTATAGGTGAGGAGGTCCCAACTGGCCGCGTCTCGGGTGCCCTCAGTGACATAGACGAAGCGGTGCACCTGGTCGAACACGTTGCCATTACGTGGCAGCCGACCGTAGCGCTGGATCATGTCGCGAGGCCGGTGCGGCGCATCCAGATGGTGCTCGGCAATGCCCCAGCGCTGCATGTTGACTCCGACGCCCATAGTGGAGGTGCTGCCGATCACAAAGTCGAAGTCACCGTTCTGAAGGCGAAGCATGGCCTGCGCCTTAGCGTCCTCGGTCTTGGCATCCTGCATGCGCCAGATCCTGTGGCGCGGGACGCCGCCCGCGACCAGACGATCGGTGGCCTCGTCATAGACGTTCCAGGCCTCCTTGGGGGTGCTCATATCGCAGAACATCGCCTGCAGTCGGGCTGGTGCAGGGCGTTCTTCTCCGGTGGCCTTGTCGATGTAGGTGATGCCCTCGTACTGCTTGTAGATCTTCAGGGCGTTATCGACCGCAATGTCGACCTTTGTGGGGCCTGAGGGTTCCAGCCCACGCAGCCGCGGATCGAGTGCCAGCTCGCGAGCATGATGCGACAGCAGCAGCCAATTGTCGTCCTGAGGCTCGACGCCGCCCGCTTCGAGCCGCTCGGCCCGCTCCACGAGATGATCGATGTAGGCGTCCTGCTCCGGCATTCTCGGGCAGACGACAATCTCGGCCTCCCGCTTGCCATCGCTTGGCCGGGGTGCCAGCGGCGGCTCGGGGATGTAGGGGAGTTTCGATTTGGGAACGTAGTCGATGAAGCGGCGCCAAAACTGGCTCAGCGCCAGCGTCTTGGTGTAGCGCAGCCGTTCCTTTACCCGCAGCGCGTTGCCGACGACGGTGCTTTCGACGCGCATGTCAGGGGCAATGAACACAGAGGCGAAGTCGTCGATGTGGACAATGCCTTGCTCCTTCAGGAGATGGGGAGCTAGCTGAGCGGCGACGGTGTGCGTCTCGGCGATGGCGTTGGTGACGAACGTGGCCGTTGCTCCGACAGTGCGGCCGCCGCGGCTCCGGACGTAGTGCAGCATCACCTCGATCTGGGCGGAGCGCTTGCTGTTGTTGGTGTAGCGCAGGCCGTAGATCTTGGAGTCGCGGCGGCGGTTCTTGAAGTTGTCGAACTCGTCGACGAAGAGCGCGTCGATGCCCGACAGCTCCAGGTTGGCGCCGTCATCGCGTTGGCGCGCCAGATCCTGCTTGACCTTCTCTCTCGCGTTCTTGATCGTCTCCTGGCGCTTCTTGACCGACAGACCGTCCAGGTTGAGCGCGCCTAACACCTGGTCGTTGGTGTACTCGGCCAACGTCTCTTCCCGCAGGGGCATGCGAGCGGCGGCCTCGTAGGTCAGCAGCACGAAGTCCCAGTTCCCCTCAGCGCACTTCGCCACGAACTCGCGCCGGTTGCCGCGCAGGGTGCGGGCGGAGCCGCGCAGATAGTTGGCGTTGGGGAAGACTCTGCGCGTTTCGCGTTCAAACTCGTCGATGACGTTGCCGGGCACGATGATGGCCGGCTTGGAGGCAATGCCGAGTTGCTTCATCTTGATTGCCGCGGCGATCATCGTGCGGGTTTTGCCGGCGCCGGTTGCGTGGGCGAGCCCGACGGTGTCCTCGCACAGGGTGCGGGCGACGCCCGCTACCTGGTGGGGATACAACTGGACCGCAGGCGACATGCCTGGAAAGCTGATCTGCATGCGGCGGTAGTCCGGGTTGACGTAGCCGTTGAACGATTCGTTGAACTGCTTGGCCACGTCGTCGGAGCGGGTGGGATCGTCCCAGATCCAGTCGGCGAATCTCTGATGCAGTTCCGTGACCTTTTCGCGAGCGAGCGCGGTTTGCCCGTGGTTGGGAACCCGCCTGGTCGACTCGCCTACCTGGATCGTGTCGTACACGATGGGGGTGGACTGGTCGAGCGCGTGCACGGCGATCTCGACGGCCTTCTTGCGTTCGGTCCCCCACTCCTCCTCCAGCACGGCACTGCCGCGGCTTGGCCGGACCTTCCATCCGGTGTCTTCTTCCTTCTTCTCCAGGCGCACTGTGAGGTTCGGGTCGTGGAAGGCGTCGCGGAGGAAGTCCTGCATCATCTCGACGGGGATCCACGGCTCGCCCAGCTTGACGCTGATCTGCTCTGGCTCCCAATCTTCCGGGATGACCTTTTCCAGGGCTTGCACATTGCGCACGAAGTCGGGGTCGGCTTCAGCGGCCGCCTTCGCGGCGCGCAACTTCTTGCGCACCTCACCGGCCAGGTACAGTGTCGCGGTCTCGGGCTGGCCGGTGGCGGGGTCAGTGAACAGGAGATCCCCGCACATTCGGCGGGCCTCGTCCTCATCGCAGCCCAGCAGCCATGCCACGTACGGCATGCGGATCTCGCCGTGCTGGTCGAAGGAGACCATCAATGCCTCTTCGGCGCGGTCCACGCCGAGCGGCGGGTCGTTGCGGCCGATCACCCGCTGGGTGAAGATCTCCTGCTTGCGGGCGGTCTGGGTCTCCTCGTCGAAGATTTCCAGGCCCATCAGCCAGGAATCGTCGGCGAGGTGCTGACGCACCGGCGGGTACTGGCGGCGCAGCTTGGGTTCCCCGGTTTCGGGATCTATGTGGCCGCTGTTGATGAGCTTGAACCGGTTGTAGGGGCCGTAGCGGGTGACGTAGCCGTCGTAGAGGTGGTTGAGCCGTTCGCGCAGTTCCAGAATTTCCGCGGTGTCGTCGAGGGTCTCGAGCTGAGCTTCCAAGAGCCGTTGGACGGTGTTGCGCATCCGTACCGCTGTGGCCAACTCGGCGACCTGTGTCTTGGGCACCTTGTACGGGACGGCGTTGCCGCCTTCCACGATGGTGAAGCGGCCGGCGTCGTCGACGTCCAGGTGCCCTTCCGGCCGCTCGCGCACTTCCTGCACGGGCTTCACCGGTTGCTGTTGCTGGGGCGGCTCGCTGCTCCAGGTCAGCCCGTCGCGCTCGGCGCGCTCCACCAGCCGGGCCAGCGCCTGCTCCAGCACGGGCCCCAGAGGTTCGTCCAGCCGGACGGCCAACTCGTCTTCGCGGCGCAGCCCGCCCGTCTCCAACTGGCCGAGCACCTGCTCGGGATGCTCGCGGAAGTACTCGTTCAGCCGCACCTGCGTGTCGTCGACCGTGATGACGGGCGATCGCTCCCACGCGGTGGGATCCGGGGCTTTCCCCTCCTCACGGCGGCGCAGCAGCACGATGTCGGTCAGCGCCTTGGTGCCGGCGGCCCGCTGGTGGGCGGTGGACGGGAGCCGGATGGCGCCGACCAGGTCGGCCTGGGCCGCCAGTTCGCGGCGGGCGGCCGGGTTGAGCTTGTCCAGTGTGTAGGCGGAGGTGATGACGGCCAGCAGGCCGCCCTCCTTGACCATGTCCATGGACTTGATCAGGAAGTGGTCGTGGATTCTGTGCCGCCGCTTGGGGTTGTACCGTTCGTCCACCAGGGAGATCGATCCGAACGGCACGTTGCCGATCACCAGGTCGAATCCGCCTGCGGGCAGCCGGGAGTCGGCGAACGATTCGTTGAAGATGCGCGCCTGCGGATACAGGTAGCGTGCGATGGCTGCGGTGGTGGGGTCGAGCTCGACCCCGACCATGTTCGCCTTCTCGGGCGCCAACCCGATGAAGGTGCCCGCTCCGCAGCCGGGCTCCAGGACCTGGCCGCCGGTGAAACCCAGCCGCTGGATCGCGGCCCACAGCGGGCCAGCGATCGCCGGGTCGGTGTAGTGCGCGTTGAGCGTGTTGAGCGCGGCCGCGTCGTAGTCTTCCGGCGACAGCAGCTCGCGCAGTTGGTTGCGCGCCCACGCGAACCGCTCGTGCTTGTCGTCGCGTTCGTCGAACACCGCCGGCACCGCGCCCCAACCGGACCAGCGGGCCAGCACCTGCTGCTCCTCGGCGGTGGCGGGCCGGTCCTCAGCTTGGAGGCGCCGGAGCGCGGTCAGGGCGGCCAGGTTGGCGCGCACCCGGGCGACCTCACCGGACGGAGCGAGGTCGTCTTGGCCAGCGAAGCGGAAGGCCGGGTCGGCGTCCGGGCGTCCCGCCGTCACGTTGTCAGAAGGCGTGTCCTGGCCAGGGTCGACCTGACCGCTCTGGTCGGCGGCGGGCTCGGCCGCACCAGGGGAGACGTCGGATTCCGGCTGTGAGCCGTCCGAGCCTGGCTCACCGGCGACCTCGACGCCCGTTTCGCGGATGGTGCCGCGAATCTCCTCCCATCCCTGCCCGTCGGGATCCAACTGCTCGGCCCGCTCAATCAGCGCGAGCGCACCCTCGGCATCGCCGGCGGTGAACAGCTCATAAGCCTGCGAGGAGAGCTCTGTGGCCTGCTGACGGCGTTCGGCACGGGCGCGTTCGTGCTGGCGGAATCGGCGCCGCCGCTCCTTGTCATCGAACGTGAACACCTCGGGGTGAGCGGCCAGATAGGCGTCGACCCACTCCTTCTCCTGCTGGCCTGCCTCCCCTGTCAGATGGTGCTCGCCGTAGGTGTCGGCGATGTATCGGCCGGGATCACCGGTCCAGGCGTGGCTGGCCGCATGGTTCTCGATCGCCTCGACCAGGCGTCGGCGCCGCCCAGGCGACATGCCGGGAGGGGAAGGAGGGGTGCCGTCGTCGGTGGACGGCAGCGGTGTGGGGTCAATCCACCGTTCGCGCACCTGACGTCGCGTCTGCTCCCAATCCCCGGCATCGGGGTAGGCGCGCGCGACATCGTCCACGGCTGCCAGCGCGTTGTCCAGCTCGCCGGCCGTGGTCAGGCGATCCGCCTCGACCAGCGCGGCGGTGACGCGGTCCCGCCGCTCCCGATTGGCGCGGATGACCTCCTGATGCGTCGCATCCCATGCATCCCGAGCCACGATGCCGGCCCGATGCAGCCGCCTTTGTTCCTCATAGATCGGGCTGCCCAGGGCATGGCCGTCGGCTGCCTGATCGATCAAGTCCCGCAAGGCCGCCCAGGCGGCCAGCATGTCGCCTTCGTTGTCTCCGGCCAGGGCCTGCCGGTAGGCGTCGGCGGCGGCGGTGATCTGCGGCTCGATCTCTGCCGGAAATACTCCAGGCTGCGGAATCAGCGGCTGGCCGCTGTCCTGTACCGCAGCGGAAAGCTGTTGGTGTTCGTGCCCTGGGCTCTGGATCGCCGCATCGCCCTCAGGCTGTCCCGCCGGGCCGATGGCATCGGCGCCCGGCTGGGTTGCGGCGCCGTTGACTAGTCCGGTGTCACGCCCTTCTCCGGCGGCAGGTACACCATCTCGCTCAGAATGGTCTCCCGCGCGCTGGCCTGGGCCGCTTCCATGCGTCGCGTCTTGGCGAGGTAGCCCTCCTCGGGCTGGTCCGGCCCCGCCAACTCCTGCGTCTTGTCCAGCACCAGCTGAGCGATCTCCTCGCCTAGCTCGGTGAAGTGCGTCTCCGGGTCGCTGATCTGCTGGTAGGCCGTCGGACGCCACCGCTTGGTGTACTGTTCGGCCAACCTGCCGTAGTGATTCATGAGCCTGATTCTGTCCTTCTTCCGGCTGGGCTGCCTCGGCCGGCTCCGCTTGCGACGCCGGTTGTGCCGATTGGATGCGGTGTTGGTCAGGCCGCGTCGCAGGCGCGGCCTCAACCGGCTGAAGTTGGGCGATCAGCTCGGGGGCGACGTTGAACTCGTGCAGCAGTTCGTCGTCGAGGATCCACTCCAGCGATCCGATGTCCAGGCTGACCCGTGCCCGGGTGACGGTGACATAGGCGAGCCGCAGGTCTTCAGCGGGCGGCAGGTTCGTTGTGCCGTCCTCATTGGTGGTCGGGCCGGAGAAGTCGTCGGCGATCAACACGTGATCCCACTCGCGGCCCTTGGCCTTGTGCGCGGTGCTGACGATCAGCTCTGGCTTATGTTCCGGATCTTTGGTGTCCTCGGGGACCATCTGGTCGATGATCGAGATGAGGCCTTGTGGTTTGTGCTTGTCCACCAGGCGGACGAAGGTGCGTAGACCTCTCTCCTCTGGGTGTTCCTCGACGTACTCGCGAACCTCGTCCCAGTCCTTGAACCCGGCAAGCTCTGGATGCTTGGTGGGACGCCTCGCCATCAACTCGCCGGCCGCCTTGGCGATGGCCCGCAGATCACGACCACCACCCACCATGGCAACGCGCTTGCCCGCGTCCAGCCCTTGGATGACGGCGGCGACGGCTCCCGCATTGGTGCGACACAGCACCGCGTCAGGATCGGGGACCGGACCAAGACGGCTGTCGCGGTGGGGGTTTCCCTCCAGCAGAAACGGCGACTTGAGGAGGGCCAAGAACCGGTTTCCGGCGGTGGCCACCGCGTGGCCGAACCGCCAGGACTGAGTTAGCGGCAGGACGACCTCTGCGGGCCAGCGATCGAGCGCGTCGACGGCGCCGCGGAAGCCATAGATGGACTGGCGCGAGTCGCCCACCACGATGGTCTGGATGGGCTGGCGTCGCACCACGTCCGCTTGGACTTCTGAGATGTCTTGCGCCTCATCGAAGAAGATCAGGTCAGTGTGGAGGCGCGGCCTGCTCAAGGCCCAGATCTTCTGGTAGTCGTCGTGGTCGAACAGAAGTTTGCCTTGAGGGTCGGTGATGTCCGCCCAAGCGTGCTTGGCGTAGTGGAGCACCGTGCGGTTCAACTCCGACGGTGGTGTGTCGAACGTCGGCACATGGCGCGCGTCAAGCTCTGGGTCGGCGCTGTTGCGGAACTTGACCACGGCCTGCATCGCCAGGCGCGCCAGGGTGACCCCCTGAACGGTGTCCTCGCCGATGATGATCTCGTCAGGGATACCGAGGACCTCAGCGACCTCCTCGGGGCGCTGAACTCCCTTGCCGACTGCGTCCAGCTTGGCCGCGTATTTCCCTCCCACCAGACCGGCTCGGGCCAGCGCGTGGAAGGTGCTGACCCGGACGTTAGGGCCGAATGCTCCCTTGGCGTCGTTGACGATGGAGCTGTTGAACGCCAGGTAGAGGATCTTCTTGCTGGGTGCCGCCTCGGCGACGCGAGCGGCGAGCATGCGCAGGACTGTGGTCTTGCCGGTTCCGGCCAGCGCCTGCACGGCCACCTGCTGGCGGTCATCCAGGATCGCGTCGATGATGCGCTGCTGCTGGGGTGTCGGTGGGTGCGACACCGTTTCCTCAGCCGCTTCAGCATCCAGTGTGACCAGCGCCTGCCGAATCTGCGCAACGGCGTGGTCAGCGTTTGCGCTGCTGCCCATGTACAGCCAGGCGTCGGGGCGGCGTCCCCACCAGAACTGGTTCTTCTTCAGCGCCGCACGCAGCAGCTCGGGATCTCCTCGGTCGGTGCCGCGGACGAGAAGGTCGTGCCCCTCCTGCACAATGGTGATCTTGTTGGACCATGCTCCCGCCGGTGCTGGCGGTCCTTGTCCAACCTTCGGATCACCCGCCCCAACCTCTGGGACGCTCTGGTCTGGCGTCGAGGTCGCCGCTGGTTCACTCGTGCGGGCAGGCGCCTGATCAACAGCGGGGTTCGACCTGTGATCCTCCCGCGCAGGTGACGGCTGGGACGGCCAGACCCTGACCGTGTTGAGGTCCACCTCGACGGTGACCGTCTCGCCGGTGGCTGTATGCACGCCCTCCACCACGGCGACGCCGTTGGCATCGGCCTGATCTCGCAGCCACCTCATGTCGTGGTGCGCGCCCAGAGAGAAGTTCGTGTGTGGCGGCCACCCGGCGGCCTCGTCGGGGTAGGCGCTGAGGTAGTGATAGCCGGCGCCCAGGTTGACGTAGCCCTCAAGCAGGATCTCTGCCCGTACCTGCCGAACCTGCCCTGCCTGTTCGGCAGAGCTCGCGCCCGCTTCCGGATCCGCGGCTGCGTTCTCGGCGTCTGGGCTCACGGACTCGGCCGACTCTGCGTCTACGGCGGCGGCCGGTGACGGACCGGCAGCGGCAGTTGTTGCTTCTTGGCCGGCAGCGGGCGGTCGTTCCTCCGGCTGCGAGCCTGCCGGGGACAGTCCTGCATGCGTCTGAAGGGCGGCGTAGAAGCGGGTAGCAACCTCGCCCGCTGGTGGAGCACCGTTCAACCCGAGCGAGACGTCCGCCCATCGCCGGCCGACGAACACGGGGAACACGCCAGCCCCGGTGGTGACGAACATCGTCCAGGCGGCGGCGCGGCCACGCTGCCAGGAGACGCCGATGCTGGCCGCCTCGCTATCCCAGGTCAGCTGGAATCGGCCGCCGCCGGGGTCCTGCTCGGCCAGCGAGGTGTGGATGTCCATCGCATAGCGCAGGTTGTCGGCCTGCTCCTGGCCGAGAGGGGCCGCGCATTGGGAGGGATCGGCGCATCCATGAAGCTCGTGCCACACCTGCTGCAGCCGATCGCTCTCGGACGCGGCCGCGCCGGAGGTGGCCTGCAGGCTGGGATGCTGGGCTGGGGCGAACACGCCCACGGCGGGGAAGGGGGTGTTCGCGCCCTGCCGGGGGTAGGCGCGTTTCTTCGTCGCCCGAGGTCCTGTCCGAGTGACGATAGTGATCACGCCGGGCAGGGTGGGGTTGTTGGGCGCTACCTCCAGCACCTCGTGCGCGTCCATGGTGCGGGAGCGGGGACCACGCGGGACCTGGATGACGTCGCCGACCACGACACGGTCGGCGGGCAGGTAGGCGACGGGGTTGCCGTCAGCTTCGGCCCTGTCGAAGGCAAGCCAACGAAGCGCCTGCTCCGGCGTCATGCCTGCATACGGATCGATGGATTCCCGGCTGATCAGAGCGGGCGCGACAATCCCATAGCTGCCGTCCGACCAGCGCACCACCTGATGCAGGCCGGGCGCGAGGTCGGCATCGGCGGCAGGAAGCGCTCCGCTGGCGACCGCGGGCCGACTCTGATCGCCGTCCTCACCCTGACCTCGTACGGTCAGTGGAGTGTCGTCGGCATGCAGGATGCGTTCGGGCCGCAGCGGTCCACCCCACGGGCTGTCCTCGGCGAGGCCGCGCGTGCCAGATGGAACGGCATTCTCCTGGTCCGCAGCCGCATGCGGTTCTGCAGGAGCCGGGGCAGGTGGCGTCTGCGAGGTGGGCGTGCCCGCATCGTGAGCGGACAGCTCGGCTGTGGGTGAGGGGCCGCTGTCGGGCAGAGCCCACAGATCACCCATCCGCAAGATGCCATCATCGGCGGTCAGGTGAACCGGGCGGGTCGGCCCCTCAACGGTGCGCAGGTCGACGACGATGCCGTTCGAGTCGCGGTGGGGCGGCCTGATGGCGATGCCCTCGATGATCTCGGGGTCCCAGCGGCCGGCTCGCGGCCGGGCGATACGCAGCCGGTCGCCGCGTACGATCTCGTCCGGTTTGATGGGGCCGCGGTGGCGCCCCTCCCTGGCGTGGTGAGCGGTCCAGATGCGCTCGTTGTCCAGTACGACGGCAAGAGCGTCGTGGCGCTCGTGGGTGCGGTCGTGGTTGGCAACGATGTGCACGACGGCATCGCGCAGGGCCAGACCCTCCGCCGAGGTCCACGACTCCACGGCCTCCCGGAAAATTTCGGCGTGCCAGGGGAACGGCCGCCCGTCACGGTCTCGAGCTTGGCTCTCGACCAGGTGGGCCAACTCGACGACTTCGCTCTCCGGCCGGTTCTTGAGCAGTACGTTCGGCACCACGTCGTCACCGGCGTGCGTGGTGGCGATGCCGTACGCGCCGCCATCCTGGAAGACCACCAGGTGTCCGTCGGGGCTGACCGTCAGGCTGGGGCTGTCGGCGATGGTCTCCAGCCGTGCTCGGACCCGGGCGTTGCGTGACGCACTTGCCCGAGGGGATTGGGCCAGCGCGCGCAGGCGTTGGCGCAACGGCGCGAGCGGGTCGGCGGCGTCACCGGCGGCTGGCTGGTCAGCTGGCTCGCTGGCGGCAACTGGTGGCGCGTCGGCTGCGGGCGTGTGCGGCTGGCCCACGCTGGTGTGGTTGCCATCTTCGGCGGGCGCCGATCGTTCCGTTGCCGTGTCGGGCCGGTCAACGATCACGTCCGCCGGGTCGAACAGGGCTCCGGCCTCCGGCTGGGATGCCGGGTCCTCCAGCGCGGGAGCGGGCGCCGGGGGTGAGGTGGATGCCGCGGGGGAGCCGGGGCTGGCGCTCTGCTGCGGCACGGCCGCAGGCTCGGCTGGCGGCGCGACCTCCTTCGGCTCGGCGGTCTGCGGCCGGCCGGTGGCCACGACCATGCCCTGTACGGGTTGGCTGTGGTCGCCGCGCGCCCAGTGGTCGAATTGCGCGCGACTGGCGTGGATGACCTCCCACGAGCCGTTATGAACCTTGGCCCAGTGCTCGGCCGTGGCCTGCGCGGCTTCCGCGCTGGCTTCGTTGCTCTGGGTGAAAGCCAGCGCTCCAGCTGCGTTGTAGGCGTGCGCGATGAACATCGGCGCTGGTGCGGCCGCACGGTGCGGCCTGGCGGGCCGGGCCTTGCCGGTGCCCGTCCTCTGCGGGGCGGCGGGCGGCGGGGCCGTCTGGGGCTGGGTGTCCTGCCCTGGGCCGCCGGAATCGGGTTGCGCCGCTTCAGTCGGTTCCGCTGGTGGGGCCACGCGAGCGTCGTCGGCGGATTCCTGGTCGTCTTGCCGGGCGGTGTCCTTTGGCGCGTCGCTGCTGGGCGGGCCGGGCTCGGACGGAGGCGGGGACACCTGCGGGAGCAACTCGGCAGCCAAGTGCCGAATGCGTGTCAGCGTGGCTTCATCGATCGTGTCCGCCGCGTCCTCGGCCGGGCCGCCGTCAGTCGGAGGAACCAGCGGCTCGGGTTGCAGCGCGTCGGTGAAGAGCCGGTTCGTGTGCGCGGCCAGCAGCTGGGCGAGTTCCTCGGCTGCGTTCCGGACAGGGTCGTTGTCACGCGGGCGGTTCTTCTGCGCGTCCTGGACATGCTGGAGAAGCGCGCGGCCTTCGCGCAGGATCGCGGTCCGGGTATCGGTCAAGCCGCGTGAGACCAGTTGGCCGAGCCGTTTCCAGCCCCACCGGCCGGTTCGAGCACCGCCGGGCGTCTGCACCTGCACAGCCAAACCGCCCGCCGACACCTCGATGTCTTCGACAGCGCCGGGATCGGTTTCGTGTGGGAGGCGCCGCCCACTGGCGTGCCGGAACTGCGAGGGCCGGGCCGCGCCGGGAGTCGTGATCGATTCGACTAGCTGGGCCACCCAGGGCGCGCCGAGCCGTTGCATCGCCCGCGCCATGTCGTCGGCGGTGACCTCGCCGGGAGCGATGCCGAGGTGAGGCAGGTAGCGGGCGGCCGCCACGTCCGGCGGTAGCCTGGCGCCGTCCCGGATAACCTCGACCAGGACACGACCGTCCTGCTCGTGGTGTACCCCATATCGGATACCTGCCTGATACAGGCCGTGCAGGATGGTGTTCGTGGTCGACTCGGGCGTGGGGATGAGCACACCAGGCGGGAGGTCCTGCTCTGCCGGCGCTGGCGGGACGGGCGCAGCCTGCTGGACGCACGCGTGGAGCTTCCTGATGAAGGCGTCTTGAACTGCTGAAATCTCGTAGAACAGGTTCGCGAAGCTGGCCGGTATCCCGGTCTCGGCCGGGTGACGGAACTGATCCGCTACCCAGAATGACAGGATGCGCTCGGTGAAATCCTCCGACGCCAGCACCTCATCGGAGATCATCGTGGCGCGGGCGGCCTGTAGCCCCTCGTGCTGAAGGGCCCGTTCGAGCAGGATGCGCGCCACCGGCATCACATGCCGCATGGCCGAGCGTTGGGCCGCCGGGTGGCCGGACAGGAACTTCTTGCCGAAGTGCTCGGCAACCAGCGCCTCCAACTCCTGGCCTGCCGTTGGCTCGGCGGCGGCCTGGCCGGGCGCCGGGGCGGGAGTCTCCACCGCGGCCGGCAAGGCAGGCTCCGCGGCTGGCAGCCCGGCCGTTTGAGCGCCTGTGTCCATGGCGGCCTCGGCGTGCGGCTCCGCCGGCGAGCTCTCCCGCTCTTGCCGGTCGACTGCGAGGTTCGGCAGCCGGGGCAGCCGGACCACCGCCACCGATACCTCGTCAGCGTCGAGATGCAGGGTGTGCGGCTCGCTGACCGGTGTGCCCCACTCGCGCTGCAACAGCCTGCCGCGAAGCTCCAGGTGAGTGTCGTGGCGGCGCGGTGGTTCGTCGAGAATCAGCAGCCCGTGACCGTCCAGCGTGCCGACAGCATCACCAAGGCTGAGGTCGTCGAATGGCGGGGACTCCTCCCACGTTTTCGGAACGACAGCTTCAAGCTCGTCAAGGCGGTGCAGCAGCGAGGGCAGTTCGGCATCGTCGATGGAGCGCGGCGCGGGTTCGGCGGGGGGCGTGTGCCGGTCGGGCTCGAACAAGGTCTGCTGCGTCGCGGCTGCGCTGTTGCGCGCGATGGCCGCAACCACGATGTCGTCGCGAGCACGTTCGGCCATCGCGCTCAACTCGTCGATCGCCTGATCTTGAAACGGCCGCTGGCCCAGGAGTTCAAACGCTTCCAAACCGCGTCTGTAGTGCTGGTACAACGTTTCGGCGCGGCCGAGCACGACCATCCGCGGGTTGGATAGTGCCGGCCGGATCCACTTATCGGCCAGATCCGCCCACTTGATCAGCATCTCGCGCCGGACCGGCTGCCCGTTGGCGTCGTTCACCTCTACCCGTAGCCCGGCCCGCGTGTGATGGACGGTGCCGCCAAGCCCGCCGATCCCCACGGTCTTGCGGCCGAACCGATCAAGGGCCTGGGCCGGGTCAGGGCTTTGAACGGCCTCTACCAGCTGCCAGAACCACGTGGCGGTGAAGCGCTTGAGCTGCTCCCCGATTTCTGCAGCGGTGAACCGCCGTGGCACTGTGGCGGCGCGGTTGGCGGGCGAAGGGGCGCTCGCGGTCGGCCGCTGGTCGGCGGGGGGCACGACCGACGTCGAGGACCGGGATGCGGGCTCGCCTCCCGGACCGGCGCTTGCCGGCTGCTCGCTGGACGGCGGGAGGGAATCGGCCTGGTCAGACGACCCCGATGGGGCAGCTTCGCTCTGCTCGTGGTGGGCGGTGGCCGTTGCGAGCCGATCGCCGCTGGGGTCGGTATCCGGGACGGCGCCGGCCGTGCTGGCAGGGGCGGTTTCCGCACGGGCAGGCTCGACGGCGGGGACGGCGGGGGCTGCCGGGTCGGCCAGCGTTGCCAACGAGCGCGGCAAAGTCAGCGTGGTGACCGGCGCGGTATCTGCCGGATCGGACGGCTTGTGCCAGGGATGTACGACGCGGCGGCCGTCAGGGAGTACCCCGTGGATATCGTACCGGTCGGCGGCCTCCTCCACCGTGATCACACGCATGGGACTCAGCTGATAGCCGGGGGCCAGGATGACGCTGCCCGACTGAAGATCAAAAACAGGGGTCGGGTGTCGTGCGACTGCGGCAATGGCGTCGGCCAGCTCGTCAAGCCGCGCTCGCCCGCTTGACGTCTCCCCCGGGAAGGGGTCCAGATGGAGGTTCGGTTGATGCACGGCGAGGGCATCTCGGATGATGCCGTTCTGGGCGGTGTGCCCTATTGCCTCCAGTTCCGCGAGCACAGCCCGGTGGAGGGCGGACTCCCCCATCAGCGTGTAGGTATCGGCCAGCCACCTGTACCGGCTGCTGAGTGTGCTGGCCTTGGTCAAGTTGGCGGCATGGTCGCCCCTCAGTCCGGGCTGGATCCACCGGTGCAGCTGGGCCCATGTCAGATCGTGGATACGGCGGTTCGGTGCGTCTCCCGCCTCGATGCGCAGGCCTTGCCGGCGCACGCTAAAAGAGCGCCACGTTGGAGAACTGAGGGACCCGCCGACGCCGGCACCCGCGCTGGCGCCGCTGATCAGCCGCGACAAGGTAGCGGGATCGTCCCGGCTGAGGACGAGTTCGGCCATGAAATAGGAGCCTCTGGACAGCAGGACCTCGGCGGTGTCCAGGTCCATGAGGGCTGCGGGATTGACAGTGGCAGCCGTACTGGCCGTGGCGGCTTGCCGTCCGTCCTGCTCCGCCTGCTGCTGGTGTCGGCCCGGCTGGGGCTGCCCGTTCGCGGCGGCTGGGACGTGATGGTCTCCGTCGGCCTGGCCAGTCTGGCTGGCAGCGGCGGCCTGGCTCGGCGTCGCCCCACCGTCCCCGAGCAGGCTGTGATCGTCGGCCACGTCCGGCGCAGGAGGAGCCGGCACGGGGTGAGGCTGGGGCGCGGGCGATGGGCGTGTCGCGCTGCGAGGTGGCTTGGTGGGCTCAAGGCGGATCCGCTGGGCAGCGACCTCGCCGTTTCGAGAGGTGGTGCCATCGTCGCCGTCGCCGTTGACGACCAGGTCGTCTCCGATGACGTCGTTCCTGACGTTGAGATCGTCTTGGCCGTGCTGCTGGAGGCCGTGCTGCTGGAGCACGTTGGAACTCGCTGGTGGGGCTGCCTGGTCGGCGTTGCTGGTGCCGTTCGAGGAATGTGCGGCTGTCCGCGGCGGCGTGCTCGCGGTGGGGTCAGGTTCCGGATCGGGCTGCTGCTGCGCGCGCGGGGTGGCGACCTCGCTGTCCTGACCGGCGGCGCCCGGCTGCGGCTCCGCCATCCGCGAGGAGGGGGCGGCAGCGCCGGGAGAAGGAGGTGAGGCCGTCGAGGCCCCGTTGGAGGGAGAGCGGCGGACACGGGCGCGCATGGCGGCCACGGCGTGGTCGTCACGTTCGCGGATGCGCGGCCCGACGATGTCGCGCACCTGGTCGGCCGATGCCCCGGCGAGCACCACCACGCCCCACGCGGCGTACATGCCCTCCTGCAGGCGCGCCAGCATCGTCTGCCGGGCCTGGCCGTCTTGCCATCCGGTGACGTAGCGCCACACGCTGACCATTTCGTCGATGCTCACGTCGCGCCACCACTCGTTGGTGAGCCGTTCCAGCAACACCGCCTGCTGGTAGACGTGGGCGGGATTCTCGCCGCGCTGTTCGGCGTCGGAGGCGTGCAGGCGCAGCCGGGTGTAGTTCAGCTCCTGCTCGGCTTGCGCGGCGAACGTCAGCTGATCGGCGGCCAGCTCGGGGATGGTGTGCTCGGCGGCTCGATCTCGATGCTGGGTGATGAGGAGTTCGAGCCGGTGTTGTTCGGCGAGCAGGGCCTGTCTCAGCTCTGCCGGGCTGACCGGGACGATGTGAGTTCCTGCCAGCACGTGGGCGCGCCAGTCGAGGATGTGCTGATGGACCTGGCGGGCTTGGTCGGCGCTGACCGTGGCCACGGGCGGGCCGGTGATGGTCGGGCCGTGATGGAGCTCGACCTGGTAGCGGCTGGTCATCAGGTGGTCGGCGGGCTGGCCGTTGATCTGCGCCAGTGTGCCGACGTAGCGCTGCAGGTGCTCGGCCGCGACCTGCTCGGGTGGGATCCCGGGCGGCAGGGGCAGGTCGAGCTGATGTGCGATGACGGTGTTGCGGCTGGTATCGCGTACGGCCAGGCTGACGGTGGCGTACCCGGGATCGGTGCGGCGGGCCAGCGTAGAGGTGGCCGCGCGGGCGAGAAGCTCGACCACGTCCCGG
Source organism: Nonomuraea sp. NPDC003707 (assembly GCF_053587055.1). NCBI lineage: Bacteria > Bacillati > Actinomycetota > Actinomycetes > Streptosporangiales > Streptosporangiaceae > Nonomuraea > Nonomuraea sp. NPDC003707. The sequence goes on along the minus strand of NZ_JBSFNK010000028.1, from coordinate 44,152 downwards.
GCGGGCGTGGACAGATCGATGGCGATGCCGTACAGCTGAGCCGTCTGATCGCGCAGATGACGCAGCGCGGCTTCGGCGTATGGTTCGCCGAGCCACGCCCAGCTGGCGGTGATCTCCCAGGCGGCGCCGATGCGTTCCGGTGTGGCCTGCTCCCACCACTGCTCCTGGTAGGGCTGGCGCATGTAGGGGAGCGCAAGCTGGTGCTCGGCGGTGAGTTCGAGACTGAATTGGCGGACCTCGGCGGGGCCGGCCGTGCGGGCGCGCTGGCCGCGCTGGCGGCGATCGTTGACGATCTGCTCGGCGCGCTGGAGTCCGGCGGTGATGGCCTGGCGAACTCTCCGCAGCAGGCTGCGGCCAGAGGGGGTGGGCCTGAACTGAGTCTCGGTCATGGCCGCCGCGTGCCTTGATCCCGCGGAGTGCAAGGGCGCACGTTGCCTCCTTCGATGCGTCGGCAGGCAGCGGTATGCGCGCCGGGCACGGGTGCCAGCGTTGAACAGGACACTGGCGGGGGCTGGGGTCCGGTCACGCTTTCCGCAGCAGCAAAGCGGTGACCGGACCCCTACCGATTTGGCGCATCCGGTGCCAATCGGAGTCGTGGAAGCGCAAGGTCGACGACTGAGGTGGCGGCCGGTACCTGGTCCCCGCGAAGGGTGAGGCCGTGGTCGGGCCACAGGTTGTCCGGTGCCATAGGCGCCTTCCTGCAACAGGCGTTGCGATGATGCGACGACGAGCTCAGGCCGATGATGACGGTCTGAACGATGAGACAAGACAGTAGCTGTCATGAGTGGTTAATGGCGATGTCAATATGCCGTTTAGTAGGCCCTTAACGTGAAATTTGATGGTTGCGGTGCCGATGCGGTGCTCGGCAGCCGCCTTGCGGCCTTGGTCAGCGTTCGAGATCTCGCCGCCGCTGGGGCGCCTTGCTGGAACGGGGCTGCTTGGCGGGCGTAGCGCGATTCTGCGCCAGCGTGAGCCGCTCGCGCGGGCTGCCAACGAAACCGGCGGGCACCGTGGCGATCGTCCGTGCGAGCTGCGCATCTTCTGGCGCCTGCTGAGCAAGGTCGGAGGCGGAGGTGGAGGCCGGGGCGGCGGTCGGAGCCAGCTCGTCGACGGCGGGCGCGCTGGGGACCGTGGGGCCAGCGGGCGACGAGGCCGGATCCGGGCCGGGGGCGGCGGTGGCAGAGTGTTGAGCGAGCTCGGCCTGGGTCAAGGTGATGGCGCGGTTGTCCGCGTCGACCAGGCGCAACGAGTACAGGCGCGGATGAGGCGCGTTGATCTCGCTCAGCCAGGCGTTCATGACCCGGCGTGCCGCGTCCTTGGTGTTCTCGCCGGCCTCGACCGTCACTACCCCGCGGCGAACCGTGTTGATCTCGCCCTCGTATCGGCTGCCGGGGCGGAGGATGGCGTACTCGTAGGCCGGGCGGCCTCGTGCGTACGCCTCGTACAGCTCGAGCTGTACCAGCACCTCGCCGCGCGTGGCGGTCGAGGCGACAGCGGCACCCGTCAGGGCGGCCAGACGCCCCCGCAGGTGAGCGAGCATGCCCGCCTGCGTGGCGCCCGGCTTCCACTGCTCGACCACGCCCCACACGCCCGCGATCTCTTTCGGACTAGCGGTCTCCCACCAGGCGTCATCCAGGTCCCTCACCAGCATGGCCGCCTGGAAAACATGGTCGGGATCTTCTCCGCGAAGCTCGGCTTCGCATGCCCGCAACTGCATGTTGGCATGAGCCAGTTGCCGCCTCAGCGTCTCCACGTCTGGCTGGATGGTGGACGACGTGCCGCCCTCTGTTTCCGCGCCGACGGCGGCCCCTGGGGCACTGACGCCGCGGGCCTCTCGCTCTCCGCGCAGCTGCTCTCGGGCACGATCCAGCCGCGGATCGTGCTGCCGGATCAGATCGTGGAGTCGGCGCCGTTCCGACAACCACGCGTCGATTCGCTCATCCGGCGGCGCCGTTTCCTGCCCAGCGATGATGCGTGCGCGACGCGCGGCGATACGTTCGATGACTCTGGGCGCCCGCCCGCCATCGAGTGTGAGGAGATGCCGCTCGTGAGGGCCCTCACCTTGCGTCAGCGTGATGACGTAGCGGGCGGGCTGGTCCCAACCGTTGGCTTGCGTCCGCGCCAGCGCCACGATCTGCTCGGCGGCGAACAACTCCAGCGGCACGCCCTCGCCGATCACGACGCCGCGTGCACCGGTCACCCGCTGATCCTGCTCGGCAGGGCCGCGAGCCTTCGCCATGATCTGGAAATTCACCACCCGCTCCGGCGGCGGGGCGTACTCCGCCTCCGCGGCCGCCTGGCCCGCGCCCGGCGCCGCCAGGAGCCGCGCCAGGTCGCCGTTCATCGGCACGGGCGCCAGCTCCAGCCCGAACCGTTCGGCGATCTGTTCGCGCATGTGCTGCAGGGTGGCCTGCGCGTATGGCTGGATCGGAGCCCAGGAGGAGGCCCGCTCCCACATGTCGCTGACCCGGTCAGGGCGGTTGGCCACTCGCGTCCACCAGCGGTCCCGCCATACCTCGCGCAGCAGCACCTCATCCACCCGGTACAAGGCGTTCATGCGTTCCCGGTAGGCCGCGCCGGCGGCCTCGTCGGCTGCCTGTGCCTGCTGCGCGGCCGCGGCTCGTTGATGCGCCAGAGCGGTGGCCACCTCCGTCGCCGCCGACAGCAGGGTGCGCAGCGTGTCCCGGACGGAGCCGATCACCTCGTCGGATTCGCTCATCTGCTGATCACGCTCCGTTCGTCGGCGCCGCTCTGGCGGCGCGGGACCGGCTCGGCCGTCGGAGCGGCCGAGCGAGGTTGTCGCACGCCGACCGTCGAGGGGGAGGAATGCTGTGGGCGATGGTGAAGGGTCGCCAACTGGTGGTGGGCGACCTCGGCGAGCAGCCGCGCCTGCCGGGCCTGGCCCCGGGCGATGTGCGCATCGTGGATCGCCTCCATCAGCCGGGTGATCTGGCGCAGCAGCAGCACCTGCCCGACAGCGCCTTGTCCCTGGGTGGAGGCTTGAGCGATGACGACGGCGACACCGCGCAGGTCTAGCACCGCCGAGCGGCGGGGGCTTCGCGGGGTGCCGCGCCGTGTCTGCGCCGAATACGCCAAGATGTTCGCGGCGCGCGCCAGCGGTCCGGACCTCTTCTCCAGGCGTTCGGACCAGGCCGAGAGCAGTCCGGCCGTGTCCCTGGCCACGGCCGCCCAGGCGTCTACGTCGTCGGGAGGGACGGCGCCGAGCCGCTGCCGAACCGAAGCCACGACCTGGGCGGCCTGCTCCCAGGTACGACCGTGGTAGGTGACCGTCTCCGGCAAGCTGCCTCGTTCCGTCCCCGCTCGTACCGAAGGAGTGGGGACGCCCATGGACAGCTCCCATCGTTGTCGCAAGCGCGGTAAGGCCAGATCAGCGGCAAGGCTGCTGCCCCTGTACCAGACCGGAGGCCCCTCACCTGGACGGGGAAGCGCCACGGCATAGCCGACCGTTCGCCCATCGAGGCGGTGGGCGTGCACGAGCGCGCCGGCCTGCTGGAGCCGTCGCGCGAACTCCGCTTCCCCGCCGGCCGTCGTCGCGCACGCGCGCACCAGGCGGGCCAACCTGAGCCGGTCAGGCTCGTCTCGGCCCTCCCGCTGAGCGCGTTCCAGCTCAGCTCGTGTCAGCCCAGGCAACCCCGCGCCGGGCCGGCCGTCGACCACCTGCAGGCCATAGGCGCGTTCGAGATCGGCGCACGCCCGGCTGAGCTTGGTCCAATCACGGAACGTCGAAGCGCGCGTCTCGTCCTCGCGGACGAGGTTCACCACCACGTGGATGTGGTCGTTTCCGCCGGCGGACAGGCCGTGATGAACCGCGATCCACCGGCACGGAGCCTTACCGGATGACGGGTCATCGAAGCCCAGTCGCCGCACGATCTCCCGAGCGATCTGCCCCCACTCCGCGTCCGACAGGCGTCGATCATCTGGTGGCAGGCTGAGCGAGCAGTGCCAGACATAGTCCCCGACCAGGCTGCGCGTGAGAAGCGTGCGAGGGGCATCCAGCTCCAGCTTGGCAGCATGAAGCTGGCCAGCCTCGGCAAGGCGTGGCTCGCCTTCCAGGTTCACGTGCTCGGCGCAGGCCACGAGATGCGGGTCGCGGTGCTCGTCGCTCCTGCCGGGCCCGAACAGGTAGTCGAGCAGCCCAGGAAGGTCATTCCCGTACGGCAGACTGACCTTGCCGTTCACGGCCTGCTCGCTTCGGCCGGCCGGGCGCTCGCCGCGAAAGGTTCAAGGGCTCGGCTCAGCCGGTTGGCGGCGTGCGCGACCGCCGTTGAGGTCGGCTCCCACACTGTGGCGTCGGCGCCCGCGGTTGCCGCCACCCGGCGCAGTTCGTCCAGGTTGACGCTGAGGCTGCTGATCAGCCGGCGTAATGCCATGAGCTCCAACGTCAACGTGCGCCGTTCTGTGATGCCAAGCCCGCCGCTACTCAAGGCCGACTCGACCAGCAACCGCGCCATCGTGACTCCCAGACGTGACGCGCGCTCCTCAACGAGCTTTCTCTCCTCGATCGACATCCTGACCCGGACCTGACGCGAGCGCCCACCACTGACCCGTCGACGCCGCCCAGTCTGGGGCGGAAGTACATCCGGAACGGCCCTGTCAGGAGGAGTAGCGCCAGCCTGCCTCACAACGAACTCCTCTCTCAAAGGCCGAGTTACACAACACCAACATGAGGAGTTTGCTCGCGTAAAGCTGATTGTCGGAAGACCTCGGGGGCCTTTAGGTGCCACCTAACGCCTATCTTGCTGCATAAAGGGGCTGGCCTGGTGATCTTCTGCGGCGGTTCCCGCTGTTGAGCGCGGAGATTCTGTCAGTGGAAACGCGGAGTTCCTGTCAGTCCTCGCGCGGGCTTGATGTCAGTACCCGACGCGCCTGCACCTGCCACGCCGCTTCACGAATGGCCAGGGCGGGTGTGGGCCAGCCCAAGTTCGGCTTCAATCCGGTCGCATGTTTCCCGCATCCGGTACCAGTTGCCGTGCATCTCCGGGATTCGTCCGTCCTGACGGGCGAGGGTGGCCACCAGGTGGATGTGATCGCGGGCATGCCGGAGCGCGATCCACCGGCAGGCTCCGACGTCGCCGAACGGGGCGATGCCGGCGGCGTCGACGAGGCGGGTGGCGATCCACGCCCAGGTGGTGTCGGTGAGGGGCCGGTCGTGGCGTGCGGTCAGCGCGGTGCAGTGCCAGACGTACCGAAGCAGCGGCCGGGCGGCAGCCCGAGCCGGACGGTTGAGGTGCGCGGCCAGGTCGTCGAGTGTCGCGTCGGTGCGCGCCGGGTCAGGCTCGAAGGGGTCCCAGGCGGCGATCAGGTGCGGCCCGACGCCCCTGCTCGCCGTCGCGCCAGGCGGCGCGTTCGGCGGGGCGCAGCTCGCGGGCGAAGGCCTCCTGCATGGTGCGTAAGGCCAGCGGCCGGGCCTGGGCCCATCCCCGGCGCAGGAAGTCCGGCACCGGGACGCCCGCCGCCAGTCCGTCGCCGGCCACGGCGGCGGTACGTGCTCGGTGGACCGCACTGATGTTGCCGCGGTAGTAGGCGAAAGCTTCTCGGTCGGTCTCGCTCAGCTGGTAGGGCTGTTTGCCGGGGCGGGCCGCGCGTGCGCCGGGCCCGTCCTGGCTGATCCATCGCCATACCGTGCGCTCGTCGACCCCCAGCCCGGAGGCGGCCAGCCGGACATGCCCGCTCGTCAAGGTCCCACTCGAGCGCAGCTGCTCCAACCGCGCCACGGCGACTTGCCGCTGTTCAGGATCAACCCGCTTCGGCACGCTGGCCTCCCAGCGATCCGGGGCTCACATTTGGCTCAGTGTGGCGCAAGCACCACTTTCTGCGAGCGTCGCACCCCTGCCGGAAGGTAGCAAGCCAGTTACGGAAAGTCGGCCACCTCAGAGATGTACGGAAGGAGCGGGCGGCGGACGGGGCGCGGACCTCGCGCCGCTGCGAGCAGTCAGAAACCTTCCACGAGGCCGGCCGCGATGTCGTCCGGCGGATTGGTGTACAGGCGCAGGTAGCGGTCGTTGGCGTGGCCAAGGCGGCGCTCCAACTCGGCGCGGTTGTGGCCGGAGGCCTCCGACAGCAGATAGCCGAAGGTGTGGCGCAGGTCGTGCGGCCGCAGCGTACCCAGGTCACGCTCGCGGTCGCCGCTCTGGGCGTCGTGCAGGCGACCGATCTCACCGACAATGGTGTTGATCGAGCGCGGGGACAGCCGGCCGCCGGGCCGGCGGGCGGTGATGGAGGAGGCGGCCAGGAACAGCGCGGCCGACTCGGCGTCGAGGTCGCCGACGCGTTCCTGCTCCAGGTAGTCGGCCAGCGCCTGGCGGGTGTCACGGCCGAGGAAGACGGTCCGGCTGGTGCGGCCCTTGCCGCGCACGTCGATTAGGCGGGCCTTCTTGACCCGTCGCAACTCCGCCGGCGTGGGCGGGTCGAGCTGGGCCAGGTCGAGGCCGACGACCTCGGCGCGGCGTAGCCCGGTGCCGAGGATGAGGTGCACGATGGCGCGGTCGCGCAGCGGACGGGCGTGCCGGTGGACCGCGCGGGCGGCGTTGCGGTGGCGGCGGCCGGTCAGTTGGTGGAAGTCCTCGATGCGGTCCAGCACGTTCTTGACGGTGCGGACCTGGCTGCCGGTCAGGGCCCGCACGGTGGGGGCGGGCAGCCGCAGCGGGGCGACGTTCTTGGTCGGATCGCCGTGGCGCAGCAGCCCGGCCGGGGCGTGGGCGCCGATCCAGGTGAACAGCGCCGACAGGTGGGCCAGGTGGTTGTTGACGGTGGCCGGCGCCATCGGGGCGGGGGTGCCGTCCTTGGTGCGGTTACCGGCGGCGGCCAGGTGGTCGCGCCAGGCGGTGATCTCGCGCGGGGTGACGGCCGGCAGCCGGTCGTGGCCGAGGCCGTCGGTGAGCCAGGCGATGAAGCGCCGCACATGACGGGTGATCTTGGCGGCGACCTCGTCGGAGCGCACCCCGCGGACGGCCAGGGCGAGGTAGCGGTCGGCCCAGGCGGTCAGGCTGTCCTCGGGGCTGGCGACATCATCGGAAAGCCGGATTACCTTTCGTGAAGTGATGTTGGCGTTATCCTGGTCCTCGCGTGGAGAGGTCGAGCTGGGAGTTGGGGCAGGCACCCTGCCAGGTTACTTCACAGAAGGGCCATTTCCTGAAAGGACTGGTCTATATGGCTCGGGGTCTTGCGAGAAAGGAAGTCATGTCCGTCACGGAAGGCCGCCAGGCGGGACCCGGCGTTCAGATCACGGTCTCTGACCTGTCACAGCTTCGGTCGCTGCGCGGCTGGCTGGAACGGGTCACCGGTATCCAGGTCGAGCAGGTGGCGGGCACGCCCGGGCCCGGTGAACAGGGTGCGGCGGATGCGCTAATGCTTCTGGCCGGCAGCGGCGGGATGCTGGCGGTCGCCATCAAGACGTTGCCGGAGTTCATCCGCTCGCGTCGCTCCGACATCGAGCTCACCCTGAAGACCGAGGGCAAAGAGATCACGGTGAACGCCAAGAACGCCGACGACATCCAGAGCATCGTCGACACGTTCCTCAATGCCTGACCTTCTGCGGGATTTCTCCCGGTCCCGGGCGGTCCTGATCGGGGTGGGCACCTACACGCATCTGCCGCCGGTGAAGGCCGCGCTCAACAGTCTGGCTCGTTTCACCTCTGTGCTCACCGGCCCGCTGTGCGCCTGGCCCGCCGACCGGATCTCGGTGCTCTCCGACGTCAGGCAGCCCGGCGATCTGCCCGACCGGCTGGTAGAACTTTTCGAACCCGCCAAGGACGTCGCGTTGTTCTACTACGTGGGCCACGGCCAGGTCGACCCCTTCGACACCTTATGCCTGGGGTTGGTGGACTCCCGTAAGGAAGCCACCCGGCGCAGAACCACCAGCCTGCCCTTCGATGCAGTGCGGCATGCCCTGGTCAGCAGCCGCGCCCGAACCAAGATCGTGATATTGGATTGCTGTTACGCGGGACTGGCCGCTGAGGGCCCCGGCTCCCTAACCGCCCCCGACATGCTGGACCACACCCGCGGTACCGGCGCTTACACGCTGGCCGCCGCCGGGGAGTTCGCCACCGCCTGGTACGACACCGACACCGCAGCGCCCACGCCGCAGACCTACTTCACCCAGTACTTGGTCGATGTCATCGAGGCGGGGATCGCGGGGGAGGGCCCAGACCTAGCCTTGGAGCCGATCTTCTACGCCGCCTTGGACGCTCTGACCCGCGATGGCAAGCCGTTGCCGACCAGCCGAGCCACCGGCCAGGCGACCAGGATCGTCTTCGCCCGCAACGCGGCCGCCATCCCTCTAAGCCCCTCCAGACCGGTGACCGCCATCGACTCTCCACAGCCGGGCCATTCCGATCTGCCCCCGCAGGATTCTCTGCCCGCCGCACAACCGACTCCGGCACAAGACGAGGCGCCGGAAGCCACGCGGGAGTTCAGAGTCGAGCGAATGCCGGAATCCACAAACCCCGTAGCAGAGCCCGCAGATGAAGACACGGCTCAACCGGCCGATGATCCTCTGCGCGTTTCAGGCCCTTCTCCGACAACGACCCTGGATCCCTACCTCGCCGACGCTCAACCGGCCGTCCCCGAACCAGTCTCTCCGGCTGTTCCTCTCACGCCTTCGCCCGCGCCGGCCGAAAACCCTTCCCCCCTGTCCCGGCGCCGTGTCCTAGTCTCCCTGTCGGCCGTCGCAGCCGCCGGGGCAGCCGCCGGTGTGATCATTCCCCTCGTGCTGCATGACGCCGACTCCAAACCCGACGACCACCCCATCGCCACCGCCACCCAGCTCGGCAAGCCCCTCACCGGCCACACCGGCGAAGTCTTGGCGGTGGCGGTCGGTACCACCCTGAACGGCAAGACCATCGCCGTGTCCGGCAGCAACGACAGGACGCTGCGGGTGTGGGACCTGGCCACCGGAAAACAGCTCGGCGAGCTCCTCACCGGCCACACCGGCCCCGTCTGGGCGGTGGCGGTCGGTACCCTGAACGGCAAGACCATCGCCGTGTCCGGCAGCATCGACAGGACGCTGCGGGTGTGGGACCTGGCCACCGGAAAACAGCTCGGCAAGCCCCTCACCGGCCACACCGGCTACGTCTCGGCGGTGGCGATCGGTACA
>NZ_JBSFNK010000028.1:0-34942 GCF_053587055.1 Nonomuraea sp. NPDC003707 | reverse complement strand
GAAAACAGCTCGGCAAGCCCCTCACCGGCCACACCGGCTACGTCTCGGCGGTGGCGATCGGTACCCTGAACGGCAAGACCATCGCCGTGTCCGGCGGCAACGGGACGCTGCGGGTGTGGGACCTGGCCACCGGAAAACAGCTCGGCGAGCTCCTCACCGGCCACACCGACAAAGTCTTGGCGGTGGCGGTCGGTACCCTGAACGGCAAGACCATCGCCGTGTCCAGCAGCTACAAGACGCTGCTGCTGTGGAGTTTGGGATCATCGTAGCCGGTCCCTGGACAGATGCTCGGTGAAGTTCTTGGCGCGAATCTCCAGCAAGGTCCATCACCAGGGGTGCTGCTACCCCATCCAGGCGCGGTCTCGCCCCTCCCAACTGACATCTGTTCCGCACGGCTCACTGACACCATCTCCGCGCTCAACACCACGTGAGCCGGTCGGTGTCCGGATGTGTATGTCGGAGTTTTGAGGCAACTGTCCGGAGCCGATGGCGCAAAAGGCGGTCCGTGAGTGCTGGTGGGCCGGCGGCCCGAGCAGTGCCGAGACTGGCTCGGCGTCGGGCGTATATCTCGTCGGGCCGCTCGCACAGCGTGAAGGTGAAGTTCAGCGTCGAGGAGTGCCGGGAAGTAACCGCAGCCGCGACGGCGGCTGAGGTGGCGGTCGCCGCGTACATGGGGGACATGGTGCTGCGCCACGCCCTGGCGATCACAGACGGCGGTTCCGAGGGGGGCCGGCAGGGTGGGCCGTTGATGGGGTGGCCCCGGAAGGGACTCCAGGGCCGAGAGGAAGGTCAGGCGTCCGAATCGGTCGTCTCACGCTGCTGGAGCATCCGGTGGATGACCTCGCGAGCCACACGCGAGTCGAGGGCATGTTCGGACTTGCGGGTCTCCTCGTCGAACACCAGCCAGTAGTCTGCGCGCTGCCGGTCGGAGGTCCACATCGGCTGCGTCCAGATGGTGCCGTCTTGGCTGAAGAGACGGATGTCGTCGGGGTCGACGCGATACTTCTTCGTCAGCTTGGCTCGTGGAGCGCGGTAGACCATCACTCCCCCTGGCTGGCGATAGGCGTGATGCTGAAGCCTGCGCTGGTGAGGGCGTCAACGATGTCCCGCGCGAGTTCGAGGCTCTCGCTCTCGAAGATGTCGGGGCACTCATCCGCCTCATGGATGACTCCAGCGATGAGCTCGGTGGGGGCGGTGTCGTCAGCCATCTCGGCTCCTTACGTTCGTCGGGGGAGGGGAGGCCCGGGGGTCGTACCCGGGCCGGAGGTTCAGGCGACTCCACCCATCGCGGGCAGGAGGGGGCGGATGTCGAAGTCCGGGTCGATCTCGGCCAACTCCCAGGCGGCGTCCATGAGTTCCTGCTGAGCGGCGTGCACCGCGTTCAAGCGAGCGGCGATGTTGGGGTTGGTGTCAGCGCGGATCATGGCCAAGCCCATGACGTAGTCGTTGGTGGAGGTGGTCTTGCTGAAGACACCGAGGGTGATGCGCAGGTGCCGACAGGACTCCACGAACTTGCGCGAGGTGACACGAAAGGCCAGCTTGGCGTCCCAGAGGAGGAACTCGTGGGTGTAGGTGCCGTCAGTGTTACGGGCGCGGCTGTCGGCGGTGGTGGTCATATCTCGTTTCTCCTTGGCGCGGGGCCTGCTCGGGGTTCTGTTGATCAGCAAGGGAGGGGCGGGGTCGCCGTCCATGGCGGCCTCCACCTGACTCCGCCTGAGGGGTGCGTGACTCGATGTCGCCGGCAGCGGAGTGGGGGCCGATGTGTCACATCCCGGCCCGATACACATCTCCAGCGATGAACCGCAGATGGGCACCGGGAAAGTCGTCCAGGACCCGGGCCAGGTGCTTGGCGGCATGCCACACGCGATCACCGTCCATGTCCCACTGGCAGCGGTCGCAGGAGATGATTCGGTGCGTCCCGCTGTGAGCATCGCTCCGGGAGTCCACCCGGATGTAGGCGGTGTACCGGCCGCGGGGGTCGACGAGAGCGCCGTGGTCGTAGCGGTACAGCTCGGCCTGTGCGAACGGCGACGGCTTCACCCGATTCCGGATGGCCTCCATCCACTGCTGGTAGGCGTGGGCCGGGTGGCCGGTCAGCGGCTCCCACTCCAGGGTGATGGCGTCCTTACGCAGGCGGGACGGCTTGTCGCGATAAGACCCGTCTTCGCATATCACGTCCGCAGGGACGACCGCGCGGGCGACGACATCTTCCAGCGGGAGGCTCTGGACGTACCCGGCGAGCACCACCTCGTAGGTGTTGGCGGTGTGGGGGCGGGTCCACAGGTGGCCGTCGTTTTGGACGATCCAGCCGTCGCCCTCCGGGGCCCACTCGGGGGCATGCAGGGTGGCGGGCAGGGTGAGGATCGCGGTGGCGGCGTGCCGGTCGCTGATGGGGCCGGAGTGCTCCATCAGCGAGAGCATGCGGCGGTGGATACTGCGGGCGTTCATCTCACTCCAAGTGCATCTTTCGTGGGCAGATAGGCCGCAAGGCCGGAGAGCAGCTCCCCATCTCGCAAGTAATAACATAGGGGTTGTTTATTTCATTGGCAAGCGGATGTGTCGACAACATCCGCGCGCGCGAAGCTTTGAAGCCTCGCCTCACCCGCTCGCGAGACGGCTTAGCACCAGATCGGTGTCCCGTTGCCTTTCGTTGTGCCACTGGCCGTTCTCGCGGGGGGAGCGGGCGCACCTTGCCCCCGTCGAATCAATCCAGCGATTCCGCTTGCAGCCGCGCCAGCCCGCACGATGAAGTTCCGATATGGAAAGCCCCGATCAGGAGCCGGAGAACCCGGGCCAGCCCGAGAAACTGGACGAGGAGCCGCAGGGCCCGCCATCCCTGGTCGAATACTCCACCGGCCGCCTCACCGCCGCTCAGGCCAACGCCGTCATCCAATGGCGGGCGCGCCTGCAGGAGGACCGGCCCTTGCCCGGACAAGAGCCGAAAGGGCCGATGCTCCGCCTGATTGGGCTCGACGACCGGCCGCCCGCCTCCTGCTCCGACGTGATCGCTGCCGCCGTCCAGGAGCTACTCGACCTGCGGCCTCCCGACGACCTCGCCGTCGCCCGTTACGCCCACCGCGCCGCCACCGCGCAGAAGGCCGCAGGACAGGGCGGGCCTGTCAGCGAGCACGCGACCGTCCACCAGCCCGTCACGTTCTACCTGCCTGAGGGCCTCGCCGCCCGCTACGACGCGCTGCGCGCGTCCACCTTCCGCACCGTCGATGAGCTGATATGGGAGCTCCGCGGCGAAGCTCGGAAGATGGAAGACGGCGCGCTCTGGCTGGTCAAACGGTTGGCCGAGCTTGGCCTACCACACAAGGCCTTCCGGATCACGGGCGGCGTGATCGCCCGCATGGCCATCGACCACGTGCGCCGCCGCAAGCCGGATCGGGTCGTCGCAGCCGCAGTCGACTACGCGGCCGAGGCGCACGAGCAGCCGCACCGCGCCCGCCGGGACATGCACACCAAGCTGAAACGCGGCTGAACGCGGCGCGGGCGCGGGCGCGGGCGCACCTCAGACTTTCGATATCGGAACTTCCTTTCGCCGGCGGCTGTGATGGCGGTGATCAAGTGGGTGTGCGTGGCGTCGCCGCTCATCGTCTTCGTGACTGTGTACTGCTCCGTGATCGAAGCCCGTGCCGGGGCGCACCGCGGGGGAACGTGAGGTTGGGCGGCTGGCTTAGCGGCTGAAGACATTCATGACGATCCTGTGGCTGGTTGCGGCGGGCATTCGGCAGGCCAAGCCGGCCGGAGGCGGGGCCGCTTGACATGGCTGTGCTGGCGCTGCTCGTGGACATCCTCGCGGGGAGGGCCGCGGCTAGATCGCAGAGCTTGAGGCGCTGTTCCACGAATCGGGATCTTCCGACTAGACAGCACAATAAACAACCTATATGCTTTTATATGTGAGCGGCGAGGGGGAGCGGTCCCCCGGCCTGCTCGATCAGCCCCAGGAATCACGAAAGGACCATCCATGGCCATCGACTTCACCGCGCGCCCCTACTTCGGCTACCTCCACAACGAGCTGACCGCCCTCGACTTCGCCGACCTCGGCCGCGACCCCGAGGAGCTGGGCGGCTACGACACCGTGTTCACCCGCGTCTACCAGGGGTTCGGCTTCCACGTGGAGATCCACGAGCAGGACGGCGACGTGACCCTGCGCCAGTTCGGCCCCGGCGAGGAGGCCGAGGGCAGCGACACCTACCGGGACGGCTCCGAGTCCGACGTGAAGTTCGACCGCCGGATGCACCCGGCGATCGTCATGGGCGCGATCGAGGCCGCCGCGAAGCTCGGCAAGGACACCGACCGGCTGTACGCCGACCGCCTGTACGCGGTCCCCGCCGTCGCCTAATCCGGCCCGTCCTCCGGTCCCCGCCCGACTACTCCCGGGCGGGGACCACCCTCCCCACGCCTGGAGCGCATCCCCGTGACTGACGTCACCCTGCCCATAACCGTGGCCAAGGCCCGCGCCGCCCTGGCCACCGCCACCCAGTACGAAGAACCGGACGACGACCCGACCCCGGTCATGGTGAGCAGCTTCTACGGCTCGCTCGCCTGGCGGCTCACCGGCCGCGTTGAGATCGGCTACTTCAAACAGATCGCGGACACCTACCACGAGCACACAGTCGGCCACATCACCCGCAACCCCGGCGACGGCCCCCGCGTGGCCGCCCTCATCGCCCCCTACCACGAGCACATCGCCAACAACGAGCTCGACGAGGCCGCCAATACCCGCCGCCTCGCGAAGCTGCTCGAACACCTCGCCTTGGTGGACCCGGACATGCTCGTTGTCATCCCGGACCACGAGTACGACGACAAGGCCCGGTTTGTGCCGCTCGGCAGCATGGATTACGAGTTCTACGACCCTGAGGGCGACTACCACCCTGGCACGTGGGGCTACGACCCTGGGGACGGCCCTGCGGTGCTTGCCCTCTGGCCCGCCAGCTCGTTCACCCCGTCCCCGCCCCCGGCCACGCCTACCCCGCTCGCTCCGGCCAAGCCCACGCCGCCCGCCCCAGCGGCCTGGTTCATCCGCCTCGCGCAGACGGAGACCTGGACCGACGAGTACGACAAGCCGCACCGCATCGCCGCCATGACGCCCCTGCAGGCGTACTCGGCCCTGTCCTGGCTCGACATCCACGCCCGGCGGATCTCCTCCGACGTCATCGACTATCTCCTCGGCAACTCCGCCGAAGCCCTCATGACGAGCCCCGCCCGCGCGCCGCTTCTTGAGTCCGCCGTCGCCGTTGCCGACCCGCGCGGCTGGATCGCCTCCACCCCTCTCGCCCTCGCCCTCGCCGTCAAGGCCGCCTAACCCCGGAGGAATGCTCCCTGATGTACGCGAACTGGTACGTGCGCCTCGACGACGAAGAGACCTGGATGGACGAGCAGGGCATCGAGCACGACATCGCCCGGATGAGCCCCCGCTACGCCCGCAACCTCCTCGTATGGATCGATCGGCAGCGCGAGGGCATCGTCCAGGCCGCCGTCAACGCCCTCCGCGACGTCCCGATGCCGTCGATCCACACCCAGGCGTACGACGACGTGTCCCGCGCCTGCGACGACGAGGCCGCCGCCATAACGCGCAACCCGCGCGCCTGGCTCGCAGAAACCCCGCTCATCCAGGCCCTCACCGAGGCCGCCACCCCCTACATCGCCCGCAACCGGCAGCCCAAGCGCCACCTCCGCGCGGTGCCCCTCTCCTCGACCGCGCGCCACCTCTACCCAATCCGCTGACCCCGCATACCGCCCCGCCCACCCCGGGCGGGGCTCAACCCCTCACCCCTGAAAGGCACACCTCAATGATGTCCACCAAGATTCGCGCTACTGGATACGCCCTGCTTGCCGCCATCGTCGTCACCTACGGACTCGGCATCGAGGCCCTCGTGATCGATGACAACCCCGGGGCCGCCTACGCCTTGTTCTGGGCCGCCTGGTGGATGCTCATCGGTTGGCGCCACCTGAACAAGATCGACCAGCTCCGCGCCGAGCGTGACCTTCACGCCACCACCCTCAAGCGGATGGCCACCTTCCTCACCGAGGACCAGCTCACGGGGTTCGCCGACCGGGTGGGACGGACCGCCACACGCACACCCAACTCCGACGCCTGACCCCCTCCCCGCCGGGCGGCCCCTCCCCGCCCGGCACCCCTGAAAGGTTCCCCGTGCAACTCCTCCTGGACGCCCCCGAAGTCGAGTCCGAGCCCCCGGCCCCGGCCGAGCCGCCCGCGCCCACGATGCCCGACCTGCTCGCGCAGGACCTCGTGGTGATCGCGTACAGCACCGGCAAGGATTCCATGGCGATGCTCGCCTACGTCATCCGGCAGCTCCGCGCCGCTGGATACACCGGCCGCATCGCCATCGTGCACAACAAACTCGGCGTCACCGACTCCGGCGAAGACGTCGAATGGCCCGGCGTCGAAGAACTCGGCCGCGAGCACGCCGCCAAGTACGGCATCCCCTTCTACGCCGTGAGCCGAGAAAAGGGTGGCCTGATCCACCAGCTCCTCCGCGAGCGCCGCCGCTGGATGGGCGAGCGCACCCGCTGGTGCACGGCCGACCAGAAGACGCTCCAGGGCATGAAGCTGGTCACCCGCCTCGTGCGGGAGATCCGCGACGAACTGGGCATCACCGACCGGCCCGTCCGCGTCCTTTATTGCCTCGGCCTGCGTGCTGAGGAGTCCTCCGGCCGGAAAAAGCAGGAGCCCATCGTTGTGGACAAGGCCCGCTCCAACCGGACCCGCACCATCACGCGGTGGCTCCCGATCCACAGGTTCACGGTCAAGCAGGTGTGGGACGAGATCAAGGCCGCAGGCATGCGCCCGCACGCCGCCTACTCGTGGGGTATGACCCGCCTCTCGTGCTCACTGTGCATCCTCGCCAGCGTCGATGACCTGATGCTCGCCGGAGCGCTGCGGCCGCGTCTGCTGGACGACTACCTGCGCGCTGAGTACGAGATCGGCCACCGCTTCACCTTCGCCCTGTCGATCGCCCAGATCCGCGCCGCTCTCGATGCCGTGCGCATGGAGCGCGACGACCAGGCCGCCGACGCCGCCGACGAGATCGCGTTTCTCCGCAAGCAGACCCGTCAGATTGTCCAGGAGCAGAACGGCCTTCGCACCGGCACGTACGTCCGCACCGGCCTGCCGAAGCGATGGAGCGACGACCAGGTGGAGAAGCGCACCCACGCCCGCGTCGCCCAGCTCCTCACCTCCGCTCGCCGCGCTGTCACGCTCGCCGACCAAGCTCTCGCCGCCTGACCGCCCCCGCCCGGGCGGTGCCACCGGCGCCGCCCACCCCTCACCACACCCAGGAAGGAGGAACACCGTGATCTGCGACGACGAGCGCGACTTGCACTTCTACCTCGGCAGCCACCGCGCCAACTGGATCACCACCGCGCCCGACGATGTGTCCCTGTTCCTTTCCCACCGGGTGCTCCGCGAGTACAAGACCCTCCCCAAGCTCCCCGAATGGCCCGCCGGACGGCACATCGCCATCGACTCCGGCGCCTTCACGGAGCTCAACCTGTACCACCAGTTCGTCACCCCGCCCGACGAGTACATCCGCGCCCTGGTCCGTTACGACGACGAGATCACCGATCTCGACTGGGCCGCGCCGCAAGACTGGATGTGCGAGCCGTGGATGCTCGCCAAGACCGGCCTCACCATCCGCGAGCACCAGCGCCGCACCGTCGAGAACTTCCTCCTCCTCACCGAGCTGTGGGACAAGTACGGCACCCACCCGGAATGCCCGGTCATGCCCGTAATCCAGGGGTGGACCGTGGACGACTACCTTGCCTGCGTCGCCCTGTACGAGGAGAACGGCGTCCGCCTCGCTGAGGACTACCCGATCGTGGGTGTCGGCTCCGTCTGCCGCCGCCAGGGTTCCCAGGAGATCGGCGACATCTTCCGCACCCTCGCAGGGTTGGATCTCCCCTTGCATGGCTTCGGCGTCAAGCTCGCAGGCATTCGCAAGTACGGCCGATACCTCGTGACAGCCGACTCCATGGCGTGGTCGTACGCCGGACGCCGCACCCCAACGCAGTGCGGCTCCACCACGCACAAGAGCGAAGCCAACTGCCAGGCGTTCGCCTTGCAATGGCGCGACCGCATCGAGGAGGCCGCCATCGCGGCCAAGCGCGAGATCTACACGCCCGACCAGCTCGACCTGTTCCCCACCCCGGCCCGCGCTGCCAAGCAGCGCGCCCCCAAGCCCGGCCACCAGGTCAACTCGAACCTGCTCGGCCAGTCCGACCAGCTCGACCTGTTCCTGGCCGCCTGACCCCTCTGGAGATCATCGTGACCACCACCGCTGCCCTGCGTACTCGCACGGCCGATGAGCTGGCCGACTTCATTCTCACCCGCACCCGCGTCCGGGTCTTCAACCCCGACATCCCGAGCGACTACATGCACGGCACCATCGCGGCCATCACCAACGGCGGCATGCTCCTGAACGTCGGCAACGGCTTCATCGCCCTCCCGGCTTCCGCCCCCATGAAGCCCTGGCCGACGAAGCGCGTCCGCGTCTACCGCGTCCTCGGCGCGAACGGCGTACCGCGCTGGACGTGGTGCGCGCTCTTCAACGACCTGCCGGGCCGGCCCATGCGCTACCCCTTCCGGTCCTGGCGGGAGGCGATGGACAGCGCCCTTGGATGGCTGGAGCGCACCAAGGGCCTGGTGTAGAGCCCGCCAGCCTGCCCCTGACCACCTTGACCCCACCACCAACCCCCGCCCGGCCGCGCCGGGCGGGCCCACCCGAGGAGAGATCCATGAGCCACCCCCAGCCCGCCGACGACGTGCGGACCCTCATGAACAGCGAGCTGTACGCGCACCTGCATGCCGCCGTGGGCCGCCTGCTCGAACACCAGAAAGAGGCCATCAGCGGACGAGCCTGCCCCTGCGACATCAACCCGTGGGATAGCGGCACCGAATGCCCCTACGGGCAGGAGGTCGCCCAACTCCACGCCGAAGTCGCCGACCGCCCCCACGTGGTCATCCTCGACGTGGCCGGCCCCATCCCCGGCGTTGTGTCCGTCAAGGTGCCGAACGGTGAGGTGGCCATCG
Organism: Nonomuraea sp. NPDC003707; assembly: GCF_053587055.1. Classification (NCBI taxonomy): domain Bacteria; kingdom Bacillati; phylum Actinomycetota; class Actinomycetes; order Streptosporangiales; family Streptosporangiaceae; genus Nonomuraea; species Nonomuraea sp. NPDC003707. The sequence continues at coordinate 25,884 of NZ_JBSFNK010000028.1, read as the reverse complement.
ACCCCCGCAACCGCGACGTCATCCTCATCCAGGTCCTCGGCGGCATGCAGCGTCACATCCGCTGGAAGTGGCAGGACGCGGCCACCACGGGCGAGGCCCTGGTGACGGTCGCGCACGCCGCCCGCGACGAGCCCGACCCGGACAAGGTGCAGCAGCTCGCCGCCCTGATGAGCGACTTCGACGACACCAACCTCGTGGCCATGGCCCGGCACCTGCTCGCGTCCGGCGTCCAGGTGCCCGACGCCTCCTGACCCTGCCCGCACTGCCCGCCCGGCCGGACGCCGGGCGGGCCTCCCTCTGGAGACATCACCGTGACCGACCACGCTTCACCGGCCGCCGAGATCCGCGCCCACCTCACCACCTGGAGCAAGCGAGCCGCCGAAGCCCGCCAGGCCACCATGACCGGCCACGACGAGAGGGAATGGTTTCCCTGGTACGGCGTCGCCCACCGGGTGCCTGACCACGACGCGCCGCCCGTCACCCCTGACACCGTGTTCGGCCTCATGACCGGCCCGCCCATCAAGGACACCGGCCAGGCCCTCGTGGCGCACCACCGGTACGGCCACGACCACGATGAGGACTGGTACGAAGCCGACTTCATCGCGGGCCCGCTCGATGCCCGCTTGGCCGCCTGGATCATCCTCACCGGCCCCGACCTGGCCGACCCCACTGTCGCTCTGCTCGCTCTGCTGGCCGACGCCATGGAAGCCCACAACGCCACGGAGCAGCACGTAGCGCCCTTTCCCGACGCGCCCCGCCATGGCCGCGTCGTGATGGATGGCCACAAGCAGATCCGCCTCGACTGGACCGCAGCCCTGGCGCTGGCCCGCCGCCTCGCCGAGCCCGCCGCCGTGCCCCTCACGCCGCCCGTCTGCAACGGGGCCTGCACTACCGCCGCCGACCTCGGCGCGGACGAGTACGGCGACCTGATCGCCTACGCGCATCCCACCTGCCCCTTCCACGCCTAACCCGCCCGCACTTCCCGCCCGGCCGCGCGCCGGGCGGGCCCCTCCCGAGGAGAACCCCGTGAACCGCGACCACCTCGTCCAGGCCGTGGGCGACAAGCTCAACGAGCACTGGCCGTACCTGCTCAACGACGGCGTCCAGTACCGCGTCGCCGTGGATGCCCTCGGCGCCGCCCACGAGGCCGGCGCACTGCCCGCGGCCGACCGCGAGCACCTCCGCGAGCGTCTGGACGACGCGCTCGCCAAGCGCGAGGCGTACGCCGCGGCGATGCACGAGCTGTTCGGCGGGATCGCCGCCGCCCGCGACGCCCTCAGCCAGAGGAAGAAGGGCAAGCCGGTCGATTGGCAGTTGCTGGAAGACCGGCTCGTGGGGAAGGTGGCCTACGCCGACGAACGTCTCGGCACCCGCCCGGCCCGTGAGGCGTCGGAGCTCCGGCAGCGCGCCGAGGACGCCGAGCGGGAAGCCGCCGAGCTGCGCGCCGAACTGGCCGCCTTCAAGGCCCGGCCTGCCTTCCACAACGGCCGCCACCAGGCCAACCTCCTGCAGACGTTCACGGAGATGATCGTCGAGTTCGGCAGCGACCCTGCCAAGGCCGCCAAGGCGGTCATGAACTACGCGCAGGTCGGCTTGCACGCGGCCGAACGCGAGACCGCCCGCGCGCACCAGCTCGCCGAAGTCGTACACACCAGCTACGGCAGGCTGAACGCCGCCCACATGGAACTGCAGGCGCGCGTCGCCGAGGCGATCGACCTCATCGGTGAGTACGACGGCCCGGAAGCGCCGTTCGAGCACCACCCCAAGTGGGCGCACGTCCGCTACACCCTCACTACCCCCAAGCCAAGGGCCATCGCCGAGCAGATGGCCCCGGGCGAGGACGCCGGACTGCCGCTCGCCGTGGTGGTCGATGTGGACGGCACCGTCGCCGAGAAGGGCGACCGCGACCCGTTCGACTGGGCGCGCGTCGGGGAGGACACGCCCGTCTGGCACGTGATCGAGACCGTGCGCGCCCTCTACCACCGCGGCTACCGGATCGTGGTTATGTCCGGCCGGTCCGACGAATGCCGGGCGGCGACCGCCGCGTGGCTGAACGCGCATCTCGGCGTCCCGTGGGAGGACCTGCACATGCGGGCCGCCGGCGACTACCGGAAGGACGCCGAGGTCAAGACGGAGCTGTACGAGACGCGCGTGCGCGGCCAGTACGACGTCCGCATGGTCATCGACGACCGGCAACAGGTAGTCGATGCCTGGCGTGCCCAGGGGTTGCCCGTCTTCCAGGTCGCACCCGGTGACCTCTGACCCGCTCCGCGACACCGAGGAGGAGTTCCTCCTTCTCGACCAGGCCGCCACCGAGGGCACCCCGGCGGCGGCCATGGGCCCGATGTCTCGGGTGCTGACACCCACCTGGGCCCACCAAGTCCCTGCTCCACCGCCGGGGCGACAAGTGCCGCCGCAGCCAGCCCCGCCGCCGACGCGGCCACGGGCGCGGCCACCCTAGCCGCGCCTGGCGGTACGTGATCGGACAGATCGACCTCTTCACCGGCAAGGAGACCACTATGGCCCCGACCGCCGACATCGCCACCGTGTTCGTCGCCGACACCCTTGACGAGTCCGGCATTGACGTCACCACGCGCTACGGCCAGGACGACCGGCCCGAGGTGACGCTCATCCTCGAAGGGAAGCCGTTCCGCCTCCACATCACCCAGCTCCCCGAGGAGCAAGACAGCAACTGACCAGACCAGGACGGAACGTATCTACAACGTAAAGGCGGCCGCCCCGAACACCCCGGGGACGGCCGTCTACGGCATGGGCTATACGCCACGATGCGGCATCAGCCGATCATGAAGGTCATCGCAGCGCCGTGCTGGACAAGGACGACCACGACGACCACGACGACGATGGCGCCCCAGACGAGCCGGACGACCGGCTTCGGCACCGTGACGTTGAGGGTGATCCCAAAGAGCTCCAAAGCGAGTCCTTCCCTGCGGGCATGCGCCCGCGTCGGTACCTGACATGTGGCCGGACCTGGGGCAACTTGCAATGGACGCGCTACACTGGAGTTGCCAAACACCTGGTAGTCGGCGTCCAGGGCCTCAGGCCCGGCCGATACCCAAAGGCCCCGCCCCTCTTGACCGGAGGTCCGGGGCCTTTCGGCTGTGTCAGATAATACTGCGCCGGGCATCGGGATAGTGCGGTTTCCCTATAGAGTCGCGGAAAACCCGACCAGCCCTCCTGACCTGTCTAAACGCTACCATCCGACTTCCATTCGAGTGGTACCACTCGAATGGGGGTGGCGGCGTTGTGCGACATGATGACGCATTCTGGTACAGCTGTCGGCGACAGCTTCGCCGTTATGTTTGGGCTCTTATTTTTCGCAGCGGATACCTCAGTCAGTTAGTCACTGATTTTGTCGTCCATTTTCTCGCGCATTTTCTCACGCGATTTGTAATCCGAGCAGTGTCGCTGCTGGTTGGAGGTGTGGTGTCCCGTGAACGGCTCTGCGTGGCACTCTGGGCCACGCAGGGTCGATTCGGGACATGATGGGCGCCGTTCCGCGCTCATCGAATCGAACATATGTACGTACGGGAATGTGCTGGTCACGGCGTGCGATCCTGGTGTTATGGCTGTAGCACCGAACGCCCCCATCGTCGTACCCCCCGGCTACACCCGTGAGGACCTCCACACGTGGTCTTTCGCCTGCGCCACCAACCACCACCGAGAGTGCAAGGGCCGGCGGATCAACCCTGACCTCGATTGCGAGCCCGACAAGACGACGCTGCCCTGCGAATGCCCCATCTGCAACCACCAGCCGACCCGGCGCGGTCGACCCCGCAAAGAGCAGCCCTCCGAATAGCCCGATCATGCCGCTGGCCGGGGCGGCGCGACGTTATGCGAAGCCACCTGCTCCTCATCCCGGCGTGATGCTGCGGTCGGTGAGTGGGAGGTGGCGCGGTGTATGCCCCGACACCGGATGTGCCAGATCGTCCCTACACGCGGGCCCGCGCTCTGCTGGACGCCCCACGCCACGCTCCGCGGGCTGGGCGCCGGGGATGAGACCTGCACCAGCTGCGGCACTCCGCCGGACCCACCTGGGCGAGGGAGCGCGAGCCTGCTAGTGCTGATGGCCAAGTCCCGGCACAAAAGACCGAGAACGTGCATCGGTGCCTTCCGCGCCTCGCCGGAAGTGACCGCCGCGGTCACCAGTCTGCTGGGTCCCGGCGGCCGCCTGCGGTGAAAGGGTTGTCAGTCCGCTTCCTGATCTGCGGCGTCCTGGCACAGGACCATCCGCAGGGTGGCGATGTCGCGGACGTAGGCGGCGGCCTTCACCTGCTCTTGTTCACTGGTGTTGCCGTGCTTCCACGCGAGCTGTTGCTCCCAGTCGGCCAGCGCCTTGGTCGGTTCGTTGCGCAGGTTGGCGGGAGCGTTGTTCAGCTGGTCCTCCAGCACGTCGGCGTGGTGGTGATAGACCCGGCCGGCGGTGTCGCCGGAGAATCCGCCGATGTCGTTGGCGACCCGCCCGCGGTCCCGGATCAGCGCGGCGGCCTCGACCAGACGGTCCTGCAGCTCCCGGTCGGCCTCGGAGAAGTGTTCGCCCCGCAGCGTTGAGGTGTACTTGGCGTTGCTTACGCGGACGGCGGCGCGGGCGCGTTTGGCAGCGGTTGACTGGTGCTTGGGCATCGCGTGCTCCCCATGCCGACAGCCCCACGCGCGTCGTCGGCCACACGTATGCCGAAGAACAGGACTGCGCGGGCCCCAGGAGACCTTGGCGTCGCGGCCCGGACGGCGTGGGCGTTCAGGCTCGGCGATGGGCGTACGCGGCTTGCCGGGCCTCGATCTTAGCTTCCTGCCCGGTTACCGGGGTGGGATTCAGGGGGCTCCGGAGACCTTGACACGGGGTATTACGTGCGGGTGGTGGTCGAGGCGAGCCTGCACAACGGGCCGAACGGGCCGCGTTGGTGGTATCGGATGACGCTCGCCGAGGGGAAAGGGTACGAGCTGGCCCGCGCGAGCAGGTGATGTCGGTCCCGGCCGAGGAGATGCGCACGCTGCTGCCCGGCAACGAACCGCAGCCGGACGGGAAGGCCGCGACGTTCGTCCCCCCCGGACGTCGTCGCCCCGAGAGATGTCGATGCGCCGGCGCCCGGCCGGGCGCGCGTTGACGGGCGTCTGCTCCCAGTCGCATCCGTGGCTCACCTCGCCGGAACCTGCCGTGCCGATCGAGCGGCCTACTCCGGGGTCGGCAATGCGGCGGTTCGAGGCGTTGAAGGCGCGCGTGGCCGAGCTGGAGGCCCGCGACGTGATCGAGGTGTCCTCGTTCGCGAGCGAGGAGCCGCGCGTGGTCGAGTTGTGAACGAGCTGCACGCCTACCCGGTCGGGGATCTGATCGAGCACGACGTGTCCGAGCGCGATCAGGGCCGCGTGCACGGACCGGAGACGCGGCCGGTCGCCCCCGATGGCGGGTCGGTCGGCTGGCTGGTGATGCATCACTCGCTCGACGGGCGCAAAGCGTTGGAGCGGCTGGGGGGTTGTGGCCGGCGGGTGGACGCTGGCAGGCTGCCCAGCATGATCAGACACAGCGACACGGGCGGCTGGACGGCGAGCGTGGGTGGCGGCGTCCGCCGCAGCACGGGCGGCATGCGGGCTCACATGGGCGGCTGGTAGCCCTCTAGACAGCGAAGGGCCCGAACCCCGGCAGAGGGGGGTTCGGGCCCTTCGTCGTGTCCGGCCTACGCCGTGGCGGTGCCGCGGCGGGCGAGCATGCGCGCCTTGCGCACCTCGTCGCCGGGGTTCTCCCAGTAGTGGAAGCCGACGCCGACCGCCCACCACCGGCCGTGGAGGCGCTGGCCGACACCGCACCAGCGGCAGCCGGACGGCGCGGGCAGCCACAGGCCGGAGTCCACGCCCATCTGGGCGAACGCGAGCGCCAGGTCCGCGCGGCGGATGATTGGCACGTTCTCGCCAGGGCACACCATCAGGATGCCCGTGCGGGGCTGGCCCGCCTGGAGCGGGCCGATAGCGTCCCACCAGACTTCGGCGTGGTGGGCGTACCGGCGGACAGCGGTCACCTGTGCGTACAAGCCGTGAGCCCGGACATAGACGTGCTGCAGGTGGTCCACCTCCTTGACGTCCAGCTCGAACACGTACGGCGGCAGCGTCTCGGTGTCCTCGACGGTCGGGGCGGACCGTCCCGAGAACGTCATCGTGCGGTGCGGCGGCTCGCCAAGGTAAGTGACCACCTCCAGCTCCCAGCCGGGCGACAGGTGCGGGCGGATCGCCTCGAAGTAGGCACGGGACAGGCTGCCCACGCCAACGCCGGGCCGGATGCACAGCTCGATCCGATTGAGGCTGATGTGGGCGTGGTGCTGGTGGGGGCCGCGCTCGTCGAGCTGGGCGGCGCGGATGATGTCGGCAAGCTGCGAGTAGTTCACTGGTGGCTCCTCTTCCTGGGGCTTCGGCGGGGAAGTGCGAGCCCGTACCGCACGGGCCCGCACAGGTGGGTCAGATGTTGGTGGCCAGCACGCGGTGGCAGCGCGGGCAGAGCGGCTCCAATTCGCCGCTCTCCCGGTTGAGCTGCTCGGTGACGTTGACGATGGTGCGTCGGCACTCCAGGCACACGCCCGGAGGGGCCCATGCGGGTTGGCTGCCTTCCACGAGCGGCGCGAACTCTTCGGGCAGCTCGTGGCCGGAGTCGCGCACCGCGCCGGGCAAGGCCCGGTAGAAGCCGCGATCCGGCAGGGCCAGCAGTCCGCCCGAGGTCTGGTCCTCGGCGATGGTGGGGCCCTCAAAAGTGGTCTCCTTGCAGGTCCACTCCTTGTCGGGCGTCCACACCCATTCCAGGGTGGCGCGGTCGGGGGTGAAGCGGCGGCCGGTGTGCGCGGTCATGACGGTGGTGTCGGTGAAGTTCAGGCGCACGAGGAGGCGGGCGGCGGCGTAGGCGTGGTTCATGCGGTTCCCGTTCGGGTCGCAGGGGAGTGGGAGGAAGGGGCGCGGGTTCGAGGTGTGTGGCCCGCGCCGGGCGGGTCAGGTGCCGGAGACGGCTTCGTGGTGGCAGTCCTGGCAGAGCAGCACGACTTCGCCGGACTGGTGGTTGCGCTGCTGGGCGACGTTCATGGGGGTGCCGCACTCCGAGCATTCGGCCGGGGGAGTCCATGCCGGGCGGGTGACCTCCACGAGCGGCTCCAGATCCCTGGGCAGATACGCGCCCTGCTGCGCGGCGAAGGGCTCGTTGAAGGGGATCGCGCGGAGGTGCTCGTCGTCGTACGGGCCGGTCACGTCGGCGTGGGTCCAGCCCCAGCCGTCGAGGCGGGGCTGCCACACCCAGTTGACCTCGATCGTGTCGGGGTAGAACATGCGGCCTTCCGGGTTCGGCACTGGGTCCGCGTTGCGCAGTCGGAGGCGGGTCACGATGTGGATGGCGGTGAACACATAATCCAGGTCCACGGTGGTCTCCTGAGGCTTGGGGCCGGGGAACCGCTCCCCGGCTCACAAGTAAAAGCATATGAGTTGTTTATATTCTTGGCAAGTGGGTGATCAAGGGGAGAGGCGCGGGCCGGGGCTGCCCGGCCCGCGCCATGGCGGATCAGCGAGTTAGCGCCGTACGGTGCCGGCGGCCGTGCCAGGCGAAGTCGAGACGCCGAGCAGCCGGGGCCGACGCCGGGCGCGGCCAGGACGGGCGACGCCGAGCGGGCCCGCGCTGCACGGCCAGCCGGCGGATCGGGCGACGCAGCGCGGTGCGGCGGCGCGGCGCGGTGTGCGTGACGGCCTGGCGCTCGACGGCCGGGGCCACCTCGGTGGCGTCGTCGTACGTGGTGACGTCCACGCCGTTCAGCGTCACCGTGCCGTCCGCCTCGTACGTGTAGTCCGGGCGGGGGCCGTTGATCGCGTCCCACACGCTTCGGACCGGCCGGGCGGCCCGCTCCCGGTAGCGTCGCCGCTCCTCCTCCTCGGCCGCCTCCAGCCGCGCCTGTGCTGCCTCCCAGAAGGCGTCCGCCTCGGCGCGGTGGCGTTCGATGCGTGCCTCCCACGCGCGGTGGCGGCGCGTCGCCTCCTCCCCCTGGTACAGCGGGCGCAGCGCCTCCTTCGGGTCCTCAACAGCCGGGACCGGCCGCACCGTCTCCCATGCGGCCAGGCCCTCACGCCCGTCCGCCGTGGCGACGACGGCCGCGCCGTCCAGCTCCAGGAAGCCCGCCCGGATGAGCGCCCGCACGCGGTCACGCGACACGGCACGCCCGCGGCCGCCCTTCCGGCCGGTGCGGTAGAAGCCCTTCGCGTCGGCGTGCAAGGTGCCGGCGCACGCCCACGCCACGGCGTCGGCGTGCGCGACCGTCCAGCCGAGCCGGGCGGCCTGGTCCTCGCGCCGGAACTGGGCGCGGATCTCCTCCAGGGTGGGGACCTGAGTGTTCATGGTGGTCTTCTCCAAGGGTGTCGAGAGGGGTGGCGGGCCCGTGCGGGCCCGCCTGAGGGGGGTCAGGCTTCGCTGGGATGCGAGATGGTGATGACCTGCTGGCCGTTCACGGTGGATACGGCGGCGTGCAGCGTGGCCATGCGCGGCGTGCGGCGGCGGCGCTCCCGGGGCGTCCGCAGCAGGTGGACAGTCGTCCGGCGGTGGCCGCTCGGCATTACCGCGAGCGTGTTGCGGGTCATGATGAGCACGTCCCACAGGCGGCCGGTCTCGTCTTGGATGGTGCCCTTGCGCCGGTTGTCGGCGTCCGTCCAGGCCACGCAGTCCTCCCACGCGGCTCGGGTGAACGCGACCGGGAACCGGATGCCCGCCTCCCGGGACAGGACGCCGGGGGCCTCGACCAGGTCGCCGGAGGCGATGCGGTCGGCGCGGGTCGGGGCATCCACGGGCAGTTCCGAGGCGAGCGCGAGCACGATCCGGCTACGCGGGTCGTCGGCGTCGTTGAGCTGGATCGTCAGACCGGTCTCGAACCGTTCGCCGTCCTTGCGGTGGCGGGCCACGCTCAGCGGGGCGCGCTTGGCGTCGTCGCCCGCCACGTTGGCGACCTCGTACGCCTCCCGCAGGAGCAGGTGGAGCCGGTCGTCGAAGTCGTCGCCCTCACGGATGTCGAGGTTCTCGACCAGCCGACCCCACACGGCGTGAGTGATCTCGACGTCGGCGTCGAACGTGCCCGCGTAGTGCGCGACGTAGTCGGGGACGACCCAGACGGCACCGAGGTCGGTCATGGCGGTGGAAATCACGGGATTACCTCCAGAGGCGAGAGAGTGAAGTCAGGGGAGGGGGCGGCGCGCTGCGCGCCGCCCGGGGCCGGGGCTCAGACGCAGCCGGGGCAGTGGGGGCACTGCTCGGGCTCGTCGCCGTCGGGGGAGAGGTAGACGTTCGCGTACGCGATCGGGCACACCCAGGCGACCGGGTTGCCGGGGCAGCAGTCGGTGTAGGCGTCGCCGTTCAGGTCCTCCAGGACGGATACGTCCGTATTGCCGCACGTCGTGCACGCGGGATCTTGGAACGGCCGGAAAGTGGTCGCAGCGGGCGCGGGGGCGGCGGGCAGGGCGATCGACACGGCGATGATCCTTCGGGGCTTCCTGGGGCGTTTGTGAGCTTTCGCGGGGTTCCGGGCGGGATGACCGCTCATCCCGCCCGGAACCGGGGCGGCTAGCAGTAGTCGCAGATGGCGATGACCTCGCCGCTGTACTCGTACCTGACCGTGTTGGTCGTGACGTCGGCCCCGCAGCGCTCGCACAAGGACAGGTCGCCGTTGTCCAGGGCCTCGTCGATCAGGTCGAGCAGGTCCGCGCCGGTCGCGTCCGCCGCCTCGATCCAGCCCTGGTCCTGCATGAGGGTCCGCGCTCGGGAGACGGCTGCGGGGGAGAGGGTGGTTGCGATGGTGGCGGGGCGGGTGGCGACGATGGTCATGCTTTCCTCCTGGGGCTTTGCCGATGACCGCTCACCGACTCACAAGTAAAAGCATAGGTGTTATTTATCTTCCTGTCTACCGGTCGATCATGTTGACGAGAGAATAAACAGCACCTACGCTTTTGCATGCCAGTTGGTGAGCGGTCGCCAACGGCGCCCCAGGAAAGGACCCTTAATGGTCTCCATCAGGGCCTACGCCCTCGCAGGCATCGCCGCCTTCGCGGTCATACCCGCCCCCGCCACCGCTGCCCACGCGGGCGACGGCGGCAGCATCACCAACCCGGCCAACGGCAACACCGTCAAGGCCGGAATCCTCCTCACGGTGGGCGCGGACGTCGCCAACGTGTGCGACGCGAAGATCACCGTCACCACGCCGGGTGGCGACACCCAGCCCGTGACCTCGGCCTTCGCCGACCCGCTATGCGCGCCTACCGCCTTCACCGGCACGCACGCCCCGGCCATCGCCGGGAGCTACACACGCGCCGCAGGTAAGTGCCTGGTGATCGACGCGAACGAGGCCACCACCGTGGTCCCCCGCTTCAAGGACTGACCCACGCGCCCCCCGGCCAACAGCCGGGGCGCCTCACCAGCCCGAGAAAGGGGCACCCGATGATGTACTTCACCGAGGCCGTGATCCTCGCCCGCCTCGATGCCCACCCGACCCAACCCGGCGACGACCTCACCCATGTGTACGGCGTCCAACTCGCCCGAGGCGAGCAGGCATGGAACCCGGGCAACCGGATCGGACAGCCGCGCGACCCGTTCCAGGGCCCCCGGTACGTGATCTACGAGCGGTGGTCATTCGGCACTGTCGCCGCCTACCCTCTGGAGGCCGGCGAGTACCGGCACGAGGGCGACGCGCGCATGGCGATCGCCCGCCTGGAGCGAGCGGGCCTGACCGTCCGCTCCAAGAAGGTCAGGCGTCCAGGTGCCAAGAGGGATCAGCATGGCTTCTTCTTCCCGCTGCGGTTGCGCGTGACGGCCGACGCCGCCCTTCTGGAACTAGCCGACCGCTACGCCGCCACGGCGGAGCAGGAAGCGAAGGCGGCCCAGGAAGACGACGGCGAGGAGGAGCCCGAGCCGGGGCGCGGCTGGGTCAAGGCGTGCCCGAGCTGCGGCGCGGATGACCCGCCCGTGACCACGCTCGGCAAGACCGGCGCGACCGTCACGGACTGCTGCGAGTCGGACGTGTCGCACCTCATCTGAGCAGGCAAGCGGGCGGGCGGCCGGATGACGGCATGTCCCGAGAACCGCCCCGGCCAAGCCAGGCCCACGGGGGCGCGGTGAGCGCCCATCTTCGCTAGCCCGCCCGCTTGCCATGAAAATAAACAACCTATATGCTTTTTCTTGTGAGTCGGGGAGCGGTCCCCGGCGAAGCCCCAGGAGAAACACATGCTTGAGCGCCCCAACGGCATCGACCCCGAACGCCTCGCGGAGGACCTGCTCCTCGCCGTCGCCACCAACGAACTCACCCGCAACATGGCCACGCTGGCGATGGCCACCCTCCTCCCTGACTGCGACGTCGACCGCGCCCACCGTCTCCTCGAAGCGTTCAGGACCCAGGCCAACTCGTGGGAGCGACTGCCGAACGGTGACGAGCGGCCCGAGTGGGGCCTCGCCCGACGCATCTGGGAGCGCACCAGCGGCGCCGACAAGGGCAAGCCCGTCCTTCCCGAACTGGTCGAACGCTACGGCAGGCCGCACATGTTCAGGACCCTGGCCAACCGCCGATAGCCCCGCCCCGGCCCGCCCCACCCCGGGGCGGGTCCACGCTCCCTCACCCAGCCAAGCCTCACCAGGAAGAACCCGTGAGCCACGTCCTCAGCGCCATCTGCCCCGGCTGCCGCATCCCTGTCGAGCCCGACCGCGTCGCCGCCGACCGCCGCTACTTCACCCACGACTGCGAGACCACACCCGCGTGGGACCTCCCCCACGCCCCGCCCGCCCCGCGGATGAACGCCGCCAAGCGCCTCGCCGCCATGCGAGCGATCGACGAGGGCCCGATCACGGCGCAGGACTGGGAAGTCGCGTACGCGCAACTCGCCGCCCTGGAGACCGCAGGCTCCACGGACCGGTGGCTCGGCGCGATCGACTGGCTCAAGGAGATGTGGGCCGACGAGCAGAACGGTCGCTCGTGGGTCGTCTTGCAGGGCCGCATCTTCCTCGGCATCGCCAACGCCCCCAAGTAGCCCCGCCTCTGGCCCGCCTGGCCTGAGGGGGGCCACTCTCCCCCGAAACAAGGACATCCGTGCACACCAGCCGCGCCCGCTACACCGTCGAGATCCCCCTCGGCCCCGACCCGGACATCGAGAACACCCTCGCCGACTGTTGGGGCGATGAGTTCGCCCCCACGATCGCCTCCGTCACCTGGGAGTGGCGGCCCGAACGCGGCTGGCAGCGGTGGATCACCGTCGTCGGCTACCGCCTGCTCAAGAAGAAGGGCCCCAACGGCCGCCGCCTCGTCGGCCGCCGCCACGCCTTCCACACCGAGACCCCCACCAGCCCGGACTACTGGCGACTACCCGCCAAGTACCAGGCGCTGGCCGACGCCACCAGCCCCACGCACTTCCCCCTCCCCGCCTGACCGGACACCCGAGGGCGGGCCTGCGATCGGCCCGCCCTCCACCCCACGCACCAGGAAAGGCACCATGACCGCCAACGCCCCAACCATCCCCGCCCGGCTGGGCGTCGTCGTCCTCGGCCCCAGCTCGACCAGCCCCACCGCGCACCACATCGAGTGCCCCGCCTACGACATGTTCATCCCCCCGCAGCCCGGCGAGGCCGGCGACTACCGTGGCGACGTCACCGACCTCAGCCACCTGATGCTGCGCTGGCCCAACCTGGTGCTGCACCCGTGCCTGTCCAAGGCCATACGGGCCTACGGCATCCCCGCCGGGCTCGACCACGACGACCTGCGCGGCCGGACGACCCGCGCCGACGTGCTCATCGGCCACGTGCTCGACCCCGACGAGCAGCCCAGCCCGGCCGTCCAGCACATCCGCGCCCTGGTCGCCGTCCACATGGCCGTGGACGACATCCTGAAGCCCCTCCGGGGCAACACCACCCGAGACGACCGGCTCCTGCGCGGCGCGTTCCACGACGCCGCGCAGGCCAACCACGTCGCATTCACGCGCCTGGAGAAGGCCGTGCATGCCCTCGCCGAGCAGATCGGCCACGGCGACGTAGACGCCTCCCACGCGATCGTCACCCTCCGGCAGCGCCCCGAGGCGCATACCTGGTAGCCCCTTGACGGGCCCGCGCGGCGCGGGGCCGCCCCGAGAACCGCCCCGGGTCAAACCAGGCGCATTGGGGGCGCGGCGAGTGCCCATCTGTGCAGGTCATCCCCATTGCGCCAGGAAACAGACTCTCGCGTGTTGGTTGGGCGGTCAGGCCGGCCCGTGCTGGACCGGCGTTGTGATCTTGTGGCTAACACGCTTGCCAGATAAATAAACGACCCATATAGTTTTACATGTGAGTCGGGGAGCGGTCTCCGGCCCTAAGCCCCAGGAGAACCACGTGCCCAAGCACCGCCGTGTCATCGACGCCGAGGACCTCGCCGAGGACCTGCAAATCGCCATCGCCACCGGCGAACTCAGCCCGCTGGCCGCAACCCTGCTGATCACAGCCCTCAGCCCCCGATACAGCCGCGACGAGGCGACGGCACTCCTCAACTCCAAGCACCCGACGCGGCAGGGCAACGCCTGGGAGCGGCTCCCCAACGGCGACATGCGCCCCAAGTGGGGAGTCGGCCGCCGCATCTGGGAGCGCACCAACGGCACGGAAAAGGGCGCCCCGATGCTCCCCGAACTCGCTGAGCGCTACGGCAAGCGGTCCCTCTTCTACGCCCTCGCCACCCGCCGCTAGCAGCCCCGGGCCCGCCCCAGCACGGGGCGGGCCCCGAAACCTCAGGAGGACCACGTGCTCACCCGCCCCCAGCTCGAAGCCCTCGCCGGAGACCTGCACATCGCGCTTGCCACCGGCGAATACACCCGCGATGGCGCCATCCGGCTCCTCTCCTGCCTCGGAGGCACGGGGGAGGCGGCGGCGATCCTCGACGAGGCCGACCCGATCCGGCACGGCACCACCTACGTCGAGCTGCCCTGCGGCGACCGCCGCCCCATCGAGGGCACCGCCCGCCTCATCTGGGAGTACCTCTACGGCTCCCTGCAGGGCCGCGAAGTCATCCCCTACCTGATCGACCTGTACGGCTCCGGCTGGGAGGGGTCCATCCGCTCCTTCGCCTGCTAGCCCGCACCGGCCCGCCCGTACTGGGCGGGCCCCCAGAGACAAGGACAGCAGTGACCATCCAGATCGACATCGCCGCCGGGACCGTCAGCAAGGCACACCTCCCCCTGGCCAAGGCCGACCGCCTGAACGACCACGGCGGCGACCCGTTCCAGCCGGACACCATCGAGGTCACCTGGGAGTGGGACTCGTTCACCGGCTGGACGCTCGACTCCATCGAGGTGTTCGGCCTCTACATCGTGAAGAAGACCGACAAGCCCGGCGTGCGCAAGGCGTCCCGCGGGCAAGGGCGCCGCACCCAGGAAGCGTCGCGACTGCCCGTCGAGTACCGCGACGTGGCCGACGCCACCCGCCCCACCTGGACGCCCCCGCAGGCTCAGCCAGTCACCTGATCGCCCAGCGCGCGGGCCCGTGCGGTACGGGCCCGCGCCGTCCACCTACGAAGCCCCAGGAAAGGCCCCACGTGACCATCGCCTCCCCGTTCGCGTTCGTCCCCCGCCTGCTCGCCGTCGTCCTCAGCCCCAACTCGACCGGCCCCACAGCGCACAGCAGCGAATGCCCCGCCTACGACTGGTTCATCCCCGCTCAGTCCGGCGAGCCCGGCGACTGGTCCGGCAGTGTCGAGGACCTCAGCACCCTGACTATGCGGTGGCGGAACGTGATCCTCCACCCGTGCCTGGCCAAGACCGCCCGCGCCTACGGCATCCCCGCCGGACTCGACCACAACGACGCGCGCGGCCGATGGCTCCGCGCCGACGTGCTCATGGGCTACGTCCTCGACACCGACGAGCCGACCACTCCCGAGCCGTACGCCCCCGCCGTGGCGAACGTCCGCCGCCAGGTCCACATCCACGCCGCCGCGCCGTTCGTGCGAGGCAGCTACGCCCGCCTGGAGCGCGTCGTGCACGCGCTCGCTGACCAGCTCGGCCACGGCGAAGTGGACGCCTCCTACGTGATCCACACCCTCCGAGACCGGCCCGAGGCCGTCGCCTGGTAGCCCTCGGCGGGCCTGCCCCTTCACCCTCGACATCTTGGAGATCCGCATGCTGTTCGCGCTGCCCATCACCCTCACCAACGGCCAACTGCTCACCGACTTGCCCAGCCATACCCGGCCGATCGGCCCGTCCCTGAAAGGCGGCAACGTCGTCACCATCCCGATCGAGCATCTGCCCAACGCCGCAGGCGTCGGGCCTGTCAGGGGCGTCATCATCGAGACCGAGCACGGCACGGGCGTCGCAGCCGTGCCCGTCCACGGCCGCCCGTTCGCCTCCCTGCGGTGGGACGACACCGCCCAGGCCGTCGCCGACGTCGCCCTCTGGCCCGAGCAGATCGAGGCCCGGCTCGCCACGAGCGGCCTGCGGTCTGCCCTTGTCTGCCAGGCTGACCGCCCGCCCACCGTCACCGTGTTCAGCCTCCTCTACGGCGACAAGTCCCGCCGCGTGGTCGGCCCCACGTGGGGTGGCACCACCGTTCGCAAGGGCAGCCGTTACCACGTCCACGACGACTACCACGCTCACCCAATCGGCATGGCCACCAGCCACAAGCAGGGCGCCTACATGCTCGCCGAGCACCACGGGCTGCGCCTCGAAGCCGTCCAGGTCTTCAGCCCCTTCTAGTCCAGCGGGCCCGCCTCGGTGCGGGCCCGCCTTTCAACCATCTGGAGAAATCCGTGCCCATCGTCGCGCCCATTACCCTCGCAGACGGCAGCCTGCTCGCCCGGCCCACCTACGTGCCCGCGCCCGGCATCCGCCACTACCTGCTTGAGGGCAGCGTCGTGCCCATCCCCGCCCGCGCCATGCCGCTCGGCCTCGGCCTCGACCTGGACGGCGAACCCATCGTCGCCGTCATCACCCATCAACGGTTGTGGTGGGGAATCGACGCCTACACCGCGATAGCGCCCGTTCACCAGGCGCCGCACATGTCCCTGCGCTGGGACGCCGAGACCGGCCAGGCCGCCGATGTGGCGTGCTGGCAGACGCCGGGCGAAGCGCTTATCGCCACGAGCAACCTCGCGACGAGCCTGTCCAGCCGCGCCGAGCACGGCAAGCCCTTCATGGCCGTCACCATCGTGGACAACCGGCAGGGAGAGCGCCGCGTGGTCGGACCGGACTGGGGCGGCACCCTGTTCCGCCACGGCCGGGACATCCACGTGCACGCGGACTTCTCTCCCAACAGGGTTGGCATGGTGCGCAGCTACCGGGCTGGGGCGCGCAAGCTGGCGCAGCAAAACGGCGCGCACCCCCGCCACATCCGCCTGGACGAGACCTTCTGACCCGCCCCTGGCCGGGAGCGGCGTCGCCTTCTAACCCGGCGGGCCTGCCTTGGCGCGGGCCCGCCTCGAACCTTCCACCCCCACCGAGATTGGACCCCACCTGACCACCGCCCGCGTCCGCCCGCCCTGACCAGCGATCCCGTCAAAGCCGTCGTCTTCACCCCGCACACCTACGAGGGCGCCCACGCCGACACGGCGGCTGCTCCGTCCCCGGTGCGCCGCGGCTGGCGCTGCGCTGTGACCCTGCCGGACAGCCCGCCGACGTCACATTCTGGTCGTCCCCGACGTCGGCGAACGAGGCCGCGATCCTGCCGGCCGACATCGTCCACCAGCAGGCCGGAGGCGTCGACAGCCCGCGCGTGCGCGTGCGTCTGTTCGACTTCTACAACGGGCGCCGGCCCCCGCCGGACGTAGGCGCATTCCAGAGGTCAGCGGGGGCCTTCCTGTCTCGCCACCTCGCCGCCCACCCGCTTGCCAAGAATATAAACAACCTATATGTTTTAACTTGTGAGTCGGTGAGCGGTCACCGGCCCCAAGCCCCAGGAGAACCACATGCTCACCCCCGACTTGCTCAGCCTGCTCGCCGAAGACCTCCGCGTCGCCATCGCCACCGGCGAGGTCGACGAGAGTGCCCCGATCCCCGCGCTCCAGGCGATCGGCGGCGTTGACTGCAAGACCGCCGCCCGCCTCTGGCGCCACGCCGACCCGATGGGCCAGGGCAACGTGTGGGACATCCTCGAAGGCGGCCGGTACCGGCCCCACTACGGCCTCGCTCGCCGCATCTGGGACCACACCGACGGCCTGCTGAAGGGCAGGCCCGTCATGCCCGCCCTGATCCTCCAGTGGGGCCGCGACATCGCCCGCTTCGCCACCGCCGCCGCGAAGTAGCTCCGCCCCGGCCCGCCCCGCTCGGGGCGGGCCACCTCTCCCGAGACAGGACACTGCAAGTGAGCTACTCCCAGGACCCCGCCACCAACGCCATGGACGAGGCCAACATCCCCCTGCCCGACGCCGACCTCATCGCCGACCACGGCGGCGACCCCTTCAAGCCGACCCACATCCAGATCTTCTGGAACTGGGACCCGGACACCGGCTGGGAGCTCGACGGCATCCACGCCCACGGCCTGTACATCGTGAAGAAGACCGGCCTGCCGGGCCAGCGCCCGGCGTCCCGCTGGCAGAGGGGCCACGGCTCGCCGCAGTCCGCCCTGCCCGCCGAGTACCAGAAGTTGGCCGAGTCCACCCGCCCCGCGTGGACCCCACCCGGTGCCGCCCTCCCCACGTAGCCACCCCACCCGGGGCGGGCCGTGCGACCAGCCCGCCCCGCCACGCCAAGCCCCAGGAACGGGACCACTATCTCCCCGCTCGCGGTCGCCCCCCTCCGGGACCGGCCCGAAGCCGCCACCTGGTAGCCCCTCAGCGGGCTCGCCTCGGCGTGGGCCCGCCCGCGAACCCCTCCCGCACCGACCCCGATAGGACCGCGCATGACCTCCACTCGCACCCGTGTGCCCACTTACGGCACCGGAGCCGTGATCGACATCCCCGCCGATGCCGTACCGGCCGCCCTGACGAGCGAGCCCGTCAAGGCCGTCGTCTTCACCCCGCACATCTACGAGGGTGCACGCTCATACACGGCCGTGGCCCCCGTCCAAGGAGCGCCGTTCCTCGCCCTGTCCAAGGACCCGGCCACCCAGCAGCCCGCCGACGTCACGTTCTGGCCGTCCCTGTCCCTGTCGAACCAGGCCGCAATCCTGCTGACCGAGATCGCCCTCCAGCGGGCGCAAGGCGTAGCCGAGCCGCGCGTGCGCTGCCGCCTGTTCGACTCCTACAACGGGCGGCGCGTCGTCGGCCCGTCCTGGGGCGGCACCCTCCTGCGCCGTGAGGGCCGCCTGTACGTGTACGCCGACCACCAGGCCGAGCCGATCGGTACGGCCCCCAGCTACCTGGAGGGCACGGTCAGGCTCGCGAAGCACTTCGGTGTCCCCGCCGACCGGCTCGACCTCGACTGACCCGCCCCGGCCCCGGCCCGTGTCCAGCGCCGGGCCCTTCCCGGCCCTGGACGCCCTTCTACGACCCGATTGGACTCATCGTGACCAACCCGATCACATCGTCTGCCGACCTCCGCGAGATCACCATAGGAACCCTGCTCGACATCCCCAGCCGGGCCATGCCGCCCGCCCTGCTCGACCCGCCGGCCCCTGCCGTTGTGATCGAGCAGCACCTCGGCCGAAGCGGCAACGTCTACGTCGCGGCCGTCGCGCTGGAGTGGACGCCGTTCCTGACGCTGCGCTGGCACGCCGACGCCTGGGCGTTCACCGACGTCGCGGCCTGGCGTGACCTGTGGGATGCGCGCATAGCCGCCGCCTCGCTCCAGGACCTGCTCGACCAGCAGGCGCGCGGTGGAGTCGTCCAGCCGCGCGTGTACTGCCGCATCCAGGGCGCGGACACGTCGCGGTGGCGGGTGATCGGCCCGCACTGGGGCGGCACCGTCGAGGAGACCGACCGACCCGGGCGCGTACGCGTCTACACCGACCATGACCCCGACCCGGTCGCCGTCTCGGCCAGCCTTCGAGCTGGAGCGCGCAAGCTGGTCAGGCTTCACGGCATGCCGAACGCCATCCTGGTGTAGAACCCGTGGATCTTGGGGCCAGATCCGCTTGCCAAGAATATAAACAACTCATATTCTTTTACTTGTGAGTCGGTGAGCGGTCACCGGCTCGCAGGTACCAACAAGCCCCAGGAGGCCCACACCATGACCACGCTCGCCGAGATCACCTCCCGCTACATGCTCGGCCACGAGTACAACGCGCTCGCCGAGGCGATCCCGGCCGTGCCCGCTCGCTACGGGCAGATGGCCGACTTGATCGGCCGCGCCGCCGACAGCTACAGGCACGCCGCCACCCTCGCCGGACTCGCCCCCGAGGGCCTGGAGGAGTGCAAGATCCTCCGCCGTTTCGTGGAGGGCTGGCTCAACCAGATCGACGACCCGTACATCATGGCCATCGCAATCGGCGCGGACTTTCCCGCCCACCTCGCGACCGTGGTGTCCGTAAAGGCCCTGCGCGGCTGGCTCACCAAGTGCGCGTACGGCAGCGGCCCCCGCCTCGACTTCGGCGGGATCATGGCCACGGCCCAGGAGCGGTACGAGGAGGCGTTCCCCGACCTGCGGCCCTGTGAGGAGTGCGACGAGGTCGACGACCACGCCGTGTGGTGCACCTCCGAGACCAGCATCGAGGACGACGTCAACGCCGTCATGGCCGAGATCGTCCATGAGGAGGACCTGCCCGCCGGGTGGCAGTTCGCCCCCGTGCAGGTCATCCGCACCCTCGCCGCGAACCGCGCCCGCATGGTCGGCCTGACCCGGATCGCCGTCGAGGCCAAGGTGCCCGCCGCTATCCCGCCGCGCGTGGAGGAGTTCCTGGCGCTGCTCGCTCCGGCCCAACCCTGACCCGCCCTGGCCCGCCCCGAACCGGGGCGGGCCCCACCTCCCCTCTCGACCATCCCGCCCGGAAGGCGCACCCACCTTGACCACCACCAACGAGCCGACCCTGCGCGAATTCGCGATCAACGTCACCATCTCCGGCGTCGCCCGCGTCCAGTCCGCGACCAAGGAGGAAGCCCGCGCGCTGGCCACGCAGGTCCGCATCACGGACCTCGACCACACGCAGGGCCCGGTGACCATCTCCGAAATCACCGTCATCAGCGCCGAGGACCTGGAGGAAGACGACGAGCAGGCCGACACCGGCCGCGCGGAATGCGAGCACGTATGCGGCCGCGTCACCGAGACCAGCGTCCGCTACTGCCCGAAGTGCAAGTGGGCGGTAGATGCCTGCGACCGCTGCAACACCTGCCGGACATGCGGCTGCCTCACTGACGCTCTTCCCGCCGAAGAGCACTGCGCCAACATCTGCCGCGCACCCACCGAGCACACCGAACAGGACTGCGGCAACTGCGGCCCCGTCACCGCCTGCGCCACCTGCAACATCTGCCCGAAATGCGGCGACTTCACCCGAGATGACCAGGCCACCGAGGACGACGACGAGCCTGACATCGACGCGCACCTCGACCGCTGACCAGCCCGGCCCGCCCCTGCCCGGGGCGGCCCGCCCCACCCTCCTGGAGAATCCCGTGATCGAGATCGTCAAGCCCCGCCGCGTCTTCGAGTGGCACGAACGCCACCCCTACGAGACGGTCGTGATCGATCGGTACGACTGGCTCAGGTGCGCCGCCCCCTGCAACAACGACCCCCACAGCTCAGGGTTTGAGTTCCTGCTCAACGAGCCCGGCCTGGTCGAACTGCCCGAGGGCACCGACCTGGACGGCATCTACGTCTGCCTCGCCTGCGGCAAGGTCATCGACATCAAGGACGTCCCGGCCTGGAACCCCCGCAGCAAAGAGGCCACCAACCCCCGCCACTCCGGCCAGACCAGCATCCTGACGTCCGCCAAGCCCGCCAGCCCCCGCCGCCCGCCGGTGGCCCCGGCCGCTGCCGAACGCCGCACCATCGTGCGCCCCGTCTTCCGCAACGACGACGTGGCCGACGAGGAACCCACCGAGACGTGCGAGCCCGACACCAGCAACGACGCCGACAACTAGCCCACCCCGCGCCCGCCCCGCACCGGGGCGGGCCCCACCCCTTGAAAGGCAAGCCCCATGACCACGAACCCCACCACCGAGGCCGGCGACGAGCGCGCCCGCGTAGGCCGCGCCATGCTCCGCGCCTACGCCCGCCGCCCCGACTCCCTCGCCCAGCAGACCGGCGGCCCGCTCCCCAGCCTCCTAACCCCGAAAGGCCGCCTCCTGGCCGCCGAACAGCTCCTACACGACATGCTGACCGCGCTCGCCGACGACGGCGTGGACGTGCCCGAGTTCCTCGCCGACGCGCTCGCCGAGGCGTGGGGCGAAGACGAGGCCGAGACGACGCCGTTCATCCGCTACCGGTCCCCCTCCTGGGTGTACGCCCTTGGCCGCGCCGCCATCGAGCTGTACGGCACCTACGGCGGCCCGAGCAAGGTCCTCACCGACTACCAAGCTCACGTGGTCAACGACGCTGCGCAACTGCTCGCCAACCTGGACGGACACAGCGAGCCCTGTCCCGCCAAACCCGAGCCGGACTCGGACGTGCTCGGCTCTGCCGCCGCGATCCTCTGGGAGTTGCACGGCGACGACAACGGCGTCTTGACCCCCGAGCAGACCGCCGCGCTTGACCACGCCATGAGCGTCTACATCACCCGCTGACCCCCTCAGCCCGCTCCGGCCGGGGCGGGCCTTACCCTGGAGCCCTACATGCTGAGCAACGCCATCGGCGTCTTCCTCCCGCTCGTCACCGCCCTCAACGTCAGGACGCCCGCCACCATGCGCTGGGAAGTGACCAGCACTCCGGACGCGTCACCGGACGGAACCACCAGCCTGGAGGCGTACACCCTCCGCAAGGTCATGACGGACGGCACCCCACGCGACGGGCGGACCGGCTTCGACCTCCACGACGACATCGTTGACACCTTGCTCGAAACCTTGAACGAGCAGCACGGCCGCCCCGGGAGCTGGTGGTACAGCAGCGGCCCGGACCGAGACCTGCGTGACCCCGAGCAGCCCCGCACGGTCGCCTACATCGAGTTCTGGCGGCTCACCGACGCGGAGGCGTACAAAGCGGACCTGTTGGACGAGGAGATGCCAGAGCCCGGCCATGTCCCCACCACGGTCACGTTCGACTTCGAGGAGACGCGCGTCTGCTAGGTCACCACCCGCGTCATCGTGCCGAAGGGGATCGTTGACGATCGGCACGCGGTGCGCCGGTTCCTTCGCGAGAACAGCGAGTGGTACGACGAACTGGACCCCGCCGCCTACTCGGCCCCTGACGACGACCGCGAGGACGTGATCAGCAACATCCGCATCGTGAAGGAGACCGCCCAGTGAGTAAGGGCAAGCAGGTCGTCATCGTCCAGGACCCCGCCACGAAGGAGTTCGAGGTGTACGGCCACGTCTTCACCGACAAGGGCCTGGAGGAGCTGGAGACCGAGGCCGCACAGCGCGGGCTCACCGTCATCGCTCGCGCCTGCATCAGCTCCAAGGCCGAACTCGCCAACCGCCCCCACTGACATCCCCGGAACCGCCCCACACCGGGGCGGTTTCTGCCATAATCGCCGCGAAGCCCTGGGAGCTGCAGACCCGACATAGTCGGGGTCTTGAGCGCGCTGCCGCTCGACCATCCCGGGGCTTCCCCTTTCCCGGCTATCGCTCGCAGCCGTACGCCTCCCCGTTCTCGGTCAGGGCCCCGCCGGCGACCTCCCCGGCGGACCTGCCACCGACCCGCCCAAAGGGGGAGCGATGGGGAACGACGCAGAAGATTCAGGCCCGCTACTACCACGGGGCCAGATCAGCCCGGTCAAGCTGATCGTGATGCACTCCACGGAGGCCCCGGAGAAGCCGGAGACCGCCGAGAACGTCGCCTGATGGTTCGCCACCAGCAGCCCGAAGACCTCCGTGCACGGGTGCGTCGACCAGAACAGCGCCGTGCGGTGCGTGGACGACGGCGGCGCCGCATGGGCCGCTGGCCTGGCTCGCCGTGTTGGTCACCGGCCGCTTGCCCGCCACCGATCACGAGATCCGGTAGCAGTTGGCGGACCGCGAGATACTGCTCGACCAGCGGGACCAGCGGATCGCCGAACTCGAACGTGAACTCGGCATGCGGCTCCGACATGCCGCTGGCGGCCGTCCTGGATGGACGGCCGCCAGCGCTCGACGACGGGGTGAAGTCAGGGCTTAAAGAGCTTCAGGATGGGACCGAGAACCGCGGGGTCGGCTCCGAGCTTGGCCAGCTCGACGGCGGCCCAGAGCGCGACGATGCCGAGAGCGCATGTCGCGAGGATCCGAAGGGCCTTGGGCGAGATCCGAAACCCCTCGTCGGGCGGCGGGGGGGCCGGGCTCGTGGCGTCCATCAGCGTCTTGAGCGGGATGGCGGCGATGACCCACGTCTGATCATCGCGCCGGTCCTGGGGTGGACCAGTGGGCGTTCTATCGAACACCTGAACTCCTAACCAGTAGGTGCAACCTGACTGGCCGGACTCCAAGAAGCCCAGGTCACGGGGCGTCCGTGTTGCGCCTGGACCAGGGCGCCGCGTAGTCTAAACGTGCAACCATTTAGCATGTACGAAGCGCCCGAGGCCTCTTGGAGGTCCGGCCTTACGACTGAGGCCCCAGCCCGGCAAGGCTGGGGCCTTCGTCGCACAGATAAGTTTACCGGCACTGCCCGCTTTTTTGATAGCAATGGCTTTGACCTGCGAAAACGTCTCGTTGGTTCGGTGGAATCTGCAATCTGTGTGGCCAGAAAAGGAAAGTATTTCTGAATTCCGCACTTTTCCGATTTGCGTGATTTATACCACTATGGCCAGTGTGGCCGCCGTGGCGGCGGCCCCTGCGGCGGCGCCCGCGAGCGCCTGGGTGGGCGTGTGGTGAGACACCTGGACGCGGGCCCACCCGATCGCTGCCACCAGCAGCGCACCAACCAGGAGAACCGGCACTGCGGGAAGCACGTGGGCCAACATCACGGCGGTGCCGGCCGACACCCCGGTGTGGAAGCTGATCTTCCACCACAGGGTGATCGCCCCCATCACCAGCACCCACGCCAGCATCACGGCGGCCGACGCCACCACCACCCGAGGCGCGTCCAACACCGCCAGGACGGCCAAGCCCACCATCACGGCGGCGAATCCCGCCGCCATCGGGCCCTTCCGCGACTTCCGCTCGACCAGGTGGATCGAGTCGAGGCGACCCCGCCGCACCCCGACCGCGATCACGGCGGCCGGTACGCCCGCGCACAGCGCCGCGGCGAGCAGCCCCCACGCCAGCCCCGGCCACCCGGCATCGAGCAGCCCGGTCGCCGGCGGCATGGCAATCGCCACGTACTGCGGGGCGAACATCTCCGTCACCGCGCGGGCGACGCCACTTCGCATCCTCGGCGATTTCCGTCCTCGAGGCGGCCCAGGGCGGGTCTTAGAGATCTTCCCGAAGCAAGGGGGGCGGCGGGTCGATGATGATGGTCGGGAATGCTGACGCCTGCGGCTGTGAGTCGATATCGACGAGCACTGCCGGTGTCGGCAGGTTGACAGCAGCGACGGTCTTGTTCTCCCCGCCGCGCTTGAACCTAACGACGACGATCCGCCGGTCGTCCTCTTCCATGGCCATGCTGCGAGCGTACGTGCCGGCTGTGCCACGGGCCACCCACTTGGGGGAACCGGCGGCCGGTCGGGACTACGTCTCGATCTCCGGCCACAGGGCCCTCAGTGGGTCCCAGTCGCGCGGCAAAGCCGCGCGGCATCCGATGGTCGGCTCCGGCAGGATTCGGCCAGGATCTGGAAAGAGTGAACGCCCGGCCGTACACCGACAGTTCCCTCACGTCGAGGCCCAGCTCTCAAGCGGTGTTCCAGGTGATCCACCGGGCGCCGGGGGCGGTGTCGGGGCGGATGTCGTCCGGCGGGGCCTGGCCTGCGCCGTCGCGGGTCTGCTCGACCACGTCGGCGATCCACTCGCCGAAGCCGTCATACACCTCGCCCCAGCGCTCGGACGCCTCGGTGATGGACATGCCCTCCGGCAGGCGCACCGTCCCGCCGTTCATCCTGTCGCCGGTGGCGGGGTCCCATCGGAGGCCGTGGCCGGCCAACTGCGCCGCCGCATGGTCGAGCCAGGCGCCAGTGACTTCGGCGTAGTCCCAGTTCTCCTCTTCGCACAGCGCGGCGTCCGGGCTGCCGTAGGAGCCTTCCCGATCGAACAGGCCGTTGCGGATGAGGTCATCGTCCCAGAAGGGCTCCCCCAGTTCCTCGCCCGTGGTGACGATCCCGGCCGGCACGGCGGCCTGCCGCTCACCGAAGCGCAGCTGTGCCTGCTCGCGCTCATGCGGCCGGAGCCGGGCGTCCACCCCCGGCGCGCCGTCCACCTGCAGCGCCGTGCTGAGCGCCCTCTCTGCGGCCCATAGCCGCTCGGGCGTGCGCTGTGCGGGGTCATCGGCCAGCACGCGCAGGTCTGCGGCGGCCGCGCGGACGCCGTCCACGTCCCACTGGTAGCCGCTGGCGCCCTGCTGGACGACCTCCTCCAGGATGTCGGCGGCCAAGCGCAGCACCTCCGCGCTGGTGTTGGTGCGTTCCGCCCTGATCTCGGACTCCACGGCCCGGGTGACCTCCTGGCGGTGGTTGTGCACCATCACCCAGTCAGCGCGCGTCACGCTGGCGTCGTCGGCGGCATGCGCGAACAGCGCCACGGCGCGGGCCCAGCGGCGGGCCAGCCGGGCGTGCGACGGCTCGACCGGGTCGGCCAGGCGTGGCGGCGTCTCCTCCAGGATCTCCACGAGCGTCACCGCGTCGTCCGGGACGAAGCCCATCAGGTCGATGTCCAGGTTCGTGGTCCACTGGGTCGTGTCGATCGGCCAGTCCTTGTGTCCGGTCTGCCATTCCCTATTGAATAGGCGTGTTGTTCCGGTTCAGTAGAGGGGCTGATGTGGCGGGCTGGCGCAAGTTCTGGGTGCCCCGAGACG
>NZ_JBSFNK010000027.1:0-187781 GCF_053587055.1 Nonomuraea sp. NPDC003707 | reverse complement strand
AGGCTCAACAGCTTCTTCGCGTCGGCGAGCTTCTCCTCGGGGGTGAGCAGTTGCGGGTATGACACTGGTTCCTCCTGGTGGTGTGGTCCAAGGGGTGCCTGCGGAGACGAGAACGAGGGTGTCCAAGATCGTTTTGTGACGAACGACGTGGACACCCTCGCGACGGCACTCTATGCGACGACCGACGACATGCTGAAGGAGCATCCCGACCTGGCGCCGTGGCGCCCGCCGGTCGGCATTACGCCCCGCCTGAGCGATGCCGAACTGGTCACCCTCGCCACCAGGGCCTGCCCATCGCCTTCGCCCTGGCCGGGGCCATGGCCGACGAACGCGAGACCCTCCTTGTCATGGCCACGATGGGCTGGCCGGGAGCATCCTGGTGAGGTGGCGGAGAAGCCTCAGCGGCGATGTCCGGGGTGTGGTGAGATCCTGCCGGGCTGGATACGGCGCGATGCTTCAGCGTGAGGGCGCGGCGGGGGCCCGGGGCCGCGGCGAGCACGTCCTCGGTCACCATCGCCGGGCGGCCGCCGACCCGGCCGGCAGAGCGGGCGGCGTCCAGGCCATCCAGGGTGCGCTCCTGAATCAGGTGAGGGACGAGGTCGGGGCCGATGAGAGGGTCAACCAATTCTCAACAGAACCTCAACATCCGCCCGACTACGGTTTCGCGCATGAACCTCGGAGCCCCTGCAAATCAACGGAGAAGGGAGAACCGCGTGCGTTACTTGAGCAAGGCCGCGACAGTGCTCGCGACCGTCGGCGCGATCGCCGGGCTGACCTTGGTGAGCGCCCCGGCCGCCCAAGCCGCGACATCCTTGGACCCGTGCGTGTCGTACCCGGGCAGCGGCCCGAACCTGGACGACGGCTGGGGTGTCATGAAGGGGACGTTCAACCTCAAGAACGGGCCGTCCATCCGCAAGTGCAATGTGATGCGAATGCACAGGCGCCAGGTGCTCTACTTCAACTGCTGGACGAAGAACTCCCGAGGCAATCTCTGGGTCTACGGGCGGGTCAAGGGGACCAATACGTACGGGTGGATGTCCGTCGACAACTTCAGCTCCGTCCACCACTCCAGCTACCCGACCTGCAACTGGAACAAGGACAAGGACCACACGTAGCGGTCGCGATAGTCTCTGTCGGTCCGCTTCGCCGGTCAGGCGTCCCTCTTGGAAGGAAAGGGATCGTCAGCGTGAGGGCGCGGCGGCGGACGGGTCGTCGTTCTCCAGCGCCCGGTACAGCGTGGAGCGGCCGACGCCGAGCTCGCGTGCGATCCGGGTGACCGACTGGCCGCGATCGCGGCGGGTCCGGGCGGCGGCGAGCACGTCCTCGGTCACCATCGCCGGGCGGCCGCCGACGCGGCCGGCAGCGCGGGCGGCGTCCAGGCCATCCAGGGTGCGCTCTTGGATGAGGTCGCGCTCCATCTCGGCGGCCATGGTCGCGACCATGAACAGCATCTTGTCGGCGATGCTCTGCCCGTTGGGCTTGAGGATGCCGGCGCAGATGCCGGTCAGGATGTGCAGGTTGACGCCGCGCGGGGCCAGGTCGTCCTCGAGGAAGACCAGCAGCTCCTTCACGCTGCGGGCGACCCGGTCGGGCTTGGTGATGACCAGCGTGTCGCCGGCCTTCAGCGCCGCCAGGGTGGCCTGCAGCTTGGGGCGGTCCTTGCGGCGGGTCGAGATGATCTCCTCGACGATCTCGCGGCAGCCGGCGGCGTTCAGCAACTCCAGCTGCGCGGCGTGGTCCGGGGCGCGGGTGGAGACCCGGGCGTAGCCGACAGGGATCGCGTTCGACGGCTTGGCGGGCTCAGTCACGGGTGCTACGCCTCTCGGCTCGCTCCTGGCGGGCCTGCTGACGCCTACGCCGGTCCTTCTCTTCCATGTCGGCGTCGGCGTCGGCGTCGGCGTCGATGATCATTGCCTGCTGGTCGGATGTGAGGCTTGTCCAGGCATCGCTCTCGAAGAACGGCGCTGCGACATCGGGCGGCGTCATCCTGAGCAGCGCAGCGGTCAGGCGCGCGTGCACGCGGTCCATATTCGGCTCGGCCATCTCCTGATCGGTCCCTTCGACTGGGTGGCTCTCCCTGCCGTCCCGAAAACCGTCCCGAAACCCAACGCCTCGACCAAGATTTTCGGGACGGATGTCAGTTTCCGAAGTCGTCTGCACGAATGCGCGAAGTGGTCTGCACGCCCGCAGCGTGCAGATCCCTCTGGTGATGGCACGGATGCCGCCGCGCTCCGGCTTGCCCGCGAGCTTGTTCACCAACACGCGGTCCTTGACCAGCAAGGTGCTCTCCATCGACTCGGACGGGATGTAGAACGAGCCGACCACGAACGCTCGCAGCAACATGGCGATGCCCACGCCCAGGACGAGCAACAACACCGTCTGGCGGAAGCCGCCCTTCTTTCTTTCTCCACGCCTTGGCGAGCCGCCGACTCCCGAAACCCCATGCCATATCGATCTTTCTCCGACGTCGCGGCCTCCGTGGCGCGCGTGCTGGTCGGCCACGCCGCCGACCTCGTGCCGGCGCCTGCGGTGGGGACGCAGTTCCTCGACGTCCGGACACTGATCGGTACGGGCAAGGTGGCGCTGCACCCCGGGGCCGCGTCGGCCTACCGTGCCCTTCACGGGTAGGAGCACGGCTCCTTCCGAAGGGGGATGCGCGTAGTGCCGGGGCGCTGCCAGGGTCGGGAGCAGGCAGCCGCTGGGCCGCCCGATCCGGAAGGACTCCAGCAGTGTTATCGAGACACACCAGAGTGGTGCGGGGTTCGGCGCTGATCGCGGGCCTCGCGCTCGCGGGCGGGCTCACCGCGACCGCGCCCGCCGTAGCGGCGGAGCAGGCCAAGCTCACCGCGCCGGCCCTCACCGGCCAGTACGACGTCGGCACCACCGACCTCCACCTGGTCGACCGGTCCCGCCCCGATCCGTGGAAACCGGAACGGCGCCGGGAACTCATGGTCACCGTCACCTACCCGGCGGACCGGTTCGCCGAGGGCCCGCGGGCACCGTGGCTCACGCCCGGCATGAGCACCGTCATCGACCAGGCGCTGGCGGGCGAGGACTACCTCGATCTCCCGGCCGGCTCCATCGACTGGGCATCGGCGAAGCGAAGGGCCGAGACCGGCGTCCCCGTGGCGCACGGCGCGCCGAAGCCTGTCGCGCTCTTCTCTCCTGGCTTCGGCTTCCCACGCGAGACGTACACGGCGATCGTCGACGACCTGGCGAGCCGCGGCTACGTGGTCGTCTCGCTCTCACACACCTACGAGAGCGTGGCGGTCGAGTTTCCCGGCGGGCGGCTCGAACTCGCGGTGTCCGAGGGTGAAGGCCCCGAATTAAAGAAGGCGCTCGACACCCGGGTCGCCGACAGCCGGTTCGTCCTCGACCAGCTCACGAAGATCACCCGGGGCGAGAACCCCGACGCGGGGGAGCGGCCGCTGCCCCGCGGGCTCGGCCGGTCGCTCGACCTGTCCCGGGTCGGCGCCTACGGGCACTCCTACGGCGGGTTCACCGCGGGCGAGACAATGGTCCACGACCGCCGTGTCGACGCCGGGATCAACCTGGACGGCGCGATGGCGACCGCGGTCGGTTATCCCCCGGGAAGTCCTTACGTGCCGGGCGAAGTCACCAAACTCGGCCTGGACAGGCCGTTCCTTCTGATGGGCGCCGAGGGCGTCGACGAGAACGGGAAACCGCTCGAACACACCCACCGGAATCCCGAATTCGACCGCAGCTGGGCGGACTTCTGGGCCAGCCAGCGAGGCTGGAAGCGGGATCTGTTCCTGCGCGGCGGCAGCACGCACATGGCCTACAGCGATCTGCAGATCATCGTGCCGCAACTCGGCGCACGCGTGGCCCCGGAAAAGCGTGAGGCGCTCATCGGCACCATCGATCCCCTTCGTTCGCTGGCCGCGCAACGGGACTACATCGGCGCGTTCTTCGATCTGCACCTTCGCGGACAGGACCGGCACCTGTTCGACGGCGAATCCCCGCGGCACCCGAACATCGACTTCATCGACTAGAGGGCTGAAGGGGACCTTCCCCGCATGTGCTGTGGCGCATGCTCTGCGAAAACTGCGGCCCGGGCGGCGGAGATCCTCGCGCTCAACGTCGACGACCTCGACCTCGACCACCGGCGCGCCCCGATCCGGTCCAAGAGCGGCGCGATCCAGTGGGTGTACTCCGCCGTACCAGCGTGCTGGGGGCCGGTACCGGAAGCCCGCCGACTCGGCACCGGCGTACGACCTCCCGGTAGACCGCCGCCACCTTGCGCCGCTGCCGGTTCAGATATCGCGAGCCGATGACCTCGCGCAGGACCGCTTCGACCTCGGCCAGCAACCGGCCTCGCCCGTGGCCGCCGCTGGAGCGCCGGGGAAGCAGATCCGACACGACGCCCTCGCCCGCACGCCACCGGCCCAGCAGCACATACACCTGACGCCGCGAGATCGCCAGCTCGGCCGCCGCCGCGTCCGCGGCCGCCAATCCCAGCCGCGGCCCGGCGGCCAGCCGACCGATCACCTCCGCCTGGCGTACCGCCACATCCCACGCCTCATCCGGGGCGGTCAGCACACCCCGCTCAACGATCTGCGCCCGCCCGCCATCCATGCCGGGACCTCACCGTCGCGCACGCGAGTAGGGGAACAACTGCACCGTAGCGCAGAGGACTACGGACAAGCCGGTGCTTCACAGTCCTCTGCACAGATCCCCGAAAGCCCAGGACACCCGTGCACGCGACTTCGAAAACCGACAACGGGTTTCGGGACGATCGTTCCTGCGGAAACGCGATCAGCGCGCGGGCGCCGCCGACCGTCCCGTAAACGACCGTTTCGCGGCGTCGCGATGATAGGTAACGCGTTCGTCACTATGGGTCCCGCAAGTGCAGATACGGGAGCACTCTGGACCCATGTCGAAGACGACGCCGGGAGCGGAAATTGCGCCGAATGCGCGGCTGTGGCGCGCTGTGGCGGTGATCGCGGTCGTGGTGTTGGCGGCCTCACTCGCGGTGGGGCTGGTCTGGTTCTTCGCCGATCAGCTGCATCTGCCCGCGGACGTGCTGGCAGTGCTGGATCAGCGGGCCAGCGTGGTCGGCATGTTCACCGGCGTGGTGGTCGGTGTGGCCGGGCTGGTGGTCGCCGTGGTGGCGTTGCGGGCGCAGGTGCGCGCCGACCGCGCCCAGCCGGCTGCCGTTGCCACACCAGACGCGCCGGACTCCACGCAGAAGACGTTGCCGCAGGTGTCGGCCTCGGGCGAGCGGTCGATCGCCATCGGCGGCGACAACACCGGCATCGTCTCGACCGGTGACGGGGCGCGTAATGTGCAGATGCGGGCGGAGGCCTCGGGCCAGGGCCGGGTGTATCAGGCCGGCGGCGACCAGACCATCAACGAGCGATGAGCATCCCTTCCGCGCCCGATTCTCCACAGCGGCTGCCGCATGTGCAGGTGGAGGCGACCGCCTCCGGGGAGAGCCGGGTGTACCAGTCGGCCGGTGACCAGACCATCAACCACCATTACCCGCCGAAACCGGAACCGGGGCAGATCATCGAAGGGGATATCCCGCAATGCCCTCCTGGCTTCCAGCCCCGCCCGCACCTGCTGCAGCAGCTGGCTGACCGGCTCGGCGACCCAGCCCCGGGCCAGAGCGGCGACGCGAGCGGGGGAGCGGCAGTGATCTGGGCGATGGCCGGCACCCCCGGGGTGGGCAAGACGCTGCTGGCCGCTTCCTATGCCTGGGCCTGCCAGGCAGAGCGCTGGCCGGTGGTGGCCTGGGTCGCCGCCGAAACCGTCGATCAGATCGTGACCGGGCTGGCCGCGCTGGCCGAGCGGCTCGGCCAGCGCGAGGCCGATGATGACGCCGCGGCGGCCGCGGCCCGGGCCAGGGCCTGGCTGGCCGCCACCACCCGACCCGGCCCTACTGGTCCTTGACAACGCCACCGACGTCGTGGAGGTGCGCCGCTGGTGCCCGGCCACTGGTGCCACCCGCGTGGTCATCACCACCCGCAACCGCGCTTTCCTGCTCGCCTACCAGCCGCTCGACGTCGGCGTGTTCACTCCCGAGCAGGCAGCCGCGTTCCTGCACCGGCGCACCGGCCTGAACGACCCCGACGGCGCCGCCGAACTAGCCGAAGAGCTGGGGCACCTGCCGCTGGCGCTGGCCCAGGCGGCCGCGGTGATCGCACGGCTACGCCTGGACTACGGCGCCTACCTGCACCTATTGCGTGGGTTCCCAGCCGGCGACTATCTGCCCGCCCACGAGGGCGACGCCTATCCGGTCGGTACGGCAGAGGCGATCTTGCTGTCGGTCACCCAGGCCGAGGCCGCCCTGCCCTTCGCCGGGCAACTACTGCCGATCCTTGCGATGCTGTCCCCGGCCGGCATCCCGCTGGCGGTCTTCGGCGGCACTGACGGCGACCCGGGCCTCCGGGAGATGCTCGCCGACCTGGCCGACACCAGCCTGATCACCCTCACCGAAGACGGCAGCACGGTCGTGATGCACCGCCTGGTACAGCGCATGCTGCGCGACCGCGCCGCCTATCACGGCGACCTCGACGCCGTCATCGACCAGGCCATCGATCTGCTCAGCGCTTTCAACGCCACCCTGCCCAACGGTGCTCGAACCTGGGCCGCACGCGCTGCGGTTGAGACGCTCATCGACCAGGCCGACGCCCTCTACCGGCACATCTCCAGCGATGATGACCTCCCGGCTGACCTGCTGACGCTGCGCGCCTGGTGCGGCCGATACCTGACAAATCTGGCCGATCTCAGCCGGGCTATCCCGCTGTTGGAGGCGACCCTGGTCGACTTCGAGCGGGTCCTGGGCGCCAACCACCCCGACACCCTGACCTCCCGCAACAACCTCGCCCACGCCTACCAGGCGGCGGGAGATCTGAGCCGGGCCATCCCCCTGTACGAGGCCACCCTCGCCGACAGCGAGCGCGTGCTGGGTGCCGACCACCCAATGACGCGCACCGTCCGAGGCAACCTTGAGCGGACTGCCGCAGAAAAGGCCGGGAGATCCGTTAGGTGGTGGGAGCGGGTGCTGCCGGGGCGAGGGCCGGTGGGCCGTTGATCTCCTAGGGTGACAACGGGCTCTTCATTTAACGATCGTTTTTTGAAGACCAGCCCGACCGGCCCTCAGACGGCCCGGGAAGCCTTCAAAAACTCGTTCAACAACCGTGGTGGTTCAACAACCTCCAGACACCGTTTGTTGAGAGGATGACGGGCGTGACCGACGCCCTGCAGCTATCCGCCGACCCGCTGGCCGCCTTCCCCGCCCACCGCAGCGAGATCCGCATCGGCTACGCCCGCGTCTCCACCGCCGGGCAGAACCTCGAACGCCAACTCGACGCCCTCAAAGCGGCAGGGTGCCGGCGGGTGTTCGCCGATAAGAAGTCCGGCAAGACCGCCGAGCGGCCCGAGCTCGCCGCCTGCCACGCCTTCCTGACCGAAGGCGACACCCTGGTCGTGCCCAGCCTGGACCGCTACGGCCGCTCGCTGGCCGATCTCATCACCATGGTCGGCGAACTGCGCCGCCGCGAGATCGGCTTCACCTCGCTGCACGAGAACCTCGACACCACCACCCCCGGCGGGCGGCTCATCTTCCACGTCTTCGCCGCCCTCGCGGAGTTCATCCGCGAACTCATCGTCGCCGGCACCCGCGACGGCCTGGCCGCCGCCAAAGCCCGCGGCCGCACCGGCGGCCGCCCCACCGTCATCACCCCCGAACTGCTGCGCGCCGCTCGCGACATGCTGCCTAACCCGGCCAACTCGATCACCTCGATCGCCAAGCTGCTGGGCGTCTCGCCGGGGACGTTGTACAACCACATCCCCGACCTGCGCCAGCTCCGCGACAGCGGCCCCAGCCAGGAACTCGCCGATGACCAGAGGCCGTCGGTGTAGGCCCTCCGCTCCCAACGTGTCCCAGCCAAAAGGGGCTTGATCGCGCTGTGGCGCCTTCTCGGGGTGTCGGAATTAGATGGTTTGCAGACGCCATTGGCGAACGGCGGAGGCCCGTTCGAGCCGAACCGCAGTAAGACCGGCAGCCAGGCTCCGCGACCGGGATCACCCGGCGGCGGGGGGCGCCGCGCGGCCGGAGCGCTCGGCTTTCGCGTACTGGCCCAGCAGCTTGTTGTACGTGGTGGACGGGAATGCCGAGCCACCCCGGCGCAGGGCGTCCCGGAAGACTCGGGTGGCCTCGGTGATGTGGTGGGCGGGGCCCAGGACGCGCAGGCAATCGTCGAAGAGCGCGGCGAAGGCGACGAGGCCGTCGGCCGGGGCGCGGTCGCGCCGGGCCCGCACCTCGGCTAGGCAGCCACGGATCATCAGCGAGCCGAGGTGGTCGGGGCCCCAGATCCGCAGGGCCGTCGGCAGTAGGTCCTCGTACGCGGTGACCGACCCGGCGAAGTCTTCGCTGTCCGCAAGCAACTGGGCGTAGGTGGCGCGGACGGGAAGGGTCTCGATGTGGTCGGGCGGCATGATCCGGTGGTAGTCACGCAGCAGCTCGCGGCACTCCTCGGCCGCCCCGGCCGGGTCGCCCGCCTCCGCCCGGCAGTCGAGCAGACGGCCGCGCATGTCGAGCGTACGCGGATGGTGGAGTCCCAGCACCCGCTCACAGTCCGCGATCAGCTCTTGATAGACCGGAATCATCGTGTCCGCCTCCGCGTCGTGGGAGCGGCAGTCGGCAAGGGCGCTGCGCAGCTGGAGGGTGTCCGGGTGGTCCGAGCCCAGCACCTGGCCGTGTATGGAGATCAGGTCCTCATACGCCGCAAGGGCCGCGGCCGTGTCGCCCGTCGCGTCCAGTTTCTCGGCAAGCAGCCTACGGGCGCGCAGGGTCTCTGGATGGTGCAAGCCCAGTACCCGGGCCATGTCTCCCTGCAGGTCGCGGAGGTCGGCGACCGCCCTGGAGTAGTCGCCCGCCTCGCCACGCCAGTCAGCCAAATCCGCGCGGGTCGCCAGGGTGAAGGGGTGTTCAGGGCCCAGGGCCCGTCGGCAGTCGGCAAGCAGCGCGGCGAACTCCTCGGCTGTCTGGCCCGGGTCACCGATCACGCCCTCGATACTGATGAGGATGCTGCGGTGGAGTAGCACCTGGAGGTGGTCGGGGCCCAAGAGCGCGCGCAGGGCGGCACCCTTCTCCTTCAGGGCCTCGGCGGCGGCGACCGGATCGCTCTCCACCAGCGCGTGCTGCCACCCCAGGAGCACGGCACGGTTGCCGACCACGAGCGGGTGGTCAGGCCCGAATATCTGCTCCAGCGCGCGGGCCGACGCGTCCATGCCAGCCGGTGCCGCGGCGGTGTCTCCCGCCTTGTCGCGCAGGAGTCCCAGGGAGTAGCGGGCCCGGGAGACCTCGATGTGGTGGGCGCCCAGGACCCGCACTGCGTCGTCGATCATGTCCGCCAGCTCTGCGGCGGCTCCGGCCGGATCTCCGGCGGCGGCACGCCACTCGGCCAGCTCGTGCCGCACCGCCAGGGTGCGGCGGTCGTCGCGGCCGAACGCCGCCAGGTGCTCGTCCAGCAGCTCTCCTAACCGCTCGCGGGCCCCGACAGGGTCGCCCGCCTGACCCTGCAGGTGCGCGAGTTCTATGCGTATGTACAGGGTCATGTCGTCGAGGGGCCCAAGGTACGTCCGGCAGTCGCCGAGCAGTTCCTTGTACAGGGCGGCGGCGCGCGGCGCGTCTCCCATTTCGCCGTGCAGGGAGGCGATCCGGGAGCGGACCGAGAGGGTGTCGCGGTGGTGCGGGCCCCGCACGCGCCGGTAGTCGACGAGCAGTTCTTCGTAGTCGGCCAGCGCACCGGCCAGGTCACCCCCGCCAGCCCGGGCGTCGGCAAGGGTGTCGCGGGCGCCGACGGTGAGGGGGTTGTCCGGCCCGACTAGGCGGGCGCAGTCCGCAGCCAGCTCCGTGTACGCCGCCACGGCCTCTGCGTGGCGTGCGGTGAACCTCAGAAAACCGAGGGAGTTGCTGCGGCAGGCGAGGGTACGGGGGTAGCCGGCGCCGTACTTTTGCGCGGAGATGGCCGCAAGCTGCCGGTAGTGGTCCATCGATGCCTGGTAGAGCCCTGCGTGGGCGAGGCTCTGGCCGGTCCGGAGCAGGACCTCGTGCACATCGTGGTCCGACCACAGCAGGTGCTCGTCATGGGACCGCAGCGCCTCGGCGTTGGCACGGAACCGCTGGCCGGTGGCGAAATCAGGCTCCGTCTCCGGCCATGCCTGGAGCAGGGCGTCGGCCGCCGCCCGGACGGTCCGGGCCAGCAGTTCCGGCGGAAGCTGCTCGCGCACACTACGCTGCACCAGCCCGTGGACCTGAACAGGCCGGCCCGGCGCGTAGCTGACCAGGCTGAGCCGGTGCAGCGAGCGCACCGCCCCCTGCGCGTCGGCGGCGTCCACCTCGGTCGCGGAGCCCCGACCGGCGAGGAGGTCTCGCGCGGCGGTGCTGGCGAACAGCTCGGGCGGGATGCCGTCCGGGCTGAGCACGCTGGCCAGCTCCAGCGCGGGGCGCGCCAAGCCGACGGGGTTGAGCTGGTCGGCCAGCTCAACCGAGAGGGACCAGGCCGCCGCGACGGTCACCCGCTGCTGGTCGGGCAGGGCCCCGATCTCCGGCAGCAGGCCGTCCAGGCGACGTGTCCGGTCGGCGAGCCGAGCCCGGTAGGCCCGGCAGCCCATGTCCTGGTCCAGCATGTACGCGCACGCCTGCGCGAGGGCCAACGGCAACCAACCGAGAGCGGCGGCGAGTTCAGCGGCCCCATCGAGCATCCGAGAATCCTCACCGAGCCGATGGGCCAGATACGATGCGGCCTGCCGTTCGCTGAATGGCCCGAGCTCCACCAGCCTGCGGCCCTGGCCGTCGAGAGCTGCGTCCTGGCGGCGGGTGGTGACCAGGGTCGCGCTCCCGGCCCGCGCCGGGGGCCACAGGTCACGCATGTCCGCGGGCGCGCTCACATCGTCCAGCACCACTATCCAGCGGCGCTCGGTGCGCCCCAGCCAGGCCACGAAACGGGCCGCCGCCTGGTCGGCGTCGGCCACTTCGCCCGGGCAGACATCGGCGGCGGCCTCCGCGTACGCCGCGACGACGGCCTGGCGGGTGGCCGCCGGTATCCACACCAGCAGGTCAACTGCGCCGCTGGCCTGTGCGGAACGAGCCAGGTGCGCGGCCCACTGGGTCTTGCCCACCCCGCCCAGCCCAGTCAGCACGAGCGCCGCGTCGGGGGTCTCCCCATCTGCCGAGCCAAAGGAAATCAAGGAGGCCTCCGTGCCCCGGGCATGGAAACCCTCGGCGGGCTGCGGTACGGCCCCGACCTGATGCGGCCACCGTACCGGTTCCTGCTGTCCGCGCAGATACACGTTGATGAACTGGTCACGAGCGGCCTGGATCACGCGGGCATGTCCGGAAGCGGTGGCCTCCAGCCGAATCTGCGGCTGCTCGGGCTCGTCCGGCCGCGCCGGGGACGCGGTCACCGCTCGTGGACGGTCTGGTCGCGGCCGGCCTGGTAGACGCGGCCATGCCCACTCGCGGTCGCCTTCATCACCAGCGAGCCGATCCGCTCCTGATCGGCCGGCTCCAGCGCGGGGGTGAGCACCTCGTCCAGAACCCGCTGCAGCTCTCCCGCCAAAGATGGGTCGGCGCGCAGCAGCTGCTGCAACCGGACCTGCCAGGCCCCGGCCAGCGCCTGCTCGGTGTCGGCATCACCCTCCCCGCGGGCCTGCAGTACCTGCTCGCGCACTTCGACCAACTCCGCCTCCACGAGGTCGGCTTGCTCGGGGCGGACCTTGCGCCACAGCGCGACCGCGCCGGCCTGGGCCGACTGCCAGGCATCGGTGGCCATGGCCGTCACCAGCGCCGTGCCAGCGGCCAAAACGATCGGATCCACGCGGCCCCCTTTATCTCCGAAGAACGATCCCTCACGGGAGATAGAACCCCATGAGCAACAGGACAGGCAGCCCAAACCGCAAATAGGCATCGCCACCACTGCACTGGCGGCGTGATCGCCGCATGTGTCGCACAAGGCTTTGCCAGGGACCCCCATCGGGGCATGCGAACTGTCATGAGCCCGTTACCGCAGATAATGACTCACTATCTGCGATAACGCTGGCCAAGCAGGTGGCCGGGCCCGCGCACGTTCAAAGGCCACGCTCCCGCCCCGTCCTCCGAGTCTGTCGAGGGCGGCGTCGATGGTGAGCCAGTCCCGCACGGACAGCGTGAGGGGTGAGGATGTGAGCTCCCTCGGGCTCCTCCATGTCGTGCTCCGACACGCTGCCGCGACCGCAGGAACACCCCGACGCGCCCGGCAGCGAATCGGTGAGCGAACACGCCATCGCCGCGGCCATCCGCGGTCAGCTGGGGGACCCTGGCGATCAAGGAGATGTAGCCGGACGGTGAGCACCACGTTACCCGCGCTCCTGCGGGAAGCGCCCGGGCTTGTCGCGCGTCCCGCGCCGACTCCATCGAGACGGGGTTCTGTCAGGTAGATGGAGCGTCCCGCAACGTTTTCAAGGCACACAAATAACGCCATATAACTAATCCCTTACTTAGCTCTTCCCAGATAATCTCCACCGGGGATAGGCAGGCATTGAGTATCGCTGCAAGAATGCTTTTACTGACGAAATTAATTCTCCAGCACGTCATTCAGTGGTCCCTCACCCCAACCTTCTGCT
Organism: Nonomuraea sp. NPDC003707; assembly: GCF_053587055.1. NCBI lineage: Bacteria > Bacillati > Actinomycetota > Actinomycetes > Streptosporangiales > Streptosporangiaceae > Nonomuraea > Nonomuraea sp. NPDC003707. The sequence goes on along the minus strand of NZ_JBSFNK010000027.1, from coordinate 175,148 downwards.
AGCGGTGCGCGGTCCCGGGGAGCTCGTCGGCGAGATGACCGTGGACGAGAGTTCCAGCACGCCAGGGCCGGACATTCCGGCCATTTGATAGACTGCACTTGTGTGCGCCGCAGCGTTTCGCGCCGGCGACGGCGGCCTAGTTTTGTTTCGTTCACAGCAGGTCGTGTTCAGTATCGTTTCGCGGCCAAATCGTTTCGTTTCGTCTCGTGTAATTTCCCTCTTGGTGGTTGTGATTACGGGGCCCACATCTCACAGTGTGTGCGGAGGCAACCGACGGGGCGCGGTAGCTGGCCCCGCCGTGGGCCTGACCCTCCACCGGTCCGCCTCGCCTGTCCCAGCCTGTCCCCGGCCCTGGCCTCGTGGAAGGAGAAGCCGATGGACCATCCGCCCTCGCACCAGCTCCTATCCCCGATCGTGGCCTTGGACGGAGCATCGAGGCTGATCACTGCCCTAAAGGCCATCGCGGCATCGGCTCGCCGATACCGCGGCCCTTACTTCGACCAGCTGGTCTTCCTTCAGCGGCGGCCATCGGCGGCGCGCCCTCCGGCACGCGTGCGCGTCCCGGCCGCGGGCCGGCACCGGGTCCGACCTGCTCAACGCCGCATCTCCGCAGCCTGGCCAGGTCCCGGACGGAGGCGGACGGACCGCTGTCCGGCGTTGGCATGCCGAGCTCCGGCCCGTGCCCTGCGGACCAGCCCTCCCTGGGCAGGCCATGCCGTCAGCCCAGCCGGCCCTGCCCTGCCATCGCCGCTCGCTGCGGCATTGATCGCCTCCCGTCTGCGGCGCGCCGGGATCCCGCCTGGCCACGCACAGGCGGCCAGGCCCATGCGGCGCCATCGCGGCGCGGCCAGGTGTCATCGTCCGCCGCAGCCGGCCGCCTGGAGGCATCCCATCCCTGTCCAGGGCCAGGTTCTGCCCTGCGCAGCCCCTACGATGGGTGGGCTGCGGTTGTCGCTCAGCGGGCTGCGGCGCATGCATGCTCGCGCCCCTATCTGAGCAATTCCCAACACCCCGCACACTTCCGAAGGCACCGATCTGTTGGTCCAGGCGGGCATTCGGAGATAAAGAAGAGGCTCTCCGCTGGCACGGAGAGCCTCTTCGTTTTCCGCCCCTCTCCAGCCACGCCGCTTAAATCGGCCGGACTCTCACCTTCGCAGGAATGTCCGGCCCTCTCGCACGAAGGCGGCGGCACACCTTTCTTTTTATTTCGAAAGTCTCTTCATGATATTCGCAGGAAAGAAAGGAGGCTAAGGCGAGCCTTAGTTTGATAACCGGTCAGACCGGTGCCTCGCCCGCGAGGACGAAGATCGTCTGGCCCCAGACTTGTCAAGAGCCCGTCGTGGTGTAATTGTTCTTCTTAAGGGTTCCGCGATGACTCCCCGCGCGTGCGAGGGGGCCAATGCAGAACCTCGCTCTGTATGTGGGCGTTGTTGCCGCGATGCCAGTCAAAGCAACCCAAAACGCCCATTTGCGGAGTTCGGGCGCGCACATCCCCGTGCGCGAGCCCGCCTGGACCAAAGGTCAGGAGGAGTGCGGCGCGCACGTGAGCTCACGTGCATCCCCACGTACGCGAGCCCCCAGAGCGCCGCGCACCTCCTGACCTCTGCACACGAAAGGTGCCTGTCGGTGCCCAACTCGATCAACGCCGGCAACGTGGCCGGCGCCCGCGCCCACCCCGGCAACGCGATGACCTTCGCCCTGGCGCTGCTGACCCACGTGGGCTTCACCGGCTACCTGCTGTTCCTGGGCCACCCCCTGTGGGAGGCGCTGACCGGCTCGACCAGCGCCGTGCTGGTGGCCGCCTACGTCACCCGCATCGTGCTCACCGGCGTGCCGCCCCTGGCCTTCACCGCGCGCTCCCTGGTGGCCCGCACGGTGCTGTCCTGGGTCAAGCAGGGCGTCGCCGAGCAGTTGCCGTCGGCCCAGCCCGGCAAGGACCAGCAGCCGCCCGTGCAGGGGGAGGTCATCGAACGATGATCACCCTGTACACGGTCCCCGTCCCGGCGCAGGACCTGCGCGAGGCCTACATCTCCCTCAGGGCCGGCGGGCTGCTCTACGCCATCAAGGCCGTGCGCATGACCACGCCCATGGACCTGAGGCAGGCCAAGGACTTGTGCGATGCCATGCGCGACGGGCACACCGCGGGCGACATGGTGACCTTCTTCATCTCCCCGCAGACCCTCCAGGAGGTCAAGGACCTGTCAGCCCTGCGGCCGCGGGAGGCGGCCGTGAAGCTGGCGATCGAGACCGCAGGCCTCATGACGGAGGGCCAGGCGGAGACCATCGTCAAGGACTTGATCGACCCGACCAGGGCCGGCGACTCCAAGGTGCAGATCAAGCCGTGGCCGGTCGTGCAGAGCGCCTTCGCGTCCGTGACGCCCTCGAGCGCCACCGTGGCGGGCAACGTGGCGGGCAAGGCGGCGGACGGTGTGTCATCGGTGCCCCCACCGGCGACCACGCCTGGGTGGCCGAACACGACAGCGCAGGAAGGCGTGCTGAAGGTGCGGCCCAAGCCGGCACCATCTGAGCCGGGCACGGCCAGACGGACCTTGGCTGATGAGTTGAAGCTGGCCTGGCGCCGGGCCGGGGAGCCGCCGCTGCGCAAGCTCCGGCGCCAACTCCTGGGCAAGGGCCTCGACTGCGCCGTGTCCATCGCCTCGATCTCCAAGGCCATGTCCGGGTCCACCGGACGGCCGCCGTCGTGGACGTTGGTGGCCGGACTACTGGAGCAGTTCGACTCCGGCGCTGACATCGACGGCTTCTGGCGGCCCCTGTGGGCGAAGGCCCGCGAGGAGGTCGCGCCTTTGGGCCTGACCTCCGCCACCGACACGACGAAGCCGAGCACCATCACCCCGGTCATCAGCCTGGTAAGCACGTCCGGCCAGGACACCACCACCAGCGAGCCCGACGACCGCGCCCCCGAAACCGGCAACACAGCCCCCGCGGGTTTCGAGTGCGAGGACTGCGGCTCCTGGGTCGTCAACGCCGACCGGCACTACGCCTGGCACTGGAACATGGAAAAACAGCTCCGCCGGACGATCATCCGAGGAATTGAGAGTACCGGCAGCTAGACCAACCCAACCGGCCCGCGCCCCGTCGCCGGACTCCATGGTGGACATGAAGTCCGGCGACGGGGCGCGCTGACGTCCCGAGATCCACAGTCGAGGGCTCGCCGAGCGGGATTCTCAGGCGGCGCTCCAGCGGGCGCCAGGGACGCCTTCGGACGGGGCGAGGCCCCACACTATGGCAAGCGCGACGCAGGCCCTGCGCAGCTATCCCGCAAAACGACCGTTATTGGGACAGACTCTCACCAGTGCCGATCCAGACCATCTCGCCTTATCGGCGAACACTGGCGCCTGGGAGGAAGTCTCCGCTCCCGCCGACCGCGGCCCACTCTGCAGGGGCCAGAAACGATGGAGATGCCCAAGGAGGTGGGCGTTCCCGATCGACACGTCTACGGTCGAGTGCATGGGCTGGATGTTCGCGCTATGGGGGCTGGGCGGTGGGCTCGCCATCGAGGCGCTCGACTTCATCAAGGCGGTGCGGCGGGTGGGCCACGGCTGGCCCTGGCGCTATCCGCATGGGCCGGGCGGCGGCCCCTATCTGGTCTCAGTGCTGGGCCGCGCGGCCGCCAGCGCGGTGGTGGCCGGCGCCGCCGGCGCGTCGGTCAACGGCATGACACCCCTCATCGCCCTGGCGCTGGGGGCGGCCGCACCGCTCATCCTGGAAAAGCTCAGCCAGCAGATCCCCGTGCAGGCCGACCTCCCCACCTTCGGCGGCGTGACGAGACCCGCCGAGATGGGTCCGGCCGCCGCAGTTCCCGATCAGGGCGATCAGTCCAGGCCGGGCATCATTGCCGAGTCTGGGCCTGCGTCATCGGCCGATCCGGTCACCAGGCAGGTAGGAGAAAGCGATGCTGCGCGCTGACTCACTCGCGGGCCGGATCATCACGGCCTTCGCCCGCACCTCGCCCGCTTTCCGCCCAACCGGCGACCGAAAGCCCGGACGGTCGTGGTGGCGAGCCTGGGCCCGCACCACCCCGGCATTCGCGCACTCCTGGCCGCCGATCTGGCCAGGCGCGCTCCTGTTCGGCGTGGACCTGACCCGCGCGGACCTGAGCGACGCGGACCTGGCCTGCGTGAACCTCTCCTGCGCAAACCTGACCCGTGCGAACCTGGGCGGCGCTGACCTGACCGGCGCGAACCTGGGCGGCGCGAACCTGACCGGCGCGAACCTGGTCGACGCGGACCTGACCCGAGCGGACCTGAGCGACGCGAACCTGAGCGACGCGACCCTGAACCGCGCGTATCTGGTCGACGCGGTCTTGATCCGCGCGAAGCTCACCCGCACGAACCTGACCGACGCGCAGCTGCCCAGCGCGAACCTGACCGGCGCGTACGTGACCCGAGCGGACCTGGCCGGCGCGAACCTGAACGGCGCGACCCTGTTTAGCGCGCACCTAACCGCCGCGGTCTTGACCCACGCGAACCTGATCGGTGCGGACCTGATGGGTGCGGACCTGATGGGCGCGAACCTGACCGGCGCGGACCTGATCCGCGCGGACCTGACCGGCGCGGACCTGGTCGACGCGGTCCTGACCCGAGTGGACCTGACCGGAGCGAACCTCACCCGCACGGACCTGACCGACGCGAATTTCGTCGGTGTGGTCTGGAGCGAGCGGACCCTGTGGCCCACACGCGAGTGGGAGGCGCGCCTGCGAGCGGCCTCCGAGCAACTGCCAGACGGGCGGCTGCGGGTCCGCGCGGAGGGTGCCTCGGACAGCGCCCCGGCCCACGCCTGAAACGCCCAGGCGTGCCTGCATGATCACGCAAGCGGGCTACATAACCGGGCGACAAAACGCCAAAAAACGGGCACGACCCGAGAGGGCCACGAAGCGCCATCGACAGGCGCTCGCGTTTGCGCTGGTCAGCGCGTTGTCTGCGCCGTAAGTTACTAATCGGCGATCAGACAGAATTGATACACTGTCCCATTACCCGTCAGTAGCCTCGACGGCTGGGGCGTCCGGCTCTGCTGGTACCTCGCCAGCAGGAACCTCGGCAGGATCATCGATGGGCCGGGCCATCCACAGCATCAGACCCAACAGCACCGGCCTGAAGAGGATCTCTCCCCAGTTGGCACCCGCGGCCTACTCCACCAGAAACCCGAGACCGATCATCGTCCAGGCCATGAGGATGGGCCTGCGGGCCCGGTAGCCCTCGCGCCAGGCATCTCGGGCCTGGCGCACCATCGCTACTGGGGCGAGCGCCAGTAGCAGCACGCCCAGATAGGCGAAGAACTCTGGCGTGTTGTGTCCCAGGGTGGTCTTGAACCACGCCAGCGTGGCGGAGAAGGTGAGTCCCAGCAGCGAGACGAACCCCAGCACCATCAACAGGGACTGGGTGGCCAGGAGCAGCCGCCGTTCCCGTCGTTCCCGCCTCGACTTGGCCGGCTCGGTCATCGCAGGTCTCCTTGCCTTTGGCCATCGGCCCTGACGCTACGCGCCCGCGCGCGGGCGCGTAGGCCGGTCTTGCCGGACGCTCGGGCGACGTGGACCCTGTGCCGAATGTGTCCGTGATGGGTGGGGGATGACCGGATGTATGGAGCGTCACCCGCAGGAAGAGCCAGCCCCAGGCTGAAGCTCCAGAGCGAGCGGCGGCCGGGACCGGCCGAAGAGCCGCACGCCCGGCCGACCGATCCGCCAGGCCGCGCCCAGCGCGCATCACGCCGGGCGCTCTTCGGCTAGGCCAGGCGTCGCCGGCCATGAGCAGGGTTCCCGTTCGCTCTCCACTCACCTGCACCAGGCGCGTTTTGCCTGGTCATCATGGATGCCGTCATGGTTTGCGGTCATGAAAGCGATGGTGTTCTCAAGCGGGACGCGTCTGATGGTGTGGCTCCTCGCGGACTTGTCCGCGCAGTGACTTCGCCCAGGCCGCCTGCTTTCGACTCCGGCTGCGACATGGAGCGACCCAACCATCTGCCGATCACGGGCGTCGGTAACGGATGAGAGGAGTCATCTTGGACCCCAATGACAGCTTCCGCGAGTTCATGGCCGTCCATCAGCAGTCGCTGATGCGGACGGCCTACCTGCTCACGGGGGACGCCCACCTGGCCGAGGACCTGCTGCAGAGCGTGCTGCTCAAGGTGCTCAGCCGCTGGCCCAAGCTGGCGGACGTCACCAGTCCGCAGGCGTACGCCCGCAAGGCTCTGGTCAACCAGTACATCTCCTGGCGCCGGCGTCTGGCCAGGGTGGCTGAGCTGCCGAGAGCCGAGCCGCCGGATCGGCCGTACTCCACCGAGGATTCCACAATCGTCCGGATCGTCATGCTGCGAGCGCTCGCGCAACTGCCGCCCAAGCAGCGGGCGGTGATCGTTCTGCGCTACTACGAGGACCTCACCGAACACGAAACCGCCAAGCTGCTGAGCTGCTCGATCGGCACGGTCAAGAGCCAAGCCCATCATGCGCTCGCCCGGTTACGAGTACTCGCGCCGGAGCTGGCACCGAAGTTCGCCGAAGTGGAAGACCTGAAGGGAGCACACCGATGATCTGGCTGCGAGATGCACTGGACGACGTGGCCGACAACGCGCCCCAGGTAGACCTGACCGAGCGGACGATCAGGATCCGCGAGCGGCGGCGACGCAGGACGGTCTCGATCGTCGCGGCCACCGCGGTCGTCGCCACCGCGCTCGGCGTGACGTCCGCCGTACGACTGCTGCCTGCGGAGCCGAGCCCGGCCGTCGCACCCAGGACGGTGAGCGACCTGCCGGCGCGCGGGGTGGAGCCACTGAGCCACGCCTTCATGACATTCTGCCGACCGCAGAGTGGCAAGGCACCGGCGGGATGCGTGAACGGCGGCTGGCGGGTGGTCACCCGTGGTGGCACGACGTACCGGGTGACGCAGGCCCTGTCCGGTTCACCGTCGGGGCTCCGGCCGAGCCCGCTGGCGATCAGCCGGGACGGCAGTAAGATCGCGTACTACGACACCAAGGCGGGCACCTTCGCGGTGCGCGACCTCGCCTCCGGAACAGTGCTCACGGCGCCGACGAAGGTGCCCAAAGCCTGGCTCGGCAGTATCGCGCACCTCCTGCTGTCGGATGACGGCCGCTTCCTCGCCTTCACCAAAAGACCGCCACTCAAGGACCCGGCCATGCTGTTCGACATGCGCGAGCGCATGGCCCGGCCGCTGCCGAACGGCTGGAACCCCATCGGCCTGTCCCCGGACGGTGACACGATCACCTTGGCGGAGTACGCGCCTAAAACCCGTCTGCAGACCATCACCCGGCTCTGGCAGACGTCCACGGCGAGCAACACGACAACCGTCGACGTCGCCGGGCACTACCTGGTCGGCGCGCTCGGGCCCGACGGGAACAGCGTCGTCGCGGTGGAGAGCGTGGAAGCGGGCATCACCGGATGCCTGAGAAGCGGGGCCAACCTCGTGCATCTGGACCGGAAAACCGGCAAGGTGCTCCGGAGGATCCCCGTGCGGGGCCTGTCCATGACAGCCAACCGCGTCTACCTGCGCAGTTGGACCGGCCCTCACGAGATCACGGCCCTGGCTACGCCCCTGGTATGCCATGAGCAGGACGACAACGCGCCTGTATCGAGCCTGGACCCGCCATACGTTCCCTTCACGGCCTACGCGGTGAACGTCGAGACCGGCAAGGCCAGAAAGCTCGCCACCTACACTGCCCAAGGCTTCTTCCACCTGGTGCTCCCGGGCTTCCCCGGCACCCTGTGACGGATCATCTGGGGTCCCGGTAGCAATGAAGAAATTTTCAACGAAGTTGCGTCTGACCTGCAATAACGCAAGCTCCTCCGACTGGCGTCTCGGTTTGATCACGGTGTTGGATCATGACGCTCAGGACGGTTTGCGGCTCGGGTATCGGCCAGGGACTACGGCCGTTCCTTCGCATCGTCGGCTCCGGCGCCGCACAGGATGTCACGGCATCCTCGCCATCGATACGAGTCGCTCCCTTAAACGGGGTTAAAACACCAGGTCAGGAGGGATGAACCTCCTCGCGCGGCCCGTCTCTGGCGTATTCCGGCCGCCCCCTTGTAGAGGTGGAGGTAGTCGACGTAGATGTAGAAGAACATGAAGCTGGTCCAAGCTGCCGTGAGCTTGGCCTGCACGGGGATCGGCGGGTTGTCGAGCAGGCTCGGGGTGTTCGTTCGGATGGTCATCGGTTCTTCTTTCGAGAGGAGCGGTCTCCCCGCCGGAGTGGCGGCAGGTTTGGGCGTGAATACGCACGGGTGGTCGAATTCGAGGCTGTGGCTGCCATCCCCGGGCGGCCCTCCACGGAGTCCTCGCCAGCGTGCGCAACCTCGGCGCCGCCCTCATCTCGGTCACGACCGGACGAGGCGCACGCCGGTCGCGAGCAGCCAGACGAGCCAGGCGACGAACCCTAGGAGCCCGACGAAAATCAGCGGCGAGCCGTCGGCGATCGCGAGGTTGCCCAGCCCCGCGGCGAGCAGCAGGCTCCCGCCCACCATGCCCAGCAGGCGCTGCCAAGCCGGAGTCAGCCCGCTCGCGTGCGCGGCGAGGGCCGAGCCGATGCAGGTGGTGCCGAGCATCGGCAGCGCCAGCGCGAACGCCGCCGCGTGAATCTGCCAGACGAGCCCGAACGCGGGCGTCGGCTCGGCGAGCCCGCCGGCGGAGAGCGCGAGCCCGATCTGCAGGACGTTGACAAGCACGAAGATGGCCGACAGCGTCGCGCCAGCGGCCAAGGCGAGGCGCGACCAGTCAGCGCCCGCTCCGCCGCGCCGCTCCACGAGGCCGTGCAGGCCCGTCACGAACACGAGCAGCAGCGGCAGGTACAGGGCTACCAGACCGGACACGATCGCGACCGCGTCGCGGTTGGCCGCGTAGTAGGCCAGCACTTCCTCGATCGGAGCGCCGTAGGGCAGCGCGCCCGTTACCGCAAACAACACGTTCTCTATCACCACCAACACCGCGAACGCGATCGCCGCGGCACCGACGAGCCGGCCTCGAACGAACCAACTGCGGGCTGGCGTGGTGGCGGTGTTCTTCGGTGATCTCATCTCTTACTCCTTCGTTGCGGTCGGATGACCGGCGGGTTGTCGAGCAGGTTCGGGGTTTTCGTTGGGATGGTCATCGGTTCTTCTTTTCGAGAGGAGCGGTTCGTCCGCCGGAGTGGCGGCAGGTTTGGGCGTGCACACGCGCGGGTTGGGTCGTTCTCGTCGGTGCGGTCGTCAGACGGTGACGACGACCTTCCCTCTGGTGTGGCCGGCCGCGATGTAGCGGAGGGCGTCGGCTGCTTCGTCGAGGGGGTAGGTGCGGTCGATGGCGGGCGTGACCTGCCCGGTCGTGAGCAGGTCGGCCAGGGTGAGCAGGTCCTGGCGCTTCCCAACCGATGTGAAGGGCTTCAGCTGCTGACGGGTGAACCCGGACAGCACGCGCGCTTTGACGATCCGGCCGAGGGGGCCGAGCCAGCGGCCGCCGCGTCCGCTGTTGGGGATGAGGGTGCCGGTGGGCGTCAGCGCTCGGCGGGCAGCCGCCAGGGGCTGGGCTTCCACGTTGTCGAGGATGACGTCGTAGCGCTTCTCGGTGCGGGTGAAGTCGGTCTCGGTGTAGTCGACGACGTGGTCGGCGCCGAGCGACCGGACCAGGTCGACGTTGCGGGTGCTGCACACACCCGTCACCTCGGCGCCGAAGGCCTTGGCGATCTGTACGGCGAAGGAGCCCACGCCGCCCGACGCGCCCGTGATCAGCACCGTCTGGCCCGGTCGAACGTTCGCGATGTCGCGCAATGCCTGCAATGCCGTCATGGCCGACGTGGGCACCGCTGCCGCGTCCACGTCCGACAGATTGGCAGGCACGGACACGAGGTGGTCCGCCGGGACGCAGGCGTACTCCGCGAGCGTTCCTGTGGTGCTCCAGCCGAACACCTTGTCGCCGGGTCGGAGAGCGGTGACGTCCTTCCCGACCGCTGCCACCACGCCAGCGAGGTCCCTGCCAGGGATGCCGTGGCGCGGCCGGCGGAGCCCGAACACCAGGCGCACCACGTACGGCTCACCGGTCATGACGAAGTAGTCGCCAGGATGTACTGAGGTCGCGCCCACCTGGACGAGCACATCGCCTCGACCGGGCAGCGGTAGCCCGACCTCGGACGACTTGAGCACCGAGGGCGGGCCGTAGCGGTGCTGGACGGCGGCCCGCATCGTCGCCGCCCCGGCCGGACTCGCCCCCGGCACCAGGCCGTCTCCGGTATTCGATCGCTGTTCGATCCCCACAGAAGCCTCCTCCTCCGAACCGCGACACTCGCTGACTCGTACACCGTACGTCGTACGCCGTACGAGTGCGTCTGCTGTACTGTGCTCGTACGCTGTACGATTGTCAATCTGTACGAGCAAGCGAGGAGACCCGTGCCCGGGAGGGAACAAAGGCAGGTCGCGTCCGACGCGGGGCTGAGCAAGCAGCGGGTGGTGGTGGAGGCGGTCCGGCTCGCCGACCGCGAGGGGGTCGACGGGCTGAGCATGCGCCGGCTGGCTCGCGCGCTCGGCGCGGGCGCGATGTCGCTCTACTACTACGTGGCGAGCAAGGACGAGCTGCTGGACGCCATGATCGACGTCGTGTTCGAGGAGATCGAGCTCCCGCCCGAAGGGACCGACTGGCAGTCGGCGATGCGACGGCGGGCGGTATCCGCCCGACAGGTTCTCGCACGCCACCCGTGGGCGAACGGCCTGATGGAGTCGCGGACATCGCCCGGGCCCGCGAACCTCCGCCACCACGAAGCGGTCACCGCCTGCCTGCGGAGGGCCGGCTTCTCGGCCTTGATGGCGACGCACGCCAACTGGTTGCTCGACAGCTATGTCTACGGTTTCGCCCTGCAGGCGGCCAGCCTGCCGTTCGACACCGCCGATGAGTTCGCGGACATGGCCGAGGACGTCTTCCTGCCCCAGCTCCCTCCTGACGAGTTCCCCTACCTCAACGAGTCCGCCGCGGCGCTCGTCTCTGCCGGCTTCGACCCGGCGAAGGAGTTCATCTTCGGCCTCGACCTCGTCCTAGCCGCCCTCGAGTCCCTGAGGGGGCCAGACCAAGTACGAGAGAAAGGGGCAGCGTCCCCTCCCACTCGGAGAAGTTCCTGATCAGTGGGTACGGCGGCGGGGTGCCAGGACCTCGGTGACCTTGGCGATGGCTTCTGCGCCGGGTTTGACGTAGCGCAGGGCGGTGCGGGGGTTCTTGTGGCGGGTCTTGCCCATGATGAGCTGCAGCGGCACTTCGGCCTCGCCGAGGTGGGTGGCGGCGCTGTGGCGCAGCTGGTGCAGATCGAGCCCGGCGTACTTCTCCAGCAAGACGCGGGCGCGGTCGTAGCCCAGGCGGGCGCGGCCGGTGTGCGGGCAGATGTCGGCGGCGGCCGGGCGGCGGGCGGGGACCGGGCGCCGCTCGGACAGAAACAGCGGACCGTGCGTGCGCGTGCTGCCGTCCGGTAGGCGTAGTAGCCGGGGCAGCAGGTGGGCGGTGCCGCGGTCCCAATACACCCACTCGGTGGCCCCGCCCTTAGAGCGGACGGGGGCGCGGCGGTGCTCCAGGTCGAGGTCTTCGACGTTCAGCGCCAGGATCTCCGCTGCCCGGGCCGCCGTCTCGTACAGCATCCGCCACAGCGTCTTCTCCCGGAGCGGGATGTCGCGGCGTGACAGCAGCTGGTGGATGGTGGTCTTGGCGACCGCGCGGGTCTCGTCGGCGCTCTCCTTGCGGCGTTCGGCGTCGGCCGGGACCGAGGGGGCGGCCCAGTGCTTCTTGGTCTGGCACCAGGCGAGCCAGGAGGTGATGGCGGCGCGGTTGCGGTTCCAGGTCGCCGGCGCGCTCGCTCCCCACAGTTCGGTGAGCGCGGTGCCGATCTCGGTGTCGGTGACGTTGGCGAGCGGCCGGTCGCGGCCAAGGAGTGTGGTGACGCGGTCGATGGCTGAGGCGTAGGCGCGGTGGGTGTTGGGGTTGGCCGTGTGCGGGGTGGCCAGGAAGGCGTCGGCCGCCGCGGCGAGCGTGACGTGCCCACCGCGAAGGGCGGTGATCTTCGGTGCGGCGCTCATGCCGCCCCCCGCGCGACGCCTGCGGCGATGTACCGGATAACGTGCCGGAGTCGCGCGCCGCCGCGGCGGGCAGTTCGCCTGGTCGCGGCGCCGCCGTGATCGCTCATGTACGTGATAATAAACCGTTATCACGTACATGTGGCCGAATGGCGATCTGGTGCACGATCGCCATTCGGCCCGATGGTTCCAGACTCCCGAATCAGCGGAGTTTGCGGAAGAATTCGCGCAGGTCGCCGATCATGAGGTCGGGGGCCTCCATCGGTGCGAAGTGGCCGCCGCGGTCGAACTCCGACCAGTGCACTACGGTGTTCTGCTTCTCGGCGATGCCGCGAATCGTGTTGTTGCCCGGGAAGACCGCGATGCCGGTGGGGACACCGGAATCGGGGAGCTCCGCGCCCCAGTGCTGGGATTCCTTGTACAACCGCATGGACGAGCCGGTGGTGTTGGTGAACCACAGGATCGAGAGATTGGTGAGCAGCATGTCGCGGTCGATCGCGTCGGAGGGCGTGGCCTTGGCGGGATTCTTGAAGGTGTTCACCACGTCCAGTACCCACGCCAGCATGCCCGCGGGCGAGTCGGCGACCGCCGGCGCGAGGGTCTGCGGGCGGGTGGCGTGCATGCCCGCATAGCCCGAGGTTTCCTTGCTGCTCCAGTCCTTCATTTGCGCCAGCTTCTCCTGATCGCTTGCGCTGTAGCCGGATCCGTCGTCGCCCCAGGAGGGAATGGTGATCGGATCGTTGAGGTGGACTCCCGCCACGTGCTCGGTGTCGATGCGGCCCAGCTGGGGTGCGATGAACGAGCCCGCATCGCCGCCCTGGGCGCCGTAGCGCTCATATCCCAACTCCGCCATGAGTCTTGCGATGAGCTCCGCGCTACGCTCGGTCGACGCCGCACCGGCCGCGCGTGTCGGGCCGGAGAAGCCGAACCCCGGGAGCGTCGGAATCACCAGGTGGAAGGCGTCTTCCGGAGCAGCGCCGTGCGCAACCGGATCGGTGAGCGCGCCGATCATGGCAGTGAAGTCCTCGAACGGCCAGCCGTGCACCAGGACTAGCGGCAGCGCGTCGGGCTCGGCCGAGCGGATATGCAGGAAATGCACACGCTGCCCATCGATTTCGGTGACGAACTGCGGATACCGATTCCAGGCAGCCTCCTGCGCCCGCCAGTCGAAGCCGGTACGCCAGTACTCGGCCAACTCCCGCACATAGCCGGTCGGGATGCCGTAGGTCCAGCCGACGCCGGGCAGTTCCTCGGGCCAGCGAGTGGCGGCCAATCGCCGGTTCAGATCCTCGAGGTCGGTGTCGGGGATATCGATGCGGAAGGGAGCGATTTTCGTCATGTCTTGAAGCTAGGAGGGCCTTAGGACAGGTTCGTTCCTAAGTTGGTGGCATTCTTGAATCATGCTCGAAACCTCGGCTCGGCTCCTGCGCTTGCTGTCCCTGCTGCAGATGCATCGCGACTGGTCAGGCGGCGATCTGGCAGAACGCCTCGGCGTCAGCGCCCGGACCGTGCGCCGGGACGTGGATCGGCTGCGCGAACTCGGCTATCCGGTGGACGCCGTCCAGGGCGCGGCGGGATACCGGCTGGCCGCGGGCAGCACCCTGCCGCCGCTGCTGCTCGACGATGAGGAGGCGCTGGCCGTCGCGGTCGGCCTGCGCACCACGACGGGCGGGACCGTGGCCGGCTTCGAGGACTCCGCGCTGCGCGCCCTCACCAAACTCGAACAGGTCATGCCCTCGCGCCTGCGGCACCGTCTGCAAGCCTTGCAGCGCTCCTTGATCCGTGTGGAGGCGACCGCGCCACGCGTGGAACCCGACACGCTCATCGCCATTTCCGACGCCTGCCACCGCCACGAGCGGCTGCGCTTCGAGTACACGAATTTCCATGGCCACCAATCGATCAAGGATGTCGAACCACACTCGGTGGTCAACTTCAACCGGCACTGGTACCTGGTCGCGTGGGACGCGGCGGCCGCGGACTGGCGTTCCTATCGGGTGGACCGGCTGCACGCTCGCACACCCACTGGCCCGCGCTTCCCACCCCGCGAGGCGCCGGAAGGGGATGTGGTCACCTATCTTTCGAATCAGCTCTCCGCGCGCGCGTGGCCCTACCGTGCCACCGTCACCCTGCACCGCTCGGCTGCCGGACTGGCCGACCGCATTTGGACTGGTATGGGCGTGCTGGAGGCGATCGACGACGCCAGTTGCCTGCTCCATGTAGGTGCCGACTCCCCGTGGGCGCTGTCCTGGATGATCACGTCCATCGACACCGACTTCACCGTCACCGATCCCCCGGAGCTGGTCGAGCAGATCGAAATCCTCGCTCGCCGTTGCGCAGCCGCGATCCGGGCTTGAGAACACGGCACCGCCCGCTGCCCGGCCAGGCACAGGCCCGCCGGTCAGCGATCACCATCAATGAACCAGGCCCTGCACCCCCAACATCACTGCAGGTCGCGGCTATATCCGACCGAAACTTCGTCAGTGCTACCGGGACCCCCGCCGACCTTGGCGTCGGCTGGTGGGCGCTTTTCCACGGTGCGGCCGTTCCTGTCGCTGCTGACCCAGGTCGTCGACTTCGGCGCGAGCCCGGAAGGGGCGCCGGTGCTGAAGGCCTTCAAGGCGCTGCTGGAGCTGATGGGCCGGAAGAAGGTCACCGGGAGGAAGGAGATAGCCGCCGACCCCGGCCGTTGTCTGGCGGCACACGGCCGCCGGACAAGGTCGCCCACCGACGAAATCAGACGTCTTCGCGCAGGTACAGGTCGCGCAGCAGGCCGATTTCGCCGCCGTGATGTGTGACCTCTTTCAGAGCGTGCAGCGCGAGCTTCAGATAGGTCTCATCGGCCCAACCGCCGGGGCCCATGCCTATCGGCGCCAGCAGGCGCTTGTCGCCGAGGGCTGCGATACGGGAGATGAAGTGCTCCCAGTCCTCGGCCAGCGCCTGGACGCCATCCTTCGCGGTGCCCGGCCACTCGTGGCGGTCGCCGAGCTCGGGGACGTCCTCGAAGCAGTAGATCACGTAGCCGCGCAGGCAGAGGTTGCCGATGTGCCAGATGCGCCAGGCGATTGTCGTGACGGGGTCCGGTTCCTCCGGACCTGATTCCGGAAAGAGCGTGGCGACGCGGAAGACACCGTCGTCGCCGGGGCGGATGCTGATGCAGTCGCTGACCGGCTCCCAGTGATACTCGGCGTCGGTCAGGCCCTCTAAGCGCCGGAACAGCCGGGATCGCACGCCTTCAAAGGTCGCGAGAACGTCGCGGGTGACGGGGTCGGTCACGATCATGTCAGCCATGTCAGCTCCAGGGCTCGGTGGTTTCGGGTCGGTCGGGATGATCAGGATCGACGGGTCGGCCGGCTCGGTTACGTGCCGCCGCCTCGGCGTGTGTCGCCGGGTGCGAGCAGGCTGGTGAGTTCGGCGATGGCGTCCGGCGACGGCTTGAAGTAGCGGCGGACGTTCTCCGCCTTCTTGTGCCGCGACTTGGCCATCAACATCAGCAGGCTCGCCCCCTGCTCCCCGAGGTGGGTCAGCCCGGAGTGCCGGAACTCGTGCAGATCCCAGCCTGTGCCCGCCCCGTGCAGCGCGGTGTGCTCGTCCAGCAGGGCGCGGGCCTGGCCGTACGACAGCCGGGCCAGCCCGGAATCCGGGCACACGTCCCGCGACGAGACGACCTTGCCCGGCCCGGGGCGGCGGTGAGTGACGAACACCGGGCCGCGGGTACGGTTCTTCAGCAGCCGCGGCAGCAGCCGGGCGGTGCCGGCCGCCCAGTACACGGGCTCCAGCACGAAATCCTCGCGGGCCTGGCCGCGGCGGCGGGCCTTGGACTGCGCGCCTTTGGCCTTCACCAGTGCGCGGCGGCCAGCGAAGTCCAGGTCCTCGATGTTCAGCGGCAGGATCTCCTCCGCCCGCGCCACGGTCTCGTACAGCATCCGGTAGAAGCACTTCTCCCGCAGGTGCACCTCGCGGCGGGCGATCAGTCGGTCGATCGCCATCTTCGAGCGCACCGGCGTCTCGGAGTCCGGCGGGGTCAAGCGCTTGGCCCAGGCCGGCACCTCCGGGCCGTCGAAGCCACGCTCGGCACACCAGGCGAGCCAGGACAGCACCGCCGCCCGGCGGGCGTTCCAGGTGTTCACCGCCGTCGAGCCCCACAGCGCTTCGAGGGCCTCGCCGATCTCGTCGTCCGCGACCTCCCCGAGCGGCCGGCCCTCGCCGACCCGTTCGGCGGTCTTGCCGACCCCGATCGCGTAGTTCCGCACCGTGTTCGGGTTGCCGAGCGCGTCGAGGAAGGCGTCCGCGGCGTCGCGGACGGTGAGCGCCTTCCCGGCGGGCAACTGCGCGACGGTGGCCACCGCTTCCCTCTTGCCACAGATAACAGGGCCGCTTCGCGTAGCGGCCTGGAACCGTCGCCGCAGGTCGCGATCAACGATGCCTCAGATAATAGGGCACTATCCGCGATAACCCCCTGATCATCTCTGACCGGTGTCGGGAAGGGTCATTCCGCGAGCGCCCATCCCGGGCTCAGCCGCGCGGCGCGTACATGATCACTGCCACTCCGGCCAGGCAGACCAGGAGAATCAGTACCCGACATGATCTTTCAACGGGTTGGTGCTCGTGGTGGTGGATGCTGTCGTGAGCACGTTCGATTGATCAATCACTCCAAATTCGTTGGACGTCCGTCGGACATTCCTGCGACCATCCGCACTGTGACAGATGAAGCCGATCGCCAGACGTCGTTCCCCACCAGTTCGAAGCATGTGCGCTTTGTCGAGTTGTCGAGCACTGCGATGTCCGCTCTGCTCGAGGGGGATCTGCCCGCGGCCGGCAACACGGCTGGGGTCGCTCTGACTGAGTACTTCGTGACAGACAGAGCACAGTGGCTGTGGCGGATTCGGATCGACCAGATGGCCGCCGACCCCCGCCACGCACGGTGGATAGCGCGGCAAGCGGTAACCGGGCCCGAGGGTGTCGTCATCGGTCATGCCGGGTTTCACGGACCGCCCGATGAGGCGGGCATGGTCGAGATCGGCTACGCGGTCGCTCCTGACTTCCGTCGCCAGGGGTACGGCCGAGCCATCCTGATCGAGTTGCTGCGCCGGGCCGCGGCCGAACCGGCGGTCAAGACCGTACGGGCGACGATCAGTCCCGACAATGTGGCGTCCCTGGCCACGATCGCCGGCTTCGGCTTCGTCAAGGTCGGAGAAGACTGGGACGAAGAGGACGGTCTCGGACTCATCTTCGAAGTCCCCGCCAACCGCAGCTACTAGGTGCAACCAACCCGGTGAAGGTTACCGGTCACAGCATTAGCGCCAAGGGCCGGCATTGGCGGCGGACCCGCCCGGGCTTGTCGTTGATCAGTTCGCCAGCGGGTACGAGCCGGTGTTGTGCAGGGCTCCGTCGGAAGTGTGCACCCTGACTTTGCCCGTCTGGACGTTCCAGGTCACGATGTCCAGGTTGCCGTCGCCGTTCATGTCGCCGAGCCGAAAGAGTCCGACGGGAACCACCCGATGTTCCAGTCCGGAACGATCGGGGCGGAGGTAACCTGGCCAGCTCCATCGAGCAGCCAGAAGCCGATGTGGCTGTTGCCGATCGAGTTGACCCCGCCCCAGGCGATGTCGGTGTGGCCGTCGTGGTTCATGTCGCCGACGCCAACGACGCGCCACTCCTTCACACAGGCGTAGCCGCAGCTCGACCCGTTGATCCACTGGTCGCCGATGACGTGACCGTTCCCGTCCAGGAGCCACGACGCCAGCAGCCCTTGCGCGGACAGATTCCACCACAAGATGTCTTCGGTGCCGTCACCGTTCATGTCGGCGAACCCGACCGGCGCCCACACGCCTGCGCATCCCGCGCAAGGCCGGTCGACGAGGATGGTGCCAACGTGTGTGGTGTCTGCGCTCTTCCAGATCCTGACCTGTCCGGTGTCTCGGTTCCAGGACAACAGGTCGTGTTCCTTCTGGAACCGGTGCCCGGAAAGCACGGTGTGGCCTCGGCTGACGGCCATCGTCCCGGTCCGGTACCACAGGTCCCCGCGGGTCGCGCACGAGTCCCGGCTCGTGCAGTCGATAGGCCAGTAGGAGTCCCCGGAGACCGTTCCGGTGGGGCCGGTGTTCCACATACCGACCAAGCCGTTGTTGTCCTTGTTGTTGCTCCACAGCACGCCGCTGGCAGGGAACGCCGCAGCAGCGGCCGACCTCCAACCTGCTGGCCCGGGCGGAGCGGGCGGGCAAGGCCGAGCAGCTGCGCACGTTCCCGAATCTGCGCAAGGCGGCGCGCACGATGGCCTCGGCGGTGGAGGTGCTGATGTCGGCGCCGGAGGCGACCGAGGATCGGCTGGTGTCGCTGGTGGAGGGGTGGAAGGCCATCGAGGAGGTGGTGCCGCGGGACAAGCTGGCTCGGCGGTGGAGACGGTCGCGGCCTTCGTGCCTGCCACCGACGATGACGCGGCCGCGCAGTGGCGGGCCGAGCTGGTCAAGCGCTACCGCACGGTGCAGGGGCTTCATCGAGCTGCTGCTGGAGGTGATCCGCTTTCGCGCCGTCGAGGCCGGCACGGCGGTCTTGGCGATGGTGCGCACCGCCGCGGCGATGGCCAAGAACCGCCGCCGCTACGCACCCGGCGACATCGCCGCGTACGAGCAACGGATCAGCGGGTCGTGGCGGCCGCTGGTCTACCGCAACCCGGACCTGCCCGACGGGCAGATCGACAAGGCCGCGTTCGTGCTGTGCGCGATCATGCACCTGCACCAGGCGCTGCGGCGGCGCGATGTGTTCGCCGACGGGGCGGAGCGGTGGAGCGACCCGCGGGCCCGGCTGCTGGACGGGGATGCGTGGCAGCAGGCGCGTCCGCGCATCCTCACCTCGCTGGAGCTGGAGATCGAACCCGCTGGGCATCTGGCCGAGCTCGCCGGCGCGCTGGAGGGCGCCTATGCCCGGGTCCTGGCCGGGCTCGGCGCCAACACCGCGGTGCAGTTCGTCGGCGGCCGGCTGCAGATGGACAAGCTCGGCGCGGCCGAGGAACCGCCGCTGATGAAGGAGCTGCGCGAGCTGCTGGACGACATGCTGCCCCGGCCGGACTTCCCCGAGCTGCTGCTGGAGGTGTTCGACCGCACCTGTCCGCGTACTTCTTTGAGTGCTCCACCAAGTACGGAGATATGTGCACCAGCTCAGGCGACCTCAGTCGCTTGTTCGATGTTCCTGAGCCGGTCTCCTGTCACATTCGGCGCCTTCGCGGGTTCATGTCCTTGAGCCTTGACGAGGGGATGATGTGACCGATGGAGGAGACCGAGTGGCTGGCCGGGCGTTTCGAGCAGCACCGGCCCCGGCTGCGGGCGGCGGCCTACCGAATGCTGGGTTCGATGGCCGAGGCCGAGGACGCCGTCCAGGACGCCTGGCTGCGACTCTGCCGGTCCGACGCCGACCAGATCGACAACCTCGGCGGCTGGCTGACCACCGTTGTGGCCCGGGAATGCCTGCACACGCTGCGTTCCCGGCGGCAGCGGCGGGAGGAGTCGCGCCTGCCCGAGCCGGTCGTGATCCTGGACGGCAATCTTGACCCCGAGCAGGAGGCGTTGCTGGCCGACTCGGTGGGGCTGGCCCTGCTCGTGGTGCTCGACCGGCTTAGTCCGGCCGAGCGGTTGGCGTTCGTGCTGCACGACATGTTCGAGCTGCCGTTCGACGAGATCGCCGGGATCGTGGGCCGCACGCCGGCCGCCGCGCGGCAGCTGGCCAGCCGGGCACGGCGGCGGGTGAACGGCGCCGAGATCCCATCGCCCGACGCGCATCTGGTGCGGCAGCGGCAAGTGGTCGACGCCTTCTACGCGGCCTCACGGGGCGGTGACTTCGACGCCCTGGTCCAGATCCTCGATCCCGATGTCGTCCTGACCTCCGACTTCGGGGCCGACGGGCAGCGTGTCGTCGTCCGCGGCGCGGCGGCCGTGGCCGAGCAAGCCCGCGGCCCGCACGGCGGGCGGCTGCAACCTGTGCTGGTCAACGACGCGGTCGGCGCGTTGATCACCGTCGACGACCAGCCGTTCGCTGCGCTGGTATTCACCGTCGCGGGCGACCGGATCGTCGCCATCGACGGGCTCCGCGACCCCGAGCGGGTCCGCCAGTTCGCCGACGCCGCCGGGATTCCTCCGCCGCCTGTCACATCGACGGCACGCGAGGGCTCATAGGGGCGACAACATTTCCCGAGCACTATGGAGGACACCGTGGGACCACGGATCCCCGACGCCAACACACACCTGCCCGAGATCCAGGAGTTGGCCGGCGCGATGGTCAAGGCCACCGGCAACGGCTCGGTGCCGGCAACCACGACCAGCCTGGTCTACCTGCGTGCCGGCCAGATCGTCGGCAGCACCTACCAGGTGATGCGGCACTCGGCCGACCTGCGTAAGGCAGGCGAGTCCGAGGCCAGGATCGCCGCCGTGGCGACCTGGCGGGACGCGCCGTACTTCACCGACGCCGAGCAGGCCGCACTGGCGCTGACCGACGCCGTTTTCCAGCCCGGCGCGCGTGGCGAGGAACGGGTACCGGACGACCTGTACATCAAGGTCGCGAAGCACTACGACGACAAGGCGATGGCCACCCTGATGATGGTGCTTGCCTCGGCCGGCTTCTGGATGAACATCGCGCTCATCAACAAGCCGACACCTGTGCCGGCCTGACCGCGGCGTCAGTCCGCACGTTCCGCGTGCAGGTGCCACATCCTGGCGAGTACGAGGTTCTGATCGTGGGCGGGGATGTTCGACAGGTCGACGGACATCCCCGCCCGGCCAAGCCGTTCGTTACCGATCTGCGCGATGGCCTTCGTGGTCAGCGCGACGGGCGGTCGAGCCGGCCGACGCCACCCCCAGCCGTTGGCGGCTCGCGTCTCATCTGGCATCGCTCGCGAAGCGATGTTCGAACGAGAAGCTGGGTACGTTCATCCGTACACGACTGAGCAAACAACCCAGTACGCCGACGGCACCGGCCTGCCCGCCAACTTCACCCACATCTCCGGCGCCGACTCACCCATAGAGGACTTCGGCGTCAGCCTGGCTGCGCTGATCGTGGCCGAGGCGTGCAACGTCGGCCTGGTCCCGATCGAGAAACCGAACGTGCCCGCGCTCACCCGGGCCCGGCTGCTCCAGGTCGACCAGGGCTACCTGCGCGGCGAGACGATCGCGGCGGCCAACGTCCGCCTGATCGCCGCTCTGGGCGTCTGGTACTTTATTCCGCCAGATTGGTTCCCGCGCAGGAGAGCGAGGGGAATCCGGCGCTGGTGGGGCAAACCCTGGCGGGTGAGCGCTTCGGAGGCGCAGTGGCTGTCGGCCTGTTCTAACACTGACCGAGGTGCTCACACCGCCGTCCCCGAGTTGCAGCGGTGGCTGCGCGAGCAGCGGGGCGCGTCATGCCGTGGCGGAGCTTGCGGTCGGCGCCGCGTAGATGATCGTGACGGAGCTCAGACGCAGGGGGCGACGGCGTCATCAGCTCCGCGAAGCCGGACGCCCTGCCCGATGGAGCGAAAGCCCTTGGACCCCCTGAGCGGGGATTCAAGGGCTTCACCTTTCACTCCGGCTTACGTGACCGGCACCAAGGCGATGCCCGTCAGCGGTGCCCGAGCCTCAGAAGGGGCTCAGTAACCACTGCTGGTTGGCGCCGTTCCAGCAGGAGGACTGGAGGATGTTGGCGCCGTCGGCGTAGCTGGCCCAGGCTACGTCAAGGCACTTGTCGCTGTGCTTGGCGACTACCATCTGGTATCCGGAACCGTACGTGCCGCCAGGCAGCCACCATCGCTGGTTGTTGGCATAGCTGCAATTGGCCTGGATCACGTTCGCCTGGGCAGCCGTGGCCGTGAGGGTTCCGGCCATCGCGCATCGCACGGTCAGCGCACCGGCCAGACCGGCCGCGATCACAGTCATGGTGCTCGGCGCAGCGTTGGAGAGGTTGCGGGATGTGGGCGGGGTGATGAGGCCATGCTGGGCCCCTCCTCGAGTCGCGATGGTGTTGATGGGGGTGGAGTAGTGTGCGCGGGAGATGAGCAGGTAGCCTCCGGGATCGAACGTCATGGCCGAGGTCCTTGCTGGTCGGAGCCCTGGCCGGGTTAAGGGTGCGGGCTGTAGAGGCGGATCTCGATGCCGTCGGGGTCGTGCAGCCCGACCAGTACGTGGCCGACGGCGCCGGTGACGATGCCGCCGTGCGACTCGCCCAGTTCCTCCAACCGGCCGCGCCACGCCTCCAGCTCTGCCCGGCCGGATCGCGAAGCGGCGTGGTGATCACAACCGGCTCGGCTTCGCTCTCGAGATGTGCGTCCAGGAGTCCCGGCACAAGCTCGCCCGCGACATCTGCCACGGCAAGAAGGGCACCATCCACCAGGCGTACCGGGACGGGATGGAGGACCGGCTCGGCTCACTCGGCCTGGTCCTGAACGCCGTGGTGCTCTGGACGACCCGCTACATCGACGCCGTCGTCGTCCAGCTTCGCGCGGAGGGTCATGAGATCCGTGACGAGGACGTGGCCCGGCTGTCCCCGCTCAAGCACAAGAACCTCAACGTCCTGGGCCGCTACAGCTTCACCCCCACCCAGCCGGCGGGCGGCACCCTGCGCCCGCTGCGCGACCCGGACGCGGCCGGACCCGATGACGACGAGGACGGCGCTGAGAACTGACGGCGTCAGGTGCCGACCAGGCGCACCGATCAGCTTGTGAGCCGCCGCCTTGGTCAGCCGCTTCGCAGCCGTGACGGTCTGCTCCCCCCGCGGCCCCGAGGCCACCACTGCGTGGTTGTAGCCGTTGGCGGGAGGCATGCCCCGGGGCGTACGAGGTGGCACATCGTCACGTCCTACTCATCCGGCTCCCAGGCGCTGAGCTGCTCGAAGAGACGCCGGTCGCCGTCGAGCTTCAGGGAGTTGATCGGGATACGGTCGTGCAGGATGAGGACCAGCTCGCTGGCCGTGCCCCGAGCGGAGAAGAAGGCGGCGGCCGCGTTCGGGTCCTGGCCGGCAGCGGTGGCCGGCACGGTGCCGGGCCCGGGGAGGCGGGCGGTCCGTGCGCCGTCGGCGGAGAGCGAGAGGCGCCAGGAGCGGCCCTCGGAGGCGTGGAAGTCGACGGCAGCGGGCTCGTGCGGCCAGGCACTTGTCGTTGCGACGCAGGTGGACAGGAACTCGTCGACACCGTCGAGCGCCACCTCGTCCGGCAGCGGCTGCGGGGCACCTACGGTGATCTGGGCGTCGTACGTGTGCACCGCCATCTGCTGGAGCTGGTGCCGAGCTACGGCACCGGAGGTCTGCGGCGACTGCGATGTCTCCCACCACGTCCAGCAACCGCGATCCGGGCCGGCCTTCCGCAATGCGTCCAGCAGTTGCTCCGTGGACTCCGCCAACCAGGCCAGCAGGGCCTCGCGCTCCCGAGGCGCAGCCGGGGCGCCCTCCGCTGCGGACTTGGCCGGAGCAGGCCCTGCGGCGACGGTGGCGGCCCAGTCGCGGCGCCCCTCGCCGATGTGCTGCGCCAGATCGAACAGCGTCCACTCGGGGCAGGTCGGCACCTGTACGTCGAGGCTGGGCGCGGAGGCGACCGCGGCGCGGAAGGCAGTCGACCGTTCGTCGATCAGTCGCAGCAGAACGGGGAACTCGAGTGTCATTGTCACCCTGAATCTCTATCACTGCGTTCCAACAACAGCGATTTTCACAGCCGCCATCGCGGGCGGACCCTCACCACCGCGGAGAAAAGAGCGCCGACAGCGCATCGGAGGCCTGCTGCGGTACCACCGCCTGCTGCACCCCGGACGAGGAAGCCCTCGACCCGGCCCAGAGCCCGGCCGAGGCGAAGGCCGCCGCCGGCTGCGCGTGCGCCAGCTGAGGCACAGACCGGACGGGAGTCCTCGGCCGGGTCGCGCAGGGGCCGAAGCACGCCGCCGGCAGGGGTGGAGCCGCGGAAGCTGTAGCGGTCCAGCACGTTCAGGTTGGCGTGCCGCAGCGGGCAGAGCCGGGCCACGTCCTCGTCCAGCACCTGGTGCTCGCGCTGGTCGGCGGGCAGGGCCCGCAGCTCGGCGACGGCGGCGTCCAGGTAGCGGGTGGTCCACAGCACCGCGGCGTTCAGCACCAGGCCGAGCGCGCCGAGCTGGTCCTCCTGCCCCGTCCGGTAGGCCTGCATGATCTGCCCACGCTTGCCGTGGCAGATGTCGCGGGCGAGCTTGTGCCTGGGCTCCTGGACGGTGAGCTGACGGTTCATCTGCCGCCGGTAGGTGTCGTCCACCGGGTCGACCGCCCGCAGCAGGTGCAGGGTCTTGGCGATCCGCCCGTACTCGGCGAACGCCTGCCCCAGCGGGGTCGGGCGGCCTTCGCGGCCGAACATCCGCAGCAGGTCGTAGGCGCGGACCTGCCCGGTCACCAGGGAGCCGGCCACCCGCAGCATGTCCGGCCAGTGCGTGACCACCTTGCCCAGGTTGACCCGGTTACGGGCCAGCGGCTCCAGCGGCCCGTAACCGCCGGTGGCCACCCCGGGCAGCTCGGCCCGCCAGAACCGCTGATCGGCCAGGTCCCGGAAGCGGGGCGAGAAGTTGTAGCCGAGCAGCGAGAACAGCCCGAACACCATGTCGGAGTACGAGACGTTGTCGGTGGCGACCATCTCCGGCCGCGCGCCGGCGTCCAGGTTCAGCAGGGTGTCCAGGATGTGCGGCGAGTCGCGCGGGGTGCCCGGCACGACCATCTGCCCGATCCCGGCGACCTGGTCGTTGACCGCGTTGAGCCAGGTGATCCCGCGCTTGAAGTGGTAGTACTTCGGCGACTGTCACCGGCATCGTGCCGACGGCCACTGCCGTCGGCACGGCCTGGTCAGCTTGCGGCCTGCTGGCCGCAGAACGCCGTCTTGACGAGCCCGTCCAGCAGCTTGGGATAAGTGGTGAGGTCGAATGCGGCGTCGCCCGCGGTTAGCGAGGCGGTCAGGGTCTTGGCGCCGTCGGGCGAGCTGTACATCAGCGCCGCGTAGCCCGCCGGAGGGCTGCCGTTGTGGTTGAGAACGGTGCCGCAGCCGGAGCCCACGTCCCTTGTCCGGGTGGCCAGCTCGATCACGTTGAGAAATTCCCTGGCGTTGTTCTCCATCGGGGTGCCGCCCATGAGCAGGCGTCGCCGTGCTCGGGCGACGAGGGCGGCGGTGCAGGAGCTCGGAGCGGTTCAGTGAGCCCCGGTCTCCCCGCGCTGTGGGCCACCCCCGCGGGACCACGGCAACAGCGGCACCGGAGGGCCATTCGGGCCTCTGCACCGTTCCCAAGAAGTCCATCTGGAAATAGTTCGTTCCACTAAAGAATAGGGTCTGGCGTGGTTTCTCTTCGTGATCTACCTTTCGGACAAATGATCAACGTGGTCGCCCGACGCGCGACCCTCGAGAAGGGTAGGGCTCCATGGTCCGGACGATTGCGCGGATTGCCGCTATCGGCACACTCTTCATCGCCAGCCTCACCATTACACCCACGACCGGCGCGTGGGCGGCGTCCGCCTGCTCCTCGCCGCAGGAGAAGACCTTCTCACTGCCCGGAAAGCCGGACGTGTGGGTGGGCGCCGAAATGTGCATCTACACCAGGGGTACGGGCAACAATCAGAAAACGGGCATGCTCAGCATCAACTGGTCAGGGTCGTTCCTGGGCGGCAAGCGGTTCGACAAGTTCATCGCGGAGGCACGCGTCGAGCGCAACGACGTCATCTACGGGAACGAGCAGTGCGACTGGACGAGCGATCTCAACAGCATCAGCGACTCCGAGGGCGTGATGTGGGACTGCTACGCGTACTACAACTCGTCTCTCAACGGCGGGTGGACCGCCGACGGGAGGATCATCTACAACATCAACAACGACGGCAAGGGCGACTACGTCTGGAACCTCACCGGCTCACCCCGGGTCGCCATAGCGCCGGACGGCACTGAGACCCTGGAGCCCTCGGCCGAGGCGCCTTCGGTCGAAGAGGCACCCGACGATCCGACCTCCTGAGCCCGAACCGGGTGGCCCGAAGGCCCTCACCTACGGGCCACCCCACCGTAGTGTTCGGGGACGGGTGAGGGCGGATCCCCGAGGCGGAGGAGGGCCTGGTCGCCGTCGCGGGTGAGGTCGTCGAGGGTGAGTCGGAGGATGCGGCTGATGGGCTGGGCGTAGAGCAGGACGAGCAGGGCGATGATCCGGTCGCGCTCGGGGATGCTCTCGTCGCTGAGGGCCTTGCGAATCAGGGCGAGTCGTTGCCGCTGGCTGATCGGCGCTGGGTTGAGGGTGCTGCGGGTCGGGATGGTCAGTTTGGGCATGTGACCGGTGGTCGTGCACCAGCGTAGGAACGCCTGGGCGGGTCGTCGGGCCAGGAAGGCGGTGGCGTGCCAAGCGTTCAGGTCGGCTTGGGTGCAGCCGCCGAGGCGGGTGTGGTGATCGTCCAGCCAGGTCAGGAAGGCAGCATCAACCTCTTCGCCACTCCCGTGGCCGCCCAAGCGTGGAGCGCGGCCCATCCGAACGTGGCCGGGCAGATCCTCACCCAGCGGCAGGCGTTGGAGATGGGCGTTCGTGTGCGCGCCACGGCGTCCCCGAAAGCCCGATCTTCACCAAGATCGCCTCCCAGGTCCATCGGTCCCGCGACACCCAGGTCCGCTCAGGCTTCACCTGCGTTCCGGACTGCACCGCCGCCCTCGCCTGGTAGGAGGGCGGCGATGAGGACCTGGGTGGTTTGGTGTTGCCATTGGTCGAAGGTCCAGCCGCAGATGTCGCTGTAGCCCAGGTAGCTGTCGATGTTGGCCAGGACGAAGGCGACGTCGCGGGCGTGGTCCAGGGTGAGGGCGGGGTTGAGCGCGCCGCGGTCGTTCAGGAGCTGGACGAGCACGGCGTAGGCGGCGCGGGTCTGCTGCTGTTTGATGTGCCATTGGGCGGCCAGTTCGGGGTCGGTGCCGGTGGCGCCGCGGGCGACGCGCATGAGCGGGGCCGCACGTTCGAGGATGGATCGGCTGTTGGCCAGCCACATCCGGATGATCTGCCGTGGGTCGGGTTCCTGCCGGATCGGGATCAGCCAGGGGCGGTCCAGCAGCGGGACCGGTTCGTCGTCTCCGGCGGCGGCCACGTCCAACGCCTCTTTGAGCAGGGTGTGCTTGTTGCCGAAGTGGAAGTACACGGTCTGGGTGGCGACCCCCGACTGCTCGGCCACCTGGTCAAGCCGCGTCGCTCCGTAGCCGTGGGTGACGAACAGTTCGGTGGCCGCGGCGATGATGCGCCGACGGGTGGCCCGCGCCTGTTCGGCCCGCCGTGTTCCGCGCTTGACTGGATCCGTCATTCACTAGAGAGTACTCTAGCGAATGACTAGAGGCACCTCTAGCGAAACTAGGGAGAAGATCATGATCGACTTTTTGCGCATCGACGGCGCCGAGATCTCCTACGCCGACTCAGGCGGAGACGGCGCGCCCCTGTTGCTGATCCACGCCGCCGGATCCGGCGACTGGTTCACCCCCCTGGCCGCCACCCCCGAGTTGTACGGCTACCGCGTGATCCGCATGGTGCGCGCCGGATACACCGGTACCCCCGCGCCGGCCGGCCTGACCATCGGCGACCATGCGGGGCACGCCGCCGCACTGTTGCGGCACCTGGACGCGGCGCCCGCCCACGTGCTCGCCCACTCCTCCGGCACCACGATCGCGTTCCAGCTCGCCTTCGACCACCCTGAGCTGGTCCGAACGCTCCTGCTCAGCGAGCCCCCGCTGCTCGAAGCTCTGGCCGACCCCAAGGACCTGGACGTCATCAGTGCCACCCTCGGCGCGGCGATCGGAGCCGCGATGGGTGCCACCGCCCGGGGCGACCTGCCGGCGGCGTTCGACCTGTTCATGACGGGCGTGTGCGGACCCGCCTACCGCCAGGCCATGACCGAGGCCCTGGGAGCCGACCTGGTCTCCCAAGCCGAAGACCGCTGCCGATACCTGTTCACCGACGAGATCCCCGCCCTCGGCGCCTGGACCTTCACCCCGAAGGCCGCCGCCCGCCTCCACCCACCGGTGATCCTGATCCAGGGCAGCGCCAGCCCACCCCCCTTCCATCGCCTCATCGCCCGCCTGGCCACCCTCATCCCCGGCGCCACCACCGCCACCATCGCCGGCGGAGACCACCTGTACCCCTTCACCGCCCCCAAGGACCTCGCCAAACTCATCACCAACCTCTGCGCCACACCCTGAGAACCCACGCACCCGGACCCCCGCGAATCCGCCGAAGGCAGGACGCGCCGACGGCGGTGGCCTGGTCGAGGCCACCGCGATTGCGGCGGCTGGTCCCGAAGAAGCCACGGTTGATGGAGATCCTGTCGTGGTGCACGCCGAGGGCCTGGAGCTGCTCAGTCCGTATGATCACGTCTTGCTCATCGGTCGAGCAGCGGGCGTAGCCGGCCTCTGGCCCGCCGCCGCACGGCTGACCGACCTACTGGCCGAACACGGGCGAGTGGAAGAACTGCGGAGCCGGGTTGAGGCAGGTGACAGGGCCGCCGCCAACCAACTAGCCGATGCCCTGCTGGTGGCGGGGCGAGCGGAGGAGGCGGAGCGGGTGCGCCGGTTCGGGCTGCCGCTGGAGGATGACCGAATCGGGCCCTTGATACCTCATAAGAGACGACCGAGGAGGGCACTCTCGGCCACTGGATCCGGTGGCAGACCGTCGACTACATGGCTGAGTTGCCAGCCGCGTACGACTGGGTACAGTCCCGCCACTTCTGCGAGACGCAAAGCACGCACGGCTGGTGGTGTTCACGACCGGACGGTCATGAGGCCGGGCACGCCTTCCGGACACAGGACCTCTGACCCGGCATCGGGTACCAGGGCGGCCGGAGCGCGGGTTGATCCACACACGCTGGAGCGCCGTCGTATCAGCAGCCGTGGTCGTCGTCGTGAGAGACCATGCCCATGCCCGCGATCGCGGCCACCTTGGCGACCGCCATCTCGATCGCCTCCAGCGCGGCGGCCAGGCGCTCACGCTCGCCCTGGGCCAGGCAGGTCTCGCCGAGCTGGTGCGCCGGCAGGTCCAGGTGTGTGGCGAGGCGCCTGCAGGCGTCGGCGGCGACGTCGACCCGGTTCCGGGTCGGGGGAGCGAAGGTCACGACCGTGACGGTACGCCGTAAGGCTGGTACACGCCCGGCCTTTGCGATCGACCATCGAGCCCGGTTGTGCATGTACACGGGTGGTCAACGCGCTGAGCCGGTCGCCGAGGAGCGATTGCCCGAGGTCCCGGGTACGGCCGATGATGACCGTCATGAGCGGTCCAGAAGGGGTGCGCCGGGTTCACCAGCACGCAACCGGCTCGGGGTTCGCGCGCATCTACCAGGCCGCCGGCGACATGATCGTTTATGACGGCGGGGAGCCGTACCGGCTGGCGCTCTGGCCGGCCCCTGCCGCCGCCCCACCGCCGGAGCAGGCGCGGGCGCGGCCCAGCGGCCTGCTGCAGGCGGCGAACGGGCTGATCGCGTTCACCGGACGCCGCGACCTGCTGGACGACCTGCGGCACTGGCGGGACGGGCCAGGCCTCGCGGTGCGGCTGATCCACGGAGCGGGCGGGCAGGGCAAGACGCGCCTGGCCCACGAGGTGGCGCGGACATGGCAGCAAGACGGGTGGGTGGTGCTGGCGGCACATCACCGGCGCGACCGCTCCGCGCCCGAGCCCTTCGTCGTTCCCGATCTGGCGCGGGCTGCCGGGGTGCTGCTGGTGGTGGACTACGCCGAGCGGTGGGACACCGCCGACGTGCTGTCGCTGCTGGCCGACACCCGCGTCGGCACGGGGCTGCCGGTACGCGTGCTGCTGCTGGCCCGCCCGTCCGGCACCTGGTGGCAGGGCCTGGCGTACCGGATCCAGCGTGACGTCCACCTGACGCCCGGCCGCACGGAGTTGGGGCCGCTGGAGGACGGGCCCGGCGTCACGCGCGCCGGGCTGTTCGAGGCCGCGCGTGACCGGTTCGCCGAACTGCTCGGGATACCGGACGCCGGGAATGTGGACCCGCCACCCGCGTGGGCCCGCCACGAGGCCTACCGGCTGGTACTGACCGTGCACATGGCCGCACTGGCCGCGGTGCTGGCCTACGACCGCGGTGATCCCCCGCCCGCCGACCCCGTGACCGTGTCGGCCTTCCTCCTGGCCCGCGAGCGCGATCACTGGGAGGCGATGTCCGCGCCCTCTCGCGACAACCCGCTCCGTACGACTCCCGACGCACTGGGGCAGCTCGTCTACACCGCCACGCTGACCGGCCGGCTCGGCCACGCCGACGGGAGGGCGGCGCTGGCCCTGGCCGGGATCGACTCCAGAGAGGCTTTAGGGCAGCTTCTCAAGGATCACGCGGTCTGCTACCCGGGGGCGCGGGACACGGTCTTGGAGCCCTTGTACCCGGACCGGTTGGGCGAGGACTTCGTCGCCTTGATGACCTCCGGCCATTCTCATGAGTTCCCGGCCGACCCATGGGCCGACGGCGCACCGGCCCGGCTGCTCGCGCCGGCGGAGGAGGCGCCGGCGGAGGACCCCGGCCGTGTGTGGGCGCCCCACGCGCTGGCCACCCTGGTGGAGGCCGCGCGCCGATGGCCGCATCTGGCCGCCGGCCAGCTGTACCCGCTGCTGGATGCGTACCCCGAGCTGGCCCTGCAGGCCGGGGGCGCCACCCTGGCCGCCCTGGCCGCGCTGGACGGGATCGATCCCCATCTCCTGGAGGGCATCGCGGCCGTCCTGCCGGATCACCGGCACATCGACCTGGACATCGGCATCGCCGCCGTGACCTCCCGGCTCGCCAGGCATCGGCTGGCGGCCACCACGGAGCCCGCCCTGCAGGCCCGCGTCCACGAGGATCTGGCCATCCGCCTGGGCTATGCCGGGCTGCACGCTCGCGCCCTCGCCGAGGGCGAGCAGGCCGTCCAGATCATGCGCGAGCTGGCGGCGCTCGACCGCGCCAGGCATCTGCCCAACCTGGCCGCTTCCCTGAACAACCAGGCCACGAGGCTGATGTCGCTGGGCCGACGGGACGAAGGGCTCCCGCTGCTCGAAGAGGCCATCGCGTTCCGGCGTGAGCTGGCCGCCGCCGACCCGGCCACCCACCTGCCGGACCTGGCAACCGCCCTGGCGAACCACGCTGCCTCGCTGGCCGAAGCGCGGCGGCTGGACGAGGCGCTCCCGCACTCCGAGGAGGCCCTTCTCCTGCGGCGGCGGCTGGTGGCGCTCAATCGCGCCGCCCACCTGCCCAACCTGCCCCCGTCGTTGATCAACCACGCCCTCCAGCTCGCGGACATGGGGCGGCTGGCCGAAGCGGTCCTGCTCTCGGAGGAGGCCGTCACCATCGGCCGGGAGCTGGCCGCACTCAACCCCGCCGCCTACCTGCCCGACCTGGCCACCGCCCTGGAGAGGCACGCCGGACGGCTGGCTGAGGTAGGGCGGCTGGACGAGGCACTTCCCCTCTCCGAGGAGAGCCTCACCCTGTACCGGGAGCTGGCCGAGCTCAACCGGGCGGCCCACCTGCCCGACCTGTCCGTGTCGCTGAACAACCACATCGGGCTGTTGGCACAGGCCGGACGGATGGACGAGGCCATCCGGCTCTCGGTGGAGACGATCGACGTGTGCCGGGAGCTGGCCGATTCCGACCGGAGGGCCTACTTACCTCTGCTGGCTACCTCGCTGCACAACTACGCGCTCAAGCTCGTCCCGCCTGGGCGCGAGGCGGAGGCGGTCGGGTTCTTCTCGGAGGCCGTCTCGCTGCGGCGGGAGCTGGCCGGGCGGGACCCGGCCGTTCGCCTTCCTGAGCTGGTGTCCACGCTGAGGAGCCTGGCGGACCTGTCATCCAGGCACGCGCTGCGGCTCGTGGGCCAGGAGCGGCGGGCCGAGGCGCTCCCGTACTCGGAAGTGGCGGTCGCCTCGTGGCGGGAGCTGGCCGAGCTCGATCGCCCGCCTCACCTGCCCATGTTGGCGAGCGCGTTGAACAACCACGCCGGGCGGCTGGCCGAGGCAGGGCGGGCGGCGGAGGCGGCCCCGGTCGCCGAGGAGGCGGTGGCCCTGTGGCGGGAGATGGTGGAGCTCGACCGGGCCGAGTATCTGCCGGATCTGGCGCTCTCGCTGCGCAACTGTGCGCTTCGGCTGGCGGAGGCCGGGCGGCGCGCCGAAGCCGTCCCGCTCGCGCAGGAGGCCGTTGTCCTGTACGCGCAGCTGGCCGAGCTCGACTCGGTTACTCATATGCCGTCGTATGTGCAGGCTCTGACAGTCCTCGGGCTCATGTTGGTGGAGGAGGCCAGGTTTCGCGAAGCGGTCGCACCCCTGCTGCACGCCTTGCCGGCCAGTCGCTACCTGCCTGACCACGGCCGGGACATCATCATCACGATCATGGCACAGCTGTACCTTGCCTACGCGGGCGACTCCGCGGGGGTCTCCCGCGAGTACCGCGCGATCACCGGCCAGGACGTTCCCGGCTGGATGCGTGGGTGATCCGCCTCGCTGTCATCCGCCGTCGGACAACCTGAAGGCACGACACGAGCGAGTACTCCCTGTGGCTGACAACGCGGCTTCGCCTCGTTAAGGCAAGCGTGACCGCGTATGCGGACGGCCATCTAGGTCGTCCCGCATTCGACCGTTCTTGGGACAGCAATCGCTGCTGAGCGTGCGGAGGCTCGGCCGCCTGCGGTGCGCCCGCCCAGGGCGGCGCCGATTGCCATGACCATGGATACGTAGTGTAATGATCTAGTTACTATTAGTGACGCTGCCATGGATATGGCCCGTCAGGCACCCGGAGACCCCCATGCGACACATCCGCCCAACCCGCGCCCTCCTCACCGGCACACTCCTCACTCTGGCCCTCGCCGGACTCTCACCGGCCAACCCGGCCCACGCGGCGGAGATCATCATCATCGACGGCTACACCCAGACGGTGAAGGAATCGTCCGGCATCCCCGTGACCTGCCCGACCAACCAGGTCCTGCTCGGCCGCGAGCACTTCGGCGACGAGAACGGCAACACCACCTACTACTGCGGCCTGATCCTCATCGACGGGCAACAAGTCAGGGTTGGCACACCGTCCTGGAGCGACTCCCAGCGCGAAAGCAACTCCTTCTTCGCCGCCCCGACCAACGAGGCCCTGGTCGGCCGCCAGCACTCCGGCGACGAGAACGGCCCCACCCGCTACGCCACCGCCTCCCTGACCGCGTGGGGGCGGACCGTCGAACTGACCTCCTACCGCTGGACCCCGGGACAGCGGGAAAGCAGCAGCTACTCCAAGGCCGGCGAGTACGAGGTCATGACCGGCCGCCAGCACAGCGGCGACGAGAACGGCCAGACCAGCTACCAATACGCCAGGATCGCCGACTAGACCGACCGCAGCCAGGCGATCAACAGCAGCACGCCTCAAACGACCTTGAAAAAGAGGAACCCCCGGCTCCGGCCGGGGGTTCCGTCGCGCAGGGAGCCCGCCCGGTTCGTCAGGTGTCCTGAGGACGGAACCCGTCGATGCCGGTCGCGACCGGGGCGGGGGCGGGCGCGATGTACTCGGCGACGGCCCGGCGGGACCAGGCGGTCACGTCGGGGGCCCGTCGATGCCTCGATCCGCGCCGGGCGTTTGCACAGGTCAGCGCGCCGCGCCCGGAGATCGATGCCGAACAGAATCTGCGCACTGTGCCGTTACTGGCCGGTAGCGTCTCCGGCCGGTTCCTCGCTGGAGACGACGGCGGCGGATCCGTCCGCCTGCTCCGGCTGCAAGTCGTGGATGGCGCCGATCTCGGCGACGATGGTGTTGATCGAGCGCGGCGACAGCCACCCGCCGGGCCGGCGGGCGGCGATGGAGGAGGCTGCCGGAAACGGCGCGGCCGCCTCGGGCGTGAGGTCGAGGCCGCGTTCGTGCTCGAGGCACTCGGCCGGCGCGGTGCGGGCGTCCAGGCCGAGGAAGACGCTGCGGCTGGTGCGGCCCTTGCCGCGCACCCCGCTCAGGTCGGCTTGCCCGGCCACTCGCGTGCGGCGCGCGTGATCGCGCGTCTGATGGGTTCGTAGCCGGTACACCGGCAGATGTTGGAGCCGACCAGGGCGGCGACGCGCTCCGGGTCGTCGCCGATGCCGGGATCGCGCTCCAGCGCCCCGGCGGCCACCATCAAGAAGCCCGGCGTGCAGAAGCCGCACTGCAGGGCGTGCTCGGCGGAGAAGGCCCGCTGCAGGGGATGGGGCTCGCCGTCGGGACCGGCCAGCCCTTCCACGGTACGCACCGAGCTGCCGTCGCACTGCACGGCCAGCATGAGGCACGATCGCACGGCCCGGCCGTCGACCAGCACCGTGCACGCCCCGCAGACGCCGTGCTCGCAGCCCAGATGCGTGCCGGTGAGGCGGCAGTCGTCACGCAGCACGTCGGCCAGCACCCGGCGGGGCTCCACGTCGAGTGGGTATTGCTCGCCGTTCACCGTGAGAGTGATCTTCATCAGTGGCCTCCCTCGCTCGCGGCGACCCGCGCGCGCTGATCGCGCGCCGCCTCGCGCAGGGTCCTGCCGACCAGGACGGCGATGGCCTGCCGCCGGTACTCCACGTCCGCGTACGGCTCGGCCACGGGAGCCGCGTCCTGCTCGGCGGCGATGCGGCCCGCCCGGGCGAACGGGTGGTCGCCGGGCACCCGGCGTCCTGCCGGGGGCGCGAGGTCGGTACCGATCAGCGCCCGCTCGGCGGCCCTGGCCCGCACCGGCCTGTCGGCGCAGTTGACGAGTCCGATCCTGGCCCCGATGATCACCCCGTCGCGTGCGGTGAGCGTCGCCGCCACGGCCACCTGGGCGAAGCAGAAGTGCGTGCGCCGGTGCTCGATGAAGCCGACCCCGGTGTCGCCGGTGAGCAGCGGGAACCGCACGGCGGTGATGAGCTCGTCCGGCCTGCGGCCGGTCTGGAACGGCCCATGGAAGTAGTCGCGGGCCGAAATCTCGCGTGGGCCGCCGGTGCCGTGCAGCTCGAGGTCGGCGTCGAGCGCGAGGGCGAGGGCGCACCATTCCGAGGCGGGGTGCGCCCAGGCGAGGCTGCCGACCATGGTTCCGCGGGAGCGGATGGGCGGGTGGGCGATGCTGGCGACAGCGCGTGCGAACAGCCTGCCGAGCGGGCCCGGCACGGCCTGCTCCGACTCGAAGGCGTCGTGGCGGATCAGGGCGCCGACCCGCACCGTGCTGTCGTCCCCGTCCATTTGCACGTCCATGTGGTCGAGCTCGGCGACGCGGTTGATGTCGACGACCAGTTCAGGGCGGATGCGTTGCAGGTGCATCTCCAGGATGAGGCTCTGTCCACCGGCCAGGACCTGGGTCTTGCGCCCGTTGCCGGCGAGCGCGTCGACGGCCTCGCGCACGGTGCGCGGCGCGACGTAGTCGAAGGCGGCGGGCTTCACCGGATCTTCTCCAGTTTCGGGGCGCGGGCCGCTCGCCACACCACGTCCGGGGTGAGCGGCATCTGCAGCAGGTCGGGGTCGGCGACGCGCAGCGCGTCCGCCACGGCGTTGACGATCGCCGCCGGCGTGCCGATGCAGCCCGACTCGCCCGCCCCTTTGGCACCCAGCGGTGTGGTGGGGCTCGGCGTGCAGGTGTCCTTGATCTCGATGGGCGGGATCTCGGTGAACGTCGGCAGCAGGTAGTCCAGCAGGCCGTTGGCCAGCAGGGGAACGCCGTCCTGGTCGAAGGGGATGCCCTCGTACAGTGCCTGGCCGATGCCCTGCACGACCGATCCGAAGGCCTGCCCGTGCACCACCATGGGGTTGAGCACCCGTCCGCAGTCGTCCACGGCCACCACCCGCAGCACGCGTACGGTGCCCAGCTCCGGATCGACCTCGATCACGGCCGCGTGGGCGCCGAACGGGAACGCCATGCCCCCCTCGAACCGGTCGTCAACGCGCATCGGCCCGGTCGCCTTCACCAGTTCGGCCAGGTCCATGGCGGCCAAGCCGTCCCGGACGGGGTGCACGGTGCCGTGGGACCACGCCACCTCCTCCGCCGGCACCCCCCACAGGGCTGCGGCCCGCTCGCGTGCCTGCTCGATGAGCAGGGTGGCGGCGTGCTGCAGCGCCGCTCCGTCGACCTGCGCCGAACGGCTGGCGAAGGAGCCCAGCCCGTCGGGCTGGGCGTCGGTGTCGCCCTCGACCAGCCGCACCCGCGCAGCATCCACGCCGAGGGTCTCGGCGACCAGCGCGGGGAAGACCGTCTCGTGGCTCTGGCCGCTGGGGGAGGCGCCGCATCGGGCGGTGAACGTGCCGTCCTCGCCCGCCTCGACGCTGACGAACTCGTGCAGCCCTCCGGGTTCGCCTCCAGAGCGCTCCACGTAGCAGGACAGGCCGATCCCCACCGGCAGGGCGTCAGGATCAGCCCGGCGGCGGTCCTGTTCGGCCCGCCACCCGTCGTAATCGAGAGTCTGCAGCGCCAGGTCGAGCGCGGCGGCATAGTTCCCGCTGTCGTAGCGCCGCCCAGTGGGCGTCTGGTACGGGAAGTCGTCGGGCGAGATGAAGTTGCGCCGCCGCAGCTCCGCAGGATCCATCCCCAACCGCCGGGCCAGCACGTCCATTGACCGCTCCAGCGCGATCGCGGCCTCCGGCCGGCCCGCGCCTCGATACGGGTAGGTCACCATGGTGTTGGTGAGCACCGAGCGCACGCCGGCATGAACCCGGGGCGTGGCGTACGGCCCGGTCGCCATCCAGGCCGTCTGCATGGGCAGGCCGACCCCGAGGTGGGGGTAGGCGCCCACGTCGGCGTCGATGGTCAACTCGTAGGCGAGCAGGCGCCCATCGGCGTCCGCGGCGAGCCGGACCCGCTGATCCTGCCCCCGGCCCCGGCTGGCGACCAGCATGGACTCCAGCCGGTCCTCCACCCATCGAACGGGACGGCCGAGCCGCACCGCCAGGAAGGCGACCGCGACGAACTCCGGGAACGCCGCGCTCTTCGACCCGAACGCGCCCCCGGTGTCCGGCACCACGACCCGTATCCGCTCGGCCGGCCAGCCCAGCAGCGTGGCCAGCTCCCGGCGCAACCGGTGTGGCATCTGGTGCCCCGACCACACGGTCAGCCGGTCGTGTCCAGGCACGCACAGAATGGCCCGGCACTCCATCGGCGTGGGCATCAGCAGTTGCTGGCGATATCGTGCCTCCACCACGACCGCCGCCTCCCGCCACACCGACTCCTCGATCGGCTCCCCGGCCTCCCCTAGAAACGCGATGTTGCTCAGACCGTCGAACAGGCGAACGGAGTCAGCCGCCGCGGCTGACGGCGACACCACCGCCGGCAGGGGATCAATCTGGAAGACGACCTCGGCGGCCCCGTCCTCGGCCTGGTAGCGGTCCTGTCCCACGACCACCGCCAGCGCCTCACCGGAGTATCGCACCCGATCCTTGACCAGCACCGGCCACTCCCGGCCGGCCACGGCCTCTTCCGTGGACAGCTTGGCCAGCAGCGTGTGCGGAACCGGAGGCAGATCCTGCAACGTGGCGGCCGAGTGCGGGCACACGGGAAGATCCGCGAGTCCCGCGGCGGACCAGGCCCCCACCACACCCGGCACCTCACAGGCGACGGAGCAGTCCACCTCGCGCAATATGCCGTGCGCGACATCGCTTCTCACAAAGGCGGCGTCCAAACAGCCCGGCACGTGCATATCGGCGACATAGCGGCCCGCGCCGGTGAGCAATCGTTCGTCCTCACGCCTCGACCAATGCTCCACAACCGAGACCTCCGCTCCGCCCGTGTTTCACGGTTGGCCAGATTTTATTTTTCGACGTGAATAAGAATCGAATATCAGTATCCGACTCGCCGTGTCGGCGCGGATCATTGACTCACAGAGCAAGCTGGTCCCGATTCGACGGTACATGTCAGCTCGAAGAGTCCTCGATAGGCCGGGGGAAAGCTTCGAACCGATTTTGCCTGACCTGTACCGATAAGGGACTTACGACGCAGGTCCGCTCTCACGGCGCGCCATGCTCCGTCTCCGCACCAGGCAGCCCATCTCCTCCCGCGCCAGCCGCCCTCCTCGGCAACCGCAACCACGACCTCCATCTGCCGCAACATTCGAGGAAGGAGGATCGGATGGCACGGGGGTGAGCACCTACCCGAATGGCATTCCATCCCATGCCCGATCACGTCGATGTCCTTCGTCGGAATTCACCGACCCGGAAAAGCACGCAACTGCTACGGGCAGGGCAGACCCCACCGTCCACCTCCTTGGACGACCCGGTGATAAGGCGCGCGTTACTTTGACTTTCCCTCAGGGCGATTAGCGTACGAAGCGAACGGATCCACCAGACCAGCCATCTATATGTTCGAAGGGTGCGTCGACATGCCCACGACGGACGCCAACTCACCAGGAACGACGTGGTTCATCACCGGCACCTCGCAAGGCTTCGGGCTGGAGCTGGTCAAGCAGCTCTTGGCCGGCGGGCGCCGCGTGGCGGCCACCGCCCGCGACACCGCCCGTCTGCGTGAGAACCTCGGCGAGGAGGCCTCAAGCGACTTGTTCCTTCCCCTGCAGGTCGACCTCGCCGATGCGAGCAGCATCGACAGTGCCGTGCATCGAGCCGTCGAGCACTTCGGCTCCATCGACGTCCTCGTCAACAACGCCGGGTACGGCCTGCTCGGCTCCGTGGAGGAGACGAGCGACGCCGAGGCCCGTGCGATGTTCGACATCAACTTCTTCGGCCTCTGGAACGTGACACGTGCCGTACTCCCGCAGATGCGCGCCCAGCGCGGGGGGCGCATCATCAACATGTCCTCCATCTTCGGTCTGGTCTCCGGGGCCGGATGGGGTCTGTACAACGCGACCAAATTCGCCGTAGAGGGCCTCTCCGAGGCGCTTGCGCAGGAAGTCGAGCCGTTCGGCATCTCGGTCACACTCATCGAACCCGGATACTTCCGGACCAGCTTCCTCACCGGCGGATCTATCGCGCTGCCCGAGAACACCATCGATGCCTACACCGCGGTTCGCGACATGACCGAGGAGCACAACAAGATGGAAGGAAATCAGCTCGGCGACCCCGTACGTGCGGCCGAAGCCATCATTGACGTAGCCTCACGCACTCCCGCCCCGCTGCGACTCCTGCTCGGATCGGATGCGCTGCGACTGGCGACCCAGAAGATCGAGAACCTGGCGGCCGGGATCGAGCAGAACAAAGAGATCACCCTGTCCACGGACCTCCGCTAACCCGCCCCCGCTACGGGCCACCGCGGGTCCTTCGCCGGCACGCGCGAGCGGGACTCGCCCTCAGCCCGACGGCTCACTGACCAGCGAGGAAATGCCGGTCCAAGACGTCTCTACTCCCGCGACCCTTCCCGTACGCCGCCGCGAAGGCCTCCTCGCCCAGCGCGGCCCGCCCCCGGCGGGTGAGCTCGCGAACCTGCTGATCGGTGCGGTCGTGCGTGCCGCGCAGCCGGGAGGCGGCGCCGAGCAGCACGGCCGACTCGTCATGCCGCCCGTGCGCCTCGGCGAGCGCGGCCGCGTTCACCGCCACCAGCGACAGGATCGGCAGGTCCCCGGTCTCCAGCGCTACCGCGTACGCCTTCGCCAGCATCTGCTCCGCGCCGGCCAGGTCGCCCAGCTCCAGGCAGAGCGAGGCCCGTACGTTGCTTACCAGCGTCCGCACGTGGTCACCGGGGAACGTGGCGTCGCCGTGCAGACCCCGTTCGGCGTCGTCGAGCAGTTGCCGCGCCCGGTCCAGGTCGCCGTGCCGCAGCCAGAAGCCGGCCTCGCGCGCGTCGACCAGGATCAGCATCTCGTCAGAGGCCGCGCGCCGGGCCCGCTCCCGGGTCGAGTCGATCATGGCGATCGCCACGTCGGTCTCGCCGCGCCGCAGGTGCAGGTCGATCCAGCGCAGGTCCCTGTACACCTCGTCGCGCAGGCTGAGCGAGCCGAACTCGCCGGCCAGCGTCCGGGCCTCGTGCAGGTCGGCCAGCGCGCCGTCGAGGTCGTCGTCGTACTGCCGCAGCTGGGCGCGCATCGGCAGCGCGCCGGCCTGGCCCCAGCGGTCGCCGGCCTGCCGGAAGCAGGCCAGGGCCGCCTCCACGTCGGTGCGCATCGTGTCGAGCTCGCCCGCGTTCTCGGCGAACCGGGCCCGGAACAGGCGGGCCAGCCCGGACAGCCAGACGTCGTCGCCCTCGGCCAGGCGCTCGATGATCGCGAGCCTGGTCTTCTCCTCCTGCATGAGCGCGGTGATCACGCCGTACGGTCCCGGCAGCTCCGGGTACGCGAGCAGCCGGTCGGCCAGCTCGCGCATCTGCGCCTGGTCGTCGGCGACCTCCTCGGCGGTCATCCCTGGCCGGGTCTCGACCCGGTCGATCAGGTAGATCGCGTGGGCGCAGTCGCGGGCGGGCGTCGGCCCGCCGCCGGGCACCGCCAGGGCCTCGCCCAGCCAGTAGGCCGCGTCGGGTTGCCGGCCGAACATCTGCCAGTACCAGGTCAGGTTCAGGGCGAGAGCGACCGCGCCGGGGGCGTCGCCGATGTCGCACCGCCGGCGCAGGGCGGCCAGCGCGTTGTCGTACTCGGCGCTGATGACGCGCATGGCCGCCAGCTGGCCGGGCCCGCGCAGCTGCGGGTCGTAGCGGGCTATCAGCTCGGCGAAGTATCGGGCGGCCAGGTCGCGGACGGTGCCGAGGTCGCCCGTCTCGGCCAGGCGGTCGGTGCCGTACGCGCGCAGCGTCTCCAGCATGCGGTAGCGGCCCGGGTCGGGCGCGAGCTGCAGCAGCGACCGGTCGACCAGGCCCGCGAGCAGCTCGGGGATCTCGGCGGCCGGCACCGCGGTGCCGGCGCAGAGCGCGGTGGCCGAGGCCGGCGTGACGCCGCCGGGCAGGATCGAGACGCGTTCGGCGACCGTACGCTCGTGCTCGCTCAGCAGCTGCCAGCTCCAGGCGATGACCGCGCGCAGCGTTCGGTGCCGGGGCAGCGCGGTGCGGCTGCCGGTGGTGAGCAGCCGGAAGCGGTCGGACAGCCCGTCGGCCAACTCGGGCAGCGACAACGTCCGCAGCCGGGCCGCGGCCAGCTCCAGCGCCAGCGGCATCCCGTCCAGGCCGCGGACCACCCGCCGGACCTCGGGCAGCGTCGCCTCGTCCACGTCGAAGCCCGGGCGCACGGCCGCGGCCCGCTCGGTGAACAGGCGTACCGACGCCGCCCGCCGGGCCTGCTCGACGCCGTCGTCCGGCCCGGGCAGCGCGAGCGGGCCGAGCGGCACCAGCGCCTCGCCGTCGACCGCGAGGGGTTCGCGGCTGGTGGCGAGCACGCGCAGCCCGGCGCAGCGGGACAGCAGCGCCGCGACCAGGTGGGCCACGGCGTCGATCAGGTGCTCGCAGTTGTCGACCAACAGCAGGCTCTCCCGGCCACCGAGCCGGTCGGCGAGTAGGTCCAGGTCGTCGCCCTCGACCCGCATCCGGGCCTCGAACATCGCGCCGCCGCGCAGACCGATCCCGGCGAGCACGGCCGCGCCGACCTTGGTCGGCTCGGTGACCGAGGCGAGGTCGATCATCCAGGCGCCGTCGCGGTACTCGTGGCGGTGGCGACGGGCGGCCTCCAGCGCGAGCCGGGTCTTCCCGGCGCCGCCGGGGCCGAGCACGGTGGCCAGGCGCCCGGTGGCGAGCAGCGTGTCGATCCGGGCCAGGTCGTCCTCGCGCCCGATGAAGCTGGTCAGCGGCGCGGTCAGGTTGCCCGACCTGGTCCGCGAAGCGTCCGGGGCGGGCCGCTCGGCGCGCAGCAGGCGCAGGTGGCGCTCGTGCAGGGCGGTGCCCGGGTCGGCGCCGAGGGCGTCGGCCAGGGTTTCGCGGACCCGCTCGTACAGGGCCAGGGCCTCGGCCTGGCGCCCCTGGGCGGCGAGCGCGTCCATGAGCAGCGCGGCCGCCCGCTCGTGGACGGGGTGCTCGGCGAGCAGGGCGGTCAGGCGGGCGGCGGCCGCGTCGGCACGGCCCAGGGACAGCTCGGCGTCGGCGAGGTCGGCGACGGCCTCGACTGAGGCGTGGGCCAGCCGGGTCGCGGCGGCGGGCGCCACCGCGGCGACGACCGCGGGCTCGGCGCCGGGACGGTCGCCCCACAGCGCCACGGCCTCGCCGAGCACGGCCGCAGCGGCATCCGGGTCGCCGGCGCGCAGGCGGTCACGGCCGGCCGAGGTGAGCTGCTCGAACCGCAGCGCGTCCACGTCGGCCGCGTCCACCTCCAGGCGGTAGCCGCCCACGACCTGCGCGACGTCGGCTGCCGAGCCGAGGGTCCGGCGCAGGCGCGAGACGAGGGCCTGCAGGGCGTGGGCAGGGCCGGTCGGCGGGTCCTCGGCCCAGATCGCGTCGATCAGGATGCCTGGCTCGACCGCGCGCCCGCCGGCGAGCGCCAGCCGTACGAGCAGGCCCTGCAACCGCGCACCCTGAACGGGCAGGGCCACGTCACCGCGAGACGCCTGAAAGGCGCCGAGCAGCGTGACGCGAAGCCGCGCATCCCCGTCCATCCCTCGATCCTCGCGCACGCACCCTCGAGTCCCCAAATCCGTGTCAGCGCCGTGTGCGCCCCGTGTGAGCGGCCCGCGTCAGTCTTCACCTGCCTCGGAGAAGAGGCTTGTGAAGGGAGTTCTCGTGCATGACGTAGTGATCGTGGGCGCCGGCCCGGTCGGTCTTTTCCTCGCCTGCGAGCTTGGCCTGGCGGGCTGCTCTGTCTTGGTGCTGGAGCGGGAGCCGGAGCCGCGCTCCCCGTGGAAGGCGGACCCGCTCGGGATGCGGGGTCTGTCCGCCACGTCGGTCGAGGCGTTCTACCGTCGCGGGATGCTGGACCCGCTGCTGAAGGCGTCGGGCGTCGACGACTATCCCGGCGCCGACGAGCAGGGACCTCCTCGTGGCGCGGGCCACTTCGCCGGCATGATGCTCGATCCGGCCAAGGTCAACGTCGCCGCCCTGCCCTTCCGGCTTCCCAGCCCGGCGACGGAGGGCGTGATGACGAACCTCGAAGCGGTCGAGACGGTGCTGTCCGAGCGGGCCTCCGCGCTCGGCGTGGAGATCAGGCGCGGCGTCGAGGTCTCGGCCATCGCGCAGGACGACGAGATCGCGGTCGCGCGGGCCGGCGAGCATGAGTACGCGGCGCGCTGGGTCGTCGGCTGCGACGGCGGGCGCAGCGCGGTACGCGGGCTCGCGGGCTTCGGCTTCGCCGGCACCGAGCCGCAGTTCACCGGCTACGTCGTGCTCGCCGGCATCGCCGATCCCGGGAAGCTGCGCCCCGGGTTCAATCTGACGCCGACGGGCATGTACCTGCGCACGCCCGCGGAAGGGTACGTTGGCATGCTGGAGTTCGACGGCGGCGCCTTCGATCGCTCGCAGCGGTCGACCCGCGAACACCTCCAGGCGGTTCTGCGCCGTGTGTCCGGCACCGACGTGACGCTGAACGACGTCCATCTCGCTTCGAGCTTCACCGATCGGGCGATGCAGACGACGACCTACCGGCAGGGGCGCGTCCTGCTCGCCGGCGACGCCGCGCACATCCACTCTCCCCTCGGGGCGCAGGGCCTCAACCTCGGCCTCGGCGACGCCATGAACCTGGGATGGAAGCTCGCGGCGACCGTGCACGGGTCCGCACCGGACGGGCTGATCGACACCTACACCCGCGAGCGCCATCCGATCGGCGCCCGGGTGCTCGACTGGACGCGCGCCCAGACGGCGGTCATGAGGCCGGACCCGCATGCCCAGGCGATCCAAGGACTGATGCGCGACGTGCTCGGGACCCGCGACGGAACGACCTACGCGTTCGACAGGATCTCGGGATCGTCGATCCGCCACGACCTCGGCGGCGAGCATCCGCTGGTCGGCCGCAACGCCCCGGACTTCCGTCTTGAGGACGGCACCCGCCTCGGCGACCTGATGCAGGACGGACGAGGCGTCGCGCTCGATTTCAGCGTCGGCCGACGCCTGCATGGTTCGGCGACGGGCTGGGAGAGCCGGATGCGGTATGCGGCCGGGCCGGCGAGAGACGACCTCGGGCTGGGTGCCGTGCTCGTCCGGCCTGACGGCGTGGTCGCCTGGGCAGGTGATCGCGCCCCTGATCGTGAAGCGTTCGAGCGGGCTGCCGGCCATTGGTTCGGCAGCCCGTGAAGGGGGGTCGAGGAGCTGCCGTCTCCTTGAGGTCCTCGATGAGCGGCAGGTCAGGACTCCAGGAAGTGCAGCACGGCCAGCACCCGGCGGCTGTAGCCGGTCGTGTGCGACAGCCGCAGCTTGTCGAACAGCGAGTTCACGTGCTTCTCCACCGCGCTCTG
Organism: Nonomuraea sp. NPDC003707; assembly: GCF_053587055.1. Taxonomy (NCBI): domain Bacteria; kingdom Bacillati; phylum Actinomycetota; class Actinomycetes; order Streptosporangiales; family Streptosporangiaceae; genus Nonomuraea; species Nonomuraea sp. NPDC003707. Next base: position 130,948 of record NZ_JBSFNK010000027.1, on the reverse strand, counting down.
CGACACGTGCAGCGCCTGGGCGATCGAGGCGTTGGTCAGCCCCTGCGCCATCCGTTCCAGCACCTCGCGCTCCCGCGCCGTCAGCCGGGCCAGGGGATCCACCTGCGTCGTACGGGCCAGCAGCTGACGCACCACCTCCGGGTCGAAGGCCGCCCCGCCCGCGCCAACCCGCTCCAGCGCGTCCAGGAAGTCGCCGACCTGCGCCACCCGGTCCTTGAGCAGGTAGCCGACGCCCTCGACGTCCGCGCTCATCAGCTCGGTGGCGTACCGCTTCTCCACGTACTGCGACAGCACCAGCACCTTCACGGCGGGCCAGCGCCGCCTGATCTCCAGCGCCGCCCGCAGGCCCTCGTCGGTGTGGGTCGGCGGCATGCGGACGTCCACGACCACGATGTCCGGCCGGTGCTCGGCCACCGCGGCGACCAGCGCGTCGCCGTCGCTGACCGCGGCCGGCACCTCGTGGCCCTCCTCCAGCAGTAGTCGCACCAGGCCCTCGCGCAGCAGCGTGGAGTCCTCGGCCAGGATCACCCGCACGGCAGCACCGCCGTGATCGTGGTCGGCCCGCCGATCGGGCTGCTCACCTCGAAGCCGCCGTCCAGCGCCGCCACCCGCCTGGCCAGCCCCGACAGGCCGCCGCCGGCCGCCCGCGCGCCGCCCGCGCCGTCGTCTCGCACCCGTACGAGCACCGCGGCGTCCTCCTCGTGCACCTCGACCGTAATGAGCGTGGCGCCGGCGTGCTTGGCGGCGTTGGTGACGGCCTCGCACACCACGAAGTACGCCGCCGTCTCCACCGCCATCGGCGGCCGACGCCGCAGGTCGCAGGCTACCCTGACCGGAACGCTCGACCGTTCGGCCAGCCCCGCCAGAGCCTCGCCCAGGCCCAGGGTGTCCAGGCCGGTGGGATAGACCCGCCAGGCCACCTCACGCAGCTCGGCCAGCGCCTGCTGCGCCTCCTGGTGCGCCTGCTCCAGCAGCTCCGGCCGGCCCCGCCTGGCCCGTCCGACCAGCATCGACAGCGCCACCAGCCGCTGCTGCAGCCCGTCGTGCAGGTCGCGCTCGATCCGGCGGCGTTCGGAGTCCACGGCGGTCACGATGCCGGCGCGGCTCTCGGACAGTTCGGCGATCCTGCGTTCGAGGGCCTGGGTCGGGTCGGGGGCGAGCATGCGCACCGCCAGCCGCCGTTCCAGCGCGTGCACGCCCACCACGCCCGACAGGGCCAGGAACAGCAGGACGATCCCGCCGACCGCGAGGTAGGTGACCAGCGGGAGCGAGGGCGCCATCCCGTCGAACCGCTCGCCGCGCGCCCAGGCGGTCAGGAGGAGGACGTAGGTGCCGGCCCCGTACACGAGCAACGTGATCACCAGGCCGCCCAGCACCCCGACCGGGACGCGGGCGGCCAGGTAGGGCACGGGCCTGCCGTCCTGGAGGGCGTCGGGGTCCAGGCGCAGGCGGCGCGCCTCGAGGCGGGCCAGCCGGCGGGCCGCGGCGGTGACGTTCGGATTGCCCAGCAGCGGCAGCGCCGGCAGCAGGAAGACCAGCTCGGCCAGGGCGGTGACGGCGCCCAGCGTCACCGCGCCCAGCAGCCGCAGCCCCTCAGCGGCGACTCGCATGCCTGCCCTTGCGCCGCTCGGCCAGCCGCACCCCGACGAACACCACGAGCGCCAGCACCACCAGCGCGAGCACCACCTTGGAGCCGATGCCGACGTACGCCTCCACCAGCGACCAGTTCTCGCCCAGCAGGTAGCCGGCCATCACGAAGATGGTGTTCCAGATCAGGCTGCCGGTGGCCGTCAGGAGCGTGAACGGCACCAGCGGCATCCGCTCGACGCCCGCCGGCACGGAGATGAGGCTGCGGAAGATGGGGATCATCCGCCCGAAGAACACCGTCTTGCGGCCGTGCCTGAGGAACCACGCCTCGGTCTTCTCGATGTCGGACGTCTTGACCAGCGGCAGCTTGGCGGCGATGGCCAGCGTGCGCTCGCGGCCCAGCAGCGCCCCCACCCAGTACAGCGCCAGCGCCCCGATCACGGAGCCGAGCGTCGTGCACACCAGCACGTCCAGCAGGTCCATCTCGCCTCTGGACGCGGTGAAGCCCGACAGCGGCAGGATCACCTCGCTGGGCAGGGGAGGGAAGAGGTTCTCCAGCGCGATCGCGAGCCCGGCCCCGGGCGCGCCGAGAGCCTCCATCAGTCCAACCAGCCAATCAGTCATGGGCTCAAGCCTAGGGATGATCGGATATGCCCGGAATGAGGCGGACTTCTGATCGCGGGGTGCGGTAAACCACACCCCTACGTACCGTACACTGTACGGTCGTGAGCTTCCCGACGGATCTGGCCCAGCACGCGGCAGTGTTCCAACCCGGCGACCCACCCAGGTCCGGTCATGTCACCTTCCTCGACCCGGACGGGCCGTCCGCGGTGACGGTGGCCGACGAGCACGACGGCACGATGCGCACGCGCGAGGTCGCGGCCACCCACGTCCCGGTCGGGGAGGCGGTGGCGGGGCTGGCCAGGGCCCGCATGGACGCGCGGGCCCACCCGGCGACGCGCTTCTGGGGGGCGGCCGCGCTGGTGGCGCTCCAGCTGGTCACGCGGGGCCGCATCCTGCCGGGGGTGTCGGCGGGGGAGCACGACTCGTGGCGCGCGGGCCCGCTCGACGCCGCCGACATCCAGCGGGTACGCGAGCTGGCCGCCGCCATGCCCGCCGCGGCCCGCGCCATCCCTCTGCAGCCCGGGCAGCAGGCGGAGCCGTGGCTGCCGGAGGCGGAGCCACTCGTACGCGCGTTCCTCGACGCCGTCGCCGACGCCATGCCGCGCTCGCCCGGCGCCGTACGGGCCACCGGCGCCACCGCCTTCGCCGCCGCCAAGCCCGTCAAGGTTCCGCACCTGCGCCCCTGGGCCGAGGAGGTCGCGGCCGGCCTCGACTCGGGCGTACGGCTGTCGCTGCGCCTGGAGGCCGACGACCTGGCCGCCGCCGAGTTCCGCGCGATCGTCCAGCTGCACAGCCTGGCCGACCCCTCGCTCGTCGTCGACGCGGCCGACCTGTGGCAGGGTCGCGAGGCGGGTTTCGGCCCGCGCGCCAGGATCGAGGCCACGCTGGCCGTGCGCCGGGCCGCCCGTATCTGGCCGCGCCTGGAACGGCTGCTCGACAACGCCGTCCCCGACGAGCTCGCGCTCACCGACGGCGATGTCGAGCAGCTGCTCGCCGGCGCCGCCGAACGCCTGGCCGCCGCCGGCGTCGAGGTGCACTGGCCCAAGGCCCTGGTACGCGGCCTGAGCGCGCGAGCCGTCATCGGCGAGCGCGACACCAAGCCGTCCGACCTGCCGTCGTTCCTCGGCGGACAGCACCTGACCAGCTTCAACTGGCAGCTCGCGCTCGGCGGCGAGCGCCTGAGCGCGGCCGAGATGGACCGGCTCGCCGAGGCCCACCGCCCGGTGGTGCGGCTGCGCGACCAGTGGGTCCTCATCGACCCCGACCTGGCCCGCAAGGCCCGCCAGCGCGACCTCAAGCCCCTGACCGGCATCGAGGCGCTGGGCGCGGCCCTGACCGGCGCGGTCGAGGTCGAGGGCGAGCAGGTCGCCGTGGAGCCCACCGCCTGGCTGCGCGAGCTGCGCGAACGCCTGGCCGAACCCGCCGACGCCGGCCCTCCCGAAGGGCTGGCGGCGACGCTGCGCGACTACCAGCTGGCCGGGCTGCGCTGGCTGGCCCAGATGACCTCGCTCGGGCTGGGCGGCTGCCTGGCCGACGACATGGGCCTGGGCAAGACGATCACACTGATCGCCCTGCACCTGCACCGCTCGGGTGCCGACGCCGGGCCCACGCTCGTGGTCTGCCCGGCCTCGCTGCTGGGCAACTGGGAGCGGGAGATCGCCAAGTTCGCGCCGGGCGTGCCGGTGCGCCGCTTCCACGGGGCGCAGCGCACGCTGCCTGACGAGGGCTTCCTGCTGACCACGTACGGCACCATGCGCCTGGACGCGGCCCGCCTGGCCGCGCACCCGTGGGGCCTGGTGGTGGCCGACGAGGCCCAGCACGTCAAGAACCCCGCCTCCGGCACCGCCAAGGCGCTGCGCGAGATCCCGGCCACGGCGCGCGTCGCGCTGACCGGCACCCCCGTGGAGAACAACCTGTCGGAGCTGTGGGCCATCCTCGACTGGACCACGCCGGGGCTGCTGGGCCCGCTGGGCAGGTTCAGGGCGCGGTGGGCCAAACCGGTCGAGTCCGGCGACAGTGAGGCGGCCGAACGCCTGTCGCGGCTGGTGGGGCCGTTCCTGCTGCGGCGGCGTAAGAGCGATCCCGGCATCGCGCCGGAGCTGCCGCCCAAGACCGAGACCGACCGCCCGGTCGCGCTCACCACCGAGCAGGCCGGCCTGTACGAGGCCGTCGTCCGCGAGAGCATGGCCCAGATCGCCGACGCGAGCGGCATGGCCAGGCGCGGCCTGATCGTCAAGCTGCTGACGGGCCTCAAGCAGATCTGCAACCACCCCGCCCAGTACCTGCACGAGGCCGCGCCTCGCCTGGCCGGCCGCTCGGGCAAGCTGGAGCTGCTGGACGAGCTGGTCGACACCATCGTGGCCGAGGACGGCGCGGTGCTGGTGTTCACCCAGTACGTCACCATGGCCCGCCTGCTGGAACGCCACCTGACCGCCAGGGGCGTGGCCATCCAGCTGCTGCACGGCGGCACCCCGGTCGCCCGCCGCGAGGAGATGGTCGAGCGCTTCCAGGAGGGCCGGGTGCCGGTGTTCCTGCTGTCGCTCAAGGCCGCCGGCACCGGCCTCAACCTCACCCGCGCCGACCACGTCATCCACTACGACCGCTGGTGGAACCCCGCCGTCGAGGACCAGGCCACCGACCGTGCCTACCGCATCGGCCAGACCCGGCCCGTCCAGGTGCACCGGCTGATCGCCGAGGGCACGATCGAGGACCGCATCGCCGAGATGCTCGGCGCCAAACGCGCGCTGGCCGAGGCCGTGCTGTCCTCCGGGGAAGCCGCCCTGACCGAGCTGACCGACGCCGAACTCGCCGCCCTCGTGGAGCTCAGATGACCGCCGCCCGCGGCTTCGCCGCCTTCCCTCCGCAACGCGCCGGAGCCCGTTTCGCCACCTCCTGGTGGGGGCTGGCCTGGGTCAAGGCCATGGAGGACACCTCGCTGGATCACGGGCTGCTGCGCAAGGGCCGCGCGTACGCCAAGACCGGCCAGGTCGGCCCCATCACCGTCAGCCCCGGCCGCATCGCCGCCGTGACCGAGAGCGAGTACGACACCGTCGTACGCGTCGAGCAGCTCACCGAGGCCGCCTGGGAACGTTTCCTCGACCAGGTGGCCGCCAAGAGCGGGCACATCGCGGCCCTGCTCGACCGTGACATGCCGCACGACCTGGTGGAGGCCGCCGAGGACGCCGCCGTGCCGCTGCTGCCGGCCGTCGGCGACCTGGAGCCGGAGTGCTCCTGCCCGGACTGGGGACATCCGTGCAAGCACGCCGCCGCCCTGTGCTACCAGGCGTCGTGGCTGCTGGACGCGGACCCGTTCGTGCTGCTGCTGATGCGCGGGCGCGGCGAGCAGGAGCTGCTGGAGGCGCTGCAGGGGCGCGAGGCCCCGGAGAAGCCGGCCGCGGCCGCGGGGGCGCCGGCGGTGGAGGCGTTCGCGGCGGGCGTGGCCGCGCTGCCCGAGCCCCCGCCGTTCGAGGCCGCCTTCGCTCCGCCCGTGCTGGACCCGGCGCCGGGCGTGGACGTGACCGCCCTGGGGGTGCTCATCGCCTCGGCCGCCTGGCGGGCGCGCGAGGTGCTGCTGCACGGGCGGCTGCCGGAGCTTTCCGAATACCAGGACCGCGTCCGCCTGGCCGCCGAGCACGACCTTGACCTCGGGCTGGAGGCGCCTGTGCGGGCGTGGCGGTACGGCGGCGCGCACGGCCTGGAGGTGCTCGAGCACGCCTGGACACCGCCCCGCCAGGATCTGGCCAGGTCGCAGGCCCTGCTGGAGGCCGGTTGGGAGGGCGAGCAGCCGCCGCCGCTGGAGGCGTGGCGCAACCGCTGGACCCTCGGCCCCCTGCAACTGCGCTACGGCCGCGACGGCCGCTGGTACCCCTTCACCCGGGTCGAGGGGGAGTGGTGGCCCGCCGGCCCGCCGGAGCGTGACCCGGCGGCGCTGGTCAGCGGGTGAGCCGTCAGGCGCGGCGGCGGTAGGCGGCCACGGCCAGCGGGGCGAAGACGGCCAGGAACAGCGCGCCGGAGGCCAGCGTCCACCACACCGACGCCCCCGCCGGCCCGCCCAGCATCAGCGCCCTGGAGGCGTTCATGGCGTGGTTGACCGGGTTGATGTCCAGCCAGGCCTGCAGCCAGCCCGGCAGGGTGCTCTTCGGGGTGATCATGCTGGTGCCGAACGTCAGCGGGAACAGCACCATGAACGCCATCCCCTGCACCCCGCCGGGTTCGCGCATCAGCACCCCCAGCAGCACGAACGCCCAGCTCACGCAGAAGGCGAAGAACACCGTCAGCAGACAGGCCGCCAGCACCTCCAGCGGCCCGGTCTTCGCGCGGAACCCCAGCGCGAAGCCGAACCCGAGCAGCACCACCACCGCCACCAGATACCGGATCAGATCGCCGAGCATCGACCCGATGAGCGGGGCCGAGCGCCCGATCGGCAGGCTGCGGAACCGGTCGAACACCCCCTTCTTGATGTCGGTGTTGAGGCTGACGCCGGTGGCCATTCCGCCGAACAGCACCGTCTGCACCAGGATCGCGGGCAGTAGGAACTGCAGGTAGTCGTGGGTCGAGCCGGACACGGCGCCGCCCAGCAGGAACACGTAGATCAGCACGAAGATGATCGGCTGCAGGGTGACGTCCAGCAGTTGCTCGGGCGTGCGCAGCGTCTTGAGCACGCTGCGGCGGGCCAGGGCGAGGCTGTGACGGGCCAGCCCGAACGGCCGCCGCTCGGGGCGCGCCGGGGCCGCCGGGCGGGCCGGCTGAGAGGGGAGCGTCCCCTCTCGTACGGCGATGGGGTTCATGCCGCGGCCTCCTGTTCGGTGTGGTGGCCGGTGAGGGTGAAGAACACCTCGTCCAGGCTGGGCAGCCGGAGCGACAGCTCGTTGACGGCGACGCCGGCGGCGGCCAGCCTGGCGACGATCTCGGTGAAGGCGGCGTCGCCGTCCACCGGGACGGTGACGACGTCGCGGCCGGGCGATTCGGCGGGCCGGCCGGCCACGGCGGCGACGATGGCGGCGGCCTCGTCCAGCCGGGCGGGGTCGGCCGGGCGCACCAGCACGGTCTGGCCGCCGACGACGCGCTTGAGCTCGGCCGCGGTGCCGTGCGCGATCACCTTGCCGTGGTCGACGACCGAGATGGCGTCGGCCAGCGCGTCGGCCTCCTCCAGGTACTGGGTGGTGAGCAGGACGGTGACGCCGTCGGCGACCAGGCGGCGGACGATGGCCCACACGTCTTCGCGCTTGGCCGGGTCCAGGCCGGTGGTGGGCTCGTCGAGGAAGATCACGTCGGGCCGGCCGACGAGGCTGGCGGCCAGGTCCAGGCGGCGCCGCATGCCGCCGGAGTACGTGCTCGCGCGCCGGTCGGCGGCCTCGGCCAGGCCGAAGTCCGCCAGCAGCCGGGCGGCCGTGGCCTTGGCGTCCGCGATGCGCAGGTCCAGGAGGCGGCCGATGAGGACGAGGTTCTCGGTGCCGGTCAGGTCCTCGTCGACGGAGGCGTACTGGCCGGTCAGGCCGATGAGGCGGCGCACGCGGGAGGCGTGGCGGACGACGTCCAGGCCGCTGACGGTGGCGCGGCCGGCGTCGGGGCGCAGCAGCGTGGCCAGGATGCGGACGGCGGTGGTCTTGCCGGCGCCGTTGGGCCCGAGCACGCCCAGCACCGTGCCGGGCGGGGCCGAAAGGGTGATGCCGTCCAGGGCGGTGGTCGCGCCGAAGCGTTTGACCAGCCCTTCGGCTTCGAATGCGTTCATATGACGCATCGTGGGAGGCGCCGCTGTCAGCGCGCGCACAGATCGCTGTCAGCCGGACAGGACGGCTCGTTATCAGCCGGACAGGACGGCGGCCAGGTCGGCCGCCGGGCCCGGGGGCAGGGCGCCGTGCAGCAGCTCGACGCGGTGCACCAGCCGGGGCGCGGCCAGCGGCACCCCGCGCGCGGCACCGGACAGGGCGGAGGCGGGCAGCAGGGTCAGGCCGTGGTCGGCGGCGACCAGGTTGAGCACGGTGTGCACGTTGTCCCCGTGATAGTCCAGCCCCACCGGGAACCCGTCGCCCACCAGGTCGCGCAGCCGGGCCAGCGGGCACAGCGGGGTCTGCAGCCAGCGCGCGTCCACCAGGTCGGCCAGCGCCAGCACCGCCCGCCCGGCCAGGGGATGACCGGCGGGCAGGGCCACGACCAGCTCCTCCTCGCTCACCCCGACAGCCGTCATCGGCCCGGCGTCCAGCAGGCGCAGCGGGTCGGACGGGGCGGCCAGCCCGTCGGCCAGGCCCAGGTCGGCCCGCCCTTCGGCGACCATGGCGACGGCCTGGTCGCGCCCGCAGGTGTGCAGGCTCACCTCCAGGCGCGGGTTCCCGGCACGCGCCCGCGCCAGCCGGGCGGCCACGACGGGGTTGACGGCCAGCGGGGTGGCGGCCAGCCGCAGCCGGTGCCCAGGCCGGGCGGCGGCGCGCAGCACGTCGGCGCGGGCCGCCCGGTGACGCAGCAGCAGCGGCCCGGCGTGCTCCAGCAGCCGTCGGCCGGCCTCGGTGGGCTCGACCGGGCGGCGCAGCAGCAGCGGCAGGCCGAGGTCGGCCTCCAGCGCGGCGATCTGCTGGGAGACGGCCGACTGGGTGTAGCCGAGCTCGGCGGCGGCCGCGGAGAACGAGCCGTGCCGGGCGACGGTCACGAACGTGGTCAGCAAATGAGGGTCCATCAGTGTTGCTTATAGCAGGTCCAGAAATCATCGTTGGCGCTTAACCAGGGGTGGCCCTCAGGATGAGGGCATGAAAATCGCCCTTGTGGGGGATCGGTCCCCCAGTGTTCGTTCGCATGTCCGGATCCCGCTGGTCGTCGAGGCGCTGCGGGAGCGGGACGGCATCGCGCTCGACCCGTACTGGATCGCCACCACCGACGTGTCCGGCCTGGAGCGCTTCGACGGCATCTGGATCGTGCCGGGCAGCCCGTACCGGGACGAGGAGGGCGCCGTGGAGGCGGCGCGCGTCGCCCGGGAGCATCGGATCCCGCTCCTGGGAACCTGCGCGGGGTTCCAGCACATGCTGCTGGAGTACGCGCGGCACGTGTGCGGGCTGGACGTGGCGCACGCCGAGAACGAGCCGGACGCGCGGGAGTTCCTGCTGACGCCGCTGGCGTGTTCGCTGGCCGGGCACGAGGGGCGGGTGCGGATCTCGCCCGGGACGCTGATGGAGCAGATCATGGGCGAGTCCATCACGATGGAGTCCTACGTCTGCTCCTACGGGCTCAACGAGACCTACACCCGGACGCTGGCCGAGCACGGGCTGGTGTTCTCCGGGCACGCCGACGACGGGGCGGTGCGGGCGGCCGAGCTGCCCGGTCACCCGTTCTTCCTGGGCACGCTGTTCCAGCCGGAGCTGTCGGGGGACGGGCGGCGCGCGCACCCGGTGATCTCCGCCTTCGCCGCCGCGGTGGCCCGCCAGGCGGTTCACACCTGACCCTTACGGGTTCAGGCGCGGCGCCTGGGTTCCCGGGGCCAGCAGGGCGGGCAGATTGCGCAGCGAGTGGCGCAGGAGGGCGACGCCGACGGGGCGGGCGAGCGGCCACAGGGCCCGGCCCAGCGGCCCGAACGGCACCTGCAGCCGCTCGGCCCAGATCACGCGGCTGCCGCCGTCCTGGGGCCGGATCCGGATGGCGCCTTGGCCGCGTACGAACCGGCCGGTGTGGGTGACCAGCACCAGGAACGGGGGCTGCCAGGTCGTGATCGTCATGGTGTCCAGGAATCCGAACGGCCGCACTCCGGTGTAGGCCTCGACCGCGTGCTCGCCGACCTGGCGGGCGTCGGTCATGAACATCCACTCCCGGTGCCGCGGCCAGTCGGTGATCAGCGCGAACACCTGCTCCGGCGGCGCCGGGACGTGCACGGCGGCGCCTGCATAGACGTACCTCACCATGGACCTCCGGTGGCCAGCTCAACGGCACGGGCGCGGTCGAGGGCGCGGCCGCGGGCGAAGGCCGCGGCGAAAGCCTCCTCGCCGAGGTCGTCGCGCAGGCGCGCCGCCACGCGGGCCACGTCGGGGTTGGCGGCGTCGGGCGCGCCGCGCAGTTGTTCGGCGGCGCCCAGCGCGGTGGCGCCCGGCAGCAGGTCCCCGCGCGCCGCGCACAGCTCGGCCACGGCCACCGCGACCCGCGCCAGGACCGGCATGTCGGCCGCCGCCACGACCAGCTCGGCCGCCCGCTCCACGTGGCGGGCCGCCGCCTGGTGGTCGTGCGTGGCCACCGCCAGGTGGGCCTGTCCGACCAGCAGCAGCGCCCGGAACTGCGGCGCGATCGCCGTCCCGTCCTCCATCGCGTGGCCGGCCGCGGCGTAGTAGCGCTCGGCGGCCCGCAGGTCTCCCTCCTGGCGGGCCAGATGGCCCAGCTCGACCTGCGCGAACGCGACGTTGCGGGCGGGCGTCTCCCGGCCCTCCGGCGCGTCGATCAGCCCTCGCAGCACGGCCCTGGCCCGCTCGACGTCCCCTTGGCGCACCAGGATGGAGGCCTGCCAGACCCGCTGGTGGGCGACGTCGGCCTCGGGGTTGAGCTCGAGCAGCAGCCGTACGGCCTCGTCCATCGCCTCCAGCCCCTGGCCGAAGTCCCCGAACACGGCGTGCGTCTCGGCCAGCGACGTCAGCGCCATCGACAACCCCCACCGTTCGCCGGCCTGCCGCAGCTCGGCGCAGCCGGCCAGCAGGTCGGCCCGCGAGCCGGCCATGTCGCCGCCGTTCTCCTTCAGCGCGGCCCTGGTCACGTAGAGCATGCCGCGCGTCCACGGGTCGGGGTGCGCCAGCCGCTGCTCGATCACGGCGAAGCCGAGCTCGGCGTCGTCGGTGAACAGCGCCAGCGCCGGCTGCAGCATCGCCAGCACCGGATGCCCGGCCTCCTCCCCGTCCTGCAGGCTCGCGGCCCGGCGCAGCTCGCGCGCCGCCGAGGCGACCATGGTGTGGCCGCCGTCAAGGCTGGCGTTGATGATGTAGACGGCGCTGGCGATCAGCCGCTCCCGCGTGGGCGTCTCACCGGGTACGTCCAGCGCCCGCCCGATCCAGCCGGCCGACTCGGCGCGGGTGCCGCGGATGGTCCAGAAGATGCCCATGGCGGCGGCCAGGCGGATCGCGGTGGCGGCGTCGGCGCTGTCGACGGCGTGGTGCAGCGCGGCCAGGATGTTGTCGTGGTCGGCCAGCAGGCGGGCGATCCAGGCGAGCTGGTCGCTGCCGCGAAGCCGCGGCTCGGCGTGTTCGGCCAGGTCGCGGAAGTAGGCGGCGTGCCGGGCGCGGACGGCGGCGATGCGGCCGTCGTCGGCCAGGCGTTCGAGCCCGTACTCCCTGATGGTCTCGAGCATGCGGTAGCGGCCGTCGTCGGCGGGCTGGACGAGGGATTTGTCCACCAGCGCGGCAACGAGGTCGAGGCTGCCGCCGACATGTTCGGCCGCGGCCAGGTCGAACCCGCCGGCGAAGACCGCCAGCCGCTCGGCCAGCCGGCGCTCGGGGCCGTTCAGCAGGTCCCAGCTCCAGGCGACGACCGCGCGCAGCGTCTGGTGGCGGGGCAGCGCCGTACGGCTGCCGCCGGTCAGGAGCAGGAAGCGGTCGTCGAGCCGGGCGGCCAGCTGCCGGGGCGTCAGGGTGCGCAGCCGGGCGGCGGCCAGCTCGATCGCCAGCGGCAGCCCGTCGAGGCGGCGGCAGATCTCGGCGGCCACGGCGGGCTCGATGCTCAGGCCGGGATTGCCGGCGGCGGCGCGTTCGGCCAGCAGCCGCACGGCCGGTTCGGGCGGCAGGGGCGGCACGGGGCTGAGGGTTTCGCCGAGGATGCCCAGGGGTTCGCGGCTGGTGGTCAGGACGCGCAGTGCGGGGCAGCGGCCCAGCAGCTCCTCGGCCAGGTGGGCGGCGGCCTCGACGAGGTGCTCGCAGTTGTCGAGCACCAGCAGCACCTGCCCGGCCGACAGGGCTTCGACCAGGGCGGCGGTGGTGTCGACCGGGCGGATGGGGTGGCCGGTCACCCGGTGGTTGCCCAGGGTGGCCAGCACGGCCTGGGGCAGGTCGCCGGGGTCGGTGACGGGGGCCAGCTCGACGAGCCAGGCCGCGCCGCACTCGCCCAGGAGCTCGGCGGCGACGGTGGTGGCCAGCCGCGTCTTGCCCGCGCCGCCGGGGCCCACCAGGGTGACCAGCCGGCCGGCGCGCAGCTGCCGGCGGACGCGGGCCAGCTCGGCGTCGCGGCCGACGAAGCTGGTCAGCGGGGCGCGCAGGTTGGTCCGCGGCGGGCGGGGCGGCTCGGAGCGCAGCACGGCCAGGTGGATCTCGCGCAGCTCGGCGCCGGGGTCGGCGCCGAGCTGGTCGGCCAGGTGGCGGCGGCACTCCTCGTAGGCGGCCAGCGCCTCGGCCCGCCGGCCGTCGGCGTGCAGCGCTTGGACGCGCAGGGCATGCAGGCGCTCGCGCAGGGGGTGGCGGGCGGCCAGCTCGCCGAGCTCGCTCGCCAGAGCCGCCAGCCCTCCTGGCGGTTCTCGCGGTTCCGGCCGGGTGAGCAGGGCCAGTTCGGCCTCCGCGCGGTCCTCGACGGCCGTCAGGCGGGCCTCCTCCAGGCGCGTGGCGTACCCCAGCGCGAACGGGGCCGCCGCCACCTCGCCCAGCGCGGCCCCCCGCCACAGGCGCAGGGCCTGCTTCAGCAGCTCGGCCCTGACCGCCGGGTCACCGTGCTGCCTGGCCCTGGCGGTGAGCCGATCGAACTCGCCCGCGTCGGTGTCGGCCTCCAGCCGGTAGCCGCCCGGCACCGACACCAGCGCGCCGGCCTCCGGCAGCGCACGGCGCAGGCGGGAGACCAGCGACTGCAGGGCGTTGCCGGGCTCGGCGGGCGGCTCCTCGGGCCACAGGTCGGCGGCCAGCTCCTCGACGGTGACGGTGCGACCGGCCGCCAGCGCCAGGCGCACCAGCAGCCGGCGCAGCCGGGCGCCCCCGACCGCGGCGGACTCGACCTCCAGCGGCCCCAGGATCGCCACGCGCACACGACCATGCTGCCACCTCCGCGGCGGCGTGCCCGTCCCTCAGGCGTGCCAGTCGCCGGGCCCGCCCGGCACCGGCGCCTGCGGGTCGTACGGGGTGCGGGTGAAGATGAACGTGTTGAGGTCGAGGTGGTCGGCGGCCACCCGCAGCGTCTCCCCGGCGTAGTAGCCGTCCAGCCCCAGCCACGTCCCGTCGGCCTGCGGCACGAACCGCGAGGCCCGCCCGCCGCCCCCGACCGGCTCCAGCGACAGCGCGCGCTCGGGCAGCAACCGCAGCGTGTACGGCTTGGGCCCCCAATGCCAGAGCCCCGTCAGCGCCAGCAGCCCGGGATCGGCGGCGACCGGCTGCCACTCGTCCGGCAGGCGCGGCTCGTACTCCTCCAGGATGTCCAGCAGGTCGGTCAGCAGCGAGCCGTTCATCCCCGAGGTGGTGTTGGCCATGAACAGCACCCCCACCCCGTCGGCCGGGTCGGCCCACACCGTGGCCAGGAACCCCGGCATCGACCCGGAGTGCCCCGCCAGCCGCCGCCCGCCGGGGCGCGACAGCTGCAGGCCCAGCCCGAACCCGACGGTCCAGGAGTCCCCGTCGTCCACCCCGACCGGCTCGCGCATCTCGGCCAGCGTGTCGCCGCACAGCACCCCCGCGGTGTCGCCGCCCAGGAACGCGGCCCATCGCGCCAGGTCGTGCGGCGTGGACCACAGCTGCCCGGCCGGCCCCATCGCCTCGGCGTCGTGCTCCGGCTCGGCCAGCACCACGTCGGCGTACGGGTGCACGGCGTATCCCGTGGCGTGCGGGATGCGCGGCCGGGCGGTGGTGTCGTTCATGCCGAGCGGGTCGAGCACCTCCAACTGCAGCGCCTTGAGCCAGGTGGTGCCGCGCAGCCTGCCCACCAGCTCGCCCAGCAGGGCGAAGCCGACGTTGGAGTAGTGGAAGCGCCGCCCGGGCCGGTGCTTGAGCTCGTCGGGCCCGAGGCGCTCCAGCAGCTCGGCGACGGGGACGCCGGGGGTGCGCTCCCACCAGGCGGTGGGTGGCTCGGCGGTGAGGCCGGCGGTGTGCGACAGCAGCTGGGCGATGGTCAGGTGGCCCAGCGGGGTGCCCGGCAGGTGCGCCTCCAGCGGGTCGGACAGCCGCAGCGCGCCCTCGTCGCGCAGCCGCATGACCACGACGGCGACCATGCTCTTGGTGATCGACCCGATCCGGTACTGGGTGGCCTGGGTCGGCGGCGCGCCGTCCACCCGGCCGCGCCCGCCGAACCACGCCGGCCTCCCGTCCCGCACGATCGCCGCCGCCAGCGACGGCACTCTGCATTCGGCCTGTTCGACGGCCAGTCTGCGCAGCAGAGCGCGCGCCGTCGCCTGTCCCACCTGGCTCATGAGCGACAAGATTAGCCGCTAGATGAGCACCAGCTGCGGGCCTATCAGCTCACCTTGGTGCGGCTGCGGGTGGGCCTGGTCGTGGTAGTAGTGCCCGGCGTACCAGACCACGACGTTGGTGCCGTCCAGGCTCTCGCCGTTGAGGAAGCGGTTGAGCGCGGCCCGGTCGCGCGGGCCGGGGTTGCCGTCGTCGAGCTCGCGGGGGTGGTGGCGCAGGAACCACAGGTCGGACACGCCGTAGGCGTCGGCGGTGCCGTCGAACTCGCCGGGGTGGATCTGGTAGCCGCGGCCCGAGGACTTGTCGCGCACCTGCCAGTACAGGGCGGGGTGGCGGCGTTTGCGGGAGGTCTCGCGGATGATCGGCACGGGTTCGGGGATGATCGAGCCGGTGTCGTCGATCTGCTCGACCACGTCGTTGCCCGAGCCCTCGATGTCGAAATCGAGCCGCCAGTAGGCGTGGTGGCGGTGCACCATGCACGTCATCGGGTTGGCGGTGGCGGCGAACCCGAAGCGGGGGCTGATGTCGCCGTTGTCGGCCAGGCGCCAGTCGCTGGCGTAGCGGTACCAGCCGGCGGCCAGCTCGCTGACGATCCGCAGCTGCTCGCCGTCGTAGTGGAAGGCCACGCCCTGGAAGTTGCCGGCGTCGGTCGAGGGGCGTTCCAGGATGGTACGGGGCGGGCTGTCGCACAGCCGCCACCCCCAGCCGACCGGATCCGTGCCGACCGCGTTGAAGCGGGTCTCGAAGCTCGCGTCGTCGCGGAAGGTCGTGCCCTCCTCGTACTCGACGTTCAGGACGGGCACGTGGGCCTGCCGGAGCACGAGCCGGCCGCGGTAGCGCACGTCGCGCAGCTCGACGCCGCCGCCGACGCCGGGGTTCTGCGGGGCCGAGGCGCGCGGGCGCACCACCAGCAGGTTCCACAGCTCGGTGGAGCCGCGGTGCACGCGTACCCGTACCTGGTCGGGGCCGCCGCGGTCGGTCAGCGCGTCGACGCCCTCGGGAACGGTGTGCTCGCAGTCGTGGTGCATGCGCACGTTGATCCCGGACGGCGTCCAGTCGACGGCGCGGTTGACCAGGTCGACGGCGACGACGCGGTGGCGCAGCCCGGTGGGCTCGCCGGGGGTGTAGACGCCGAGGGTGGGGCGGCGCACGGTGGTGCCGTCGGGGTTCTCCAGGTCGGCCAGCGGCGGCATGGGCCGGTAGACGACCACGTCCTCGCCGGCCGGGAAGCCCGGGTCGGCGCGCAGGATCTCGGCGGCAGCCGCCAGCTCCGCGCGGCTGGGCTGCGGCCGGTAGGCGCTGGGGCGCAGCTCGGCGCGTTCGGGCCGGTCGAGGGTGCCGCGCAGCTCGACGGCGCGGTTGCCGACCGGGTCGAACACGGTGGCCTGGAACGGGGCGTTCTCCCCGGGGTCGTGGCCGAGGCCGGGCGCGAAGGCCACGGTGAGCCGCTCGGCGTCGGCGACCTCGAGCGCGGCCAGCGCGTCCGGGTGCTCGGCGACCGCCTGGCGCAGCTGCTGCGCGGTCAGGCCCGCGCGGGGAACCGCTTCGATCGTGACGCGTACATCGTCGCTCATGGGCTGTCTCCTCGGCACGGCTGGTCGGCAAGGGCCGCTGGTGCGTTATCGGGCCGAGACGCCGCGACGTTAGCCCGCCGCGGCGATCCTGAGACTCATGCGGCCCTACCATTTAAAGAGGATATCGACGCGTATTTCGCTTATCCGTTGAGGCGAAGGCGGGCGAGAATACAAATAGCCTGATCTGTGAATATCTCCGGAAAGGGCTGAAGATTTCCCGGCTGAATTATGCTTGACATCGCCAGTCAGAAGAATGACCATGCTGTTCTGTGACCCCTCCAAAGAATGGCATGACCGGGCCGCCTGCCGTCGAAGGTCGCAGCAAACGGATCTGGCGGCGCGACGACGGCACCTGCATGGTCGAACTGATCCCCAGCCTGCGCAGCTACACCTTCGACCGCGACGAGCTCGTGCCGGCGACCGCGCGCCTGCGCCTCGACTTCTACGAGCGTGCGGCCCGCGCGCTGCACGCCTCCGGCATCCGCACGGTGTTCAGGGAGCGGCTCGGCGAGACCACCTATCTCGCCGACTACGTGCCGGCTCCACCCTTCGAGGTCATCGTCAAAAACCGGTCCGTCGGATCGACCGTCCGCAAGTATCCCGGCCTCTTCCCCGAAGGCCATGTCTTCCATCCGCCGGTGGTGAAGTTCGACTTCCGGATCGATCCCGAGGATCAGCCCATCGGCGAAGACTATCTGTGGGCCTACGGAGTGGATGTCGAGGAGTTCCGCCGCATTGCCCGAGAATGCAATGACTGCCTCCGCAAGTGGCTGGAGCCGCTCGAACTCTGGGATTTCTGCCTGATCATCGGCCCGAGGTCCGAAGGCGATCTCACCATCAACTCCGAAATATCGCCCGACTGCATGCGGCTGCGCGACCGCCAGGGCAACTCTCTGGACAAGGACCTGTTCCGGCAGGGGGCCGGCCACGAGCACATCGTCTCCGTCTGGTCCGAGCTGGTCGGCAGGCTCCCGGCATGACCGAGGCGCACCGCCCGGTCGCCATCGTGACCGGGGCGAACCGGGGCACCGGTCTGGCCATCGCCGCGGAGCTCCACGCGGGCGGCTGGGACGTATGGGGGCTCAACCGCACCTCGGCGGGGCGGTCCTGGCTTCCCGAAGCCCGGTGCGACCTGGAGTCGGCCGATGCGGTGACAGCCGCCGTCGAGACGGTCGCGCGCCGGCGGGAGCGGATCGACGCGCTCGTCGTCAACGCGGTGGCGCGGTCACTGGGCAGGATCGGCACGCTCAGCCTGCCCGACTGGCGGGCCGCGTTCGACGTCAACATCGTCTCCGTGCTGCCGCTGCTCCAGGCGGCCCTGCCGTACCTGCGCCCGCGCAAGGGCAGCATCGTCCTGATGGGCAGCCACGCCGGGAGCCGCTACTTCGAGGGCGGCGGGGCCTACTGCGCCAGTAAGGCGGCCCTGAAGGCGCTGGCCGAGGTGCTCCTGCTGGAAGAGCGACCGAACGGGGTCCGCACCACGCTGATCAATCCCGGCGCGATCGCCAACGAGATCGGTGACGACTCACCGTTCAAGCTGTCGACGTCCTCTGTCGCCCAAGCCGTGCGGTGGGTTGTCGAAGCACCCGCCGACACCGCGATCGGCGAGATCGAACTGCGCCCGGCGCAGCTGCCCGCCATGGCCGTGACCGGCCTGAACCGGCTCCAGGCGGTCTGAAGCCGCCCGCCCGGCGTCGAGCCGCGCCGCAATCTCTCCATCTCTCCGAGGGGGACCTCCCATGACATCGATTCTCGAGCGCCAACCCCTGCCCTCACGCGCCGGGCACGCGTCGCGTGCCTGCGACCTGCCCGTCCTGCGCAGCGCCCAGGCCGACTGGCCGATGCCGCCCGCCCGCACGATCCTGATCGCGCACCTGCTCGACACCGCGGTGCCGTACGTGCGGTCGCTGAGCCGATCCACCGAGCTCGCCCAGATCGTGCCGGTGCCCTACAGCGCCCAGCCGGAGGCGCTGTCGCTGCTGGGAGACCTTCCGGTGAGCATGCCGGCCTCGATCGAGGAGGTCGGGCCCATGGCGGTCGCCGCCGCCCAGCGGGCCGCGCGGCAGGGCGGGCCGCCCGTGATGATCCAGGAGGTCGGCGGATACTGCGCCGGGGCGGTGCGGGACCTGGCCGGGGTGCCGGGCTTTCGCGGCATCGTGGAGGACACCAAGCAAGGACAGTGGCAGTACGAGCGCGCCGCGCCGCTTCCCCTGCCGGTGTTCACCATCGCCGACAGCCCGCTGAAGGCCCTCGAGGACGTCCAGGTCGGGCGGTCCGTGGCCTACAGCGTCGAACGCCTCCTGCGGCTGCGCTTCTACCGGCTCCTCAGCGAACGCCGCGTCCTCGTGCTCGGCTACGGCGGGATAGGAACGGCTCTGGCCGAGCACCTGCGACGCACCGGAGTCCAGGTCGCCGTCTACGATCCCGACGACATCCGGATGTCCGCCGCCCTGGTGCACGGATTCCGCGTGGGCCCGCGCCAGGACCTGCTCTCCTGGGCCGAGGTGATCATCGGCGTCTCCGGCCACCGCGCCCTCACCACGGCCGACGTGCCGCACCTGCGCGACGGCGTCGTGCTGGCCAGCGGAAGCTCCAAGCAGGTCGAGTTCGACGTCAAGGGCCTGCGGCGCGCGGCGTCGACGTCGGCCGAGGTCGACGAGGTGCTCGAACTGCGGGTGGCCGACCGCACCGTCTATCTGCTCAACGACGGCAAGCCCGTGAACTTCATGGAGCACAGCATCCTCGGGTCGGTCCTTGACCTGGTCTACACCGAGCTGTATTTGTGCACGCGTGAGCTGGCTCGGCAGACCTGGGCGCCGGGGCTGCACCGCCTCGACCCGCGGCTGCAGCAGGAGCTGGCGCAGCGCTGGCGTGAGGAGTACGGACAGCGGTGAATGCGATTCTCGAGAAGGTGCGGGCCCGCGTGGTCGTCGACTTCGCGACCGCCGATTCGGCCCACGACATCGGCCACGTCGACCGGGTCGCCGCCCTGGCGGGGGAGATCGCGGTCCGGACGGGCGCCGACCCGTGCATCGCGCAGGTGGCGGCGTACGTCCATGACTATCACCGGGTGGAGGAGGCCCGGCAGAACAGGCGGCCCATCCGGCCCGAGGATGCCTGCGCGGCCGTGCTGGACGTGCTGGAGGGGTGCGGAGTGCCGCAGGACTGGCATCCGCCGATCCTGCGCGCGGTCGAGCTGACGGGCCGCTACCGCTTCGCCGACGAGGAGCTCGACGACGGGTGCGCGATCGCCGCGGCGGTGCACGACGCCGACAACCTCGACGCGATGGGGGCCATCGGCATCGGCCGGGCCTTCGCCTACGGCGGGTTGCTCGGCGAGCCGCTGTGGGACCCGGCGACCGCTCTCAAGGAGATCTACAAGGAGGGTGAGACCTCGTCGGTGCTGGCCCATCTCTACGAGAAGCTGATCCGGCTGGAGCAGGACATGCTCACCGAGCCCGCGCGCCGGATGGCGGCCGACCGGGCGCTGCTGCTGCACCGGTTCGCCGCCGGGTTCCGATCCGAGTGGGACAGGGGGCAGGCCGCCGGCTCGCGGGTCCGGTGGGATTCGCGCACCCGCTTCCTGTCGGTGGAGGAGCCCCGTGGTGACGCCGAGGAGCCGGTCGTCCGGGTCGGCTTCCGCGGGCCGGTCTCGCTGACCTTCGACGAGCAGGGGCAGCCGACGGCGGTCCACCTGGTGGACGCGCCGGACCTGCTGGCCACCGACGGGCGGATCGTCCTGTCCCAGGGCCGGCCGCACCACCGCATCGAGGGGATCGGGGACATCGAGCTGCAACTGCGCAAGAACCGACCGGTGGCGCTCCATCTGCACCTGCGGGGCGAGTGATGGGCTATTTCAGCCTGCTCCAGGCCCCGTACGTGACCCGGCTGCTGCTGGGGACCCTGATCGGGAGGCTGCCCAGCGCGATGGCGGCGCTGGCGATCCCGCTGGTCCTGCGGCAGGCGGGCGCGAGCTACGACTTCGTCGGCCTGGCCGCCGGAGCCTTCGCCATCGCCGCCGCCGGCGGCGGTCCGGTGCTCGGCCGGCTGGTGGATCGGGTCGGCCAGGTCCGGGTCCTGGTGCCGGCCGCCGTCGCGGCCGGCGCGGGCCTGATCGCGATCGCGATGGCCCCCTCCGAGCCGGTGGCCGTGGTCGCGGGCGCCCTCCTGGCGGGGGCGGCGACCCCGCCGCTGGAGCCCTGCCTCCGGGTGCTGTGGCCTGATCTTGTTCCGCCCGCCCGGCTGGAGTCGGCCTACGCCATGGACTCGGCCTCCCAGGAGCTGGTCTTCGTCGGCGGTCCTCTGGTCGTGGCCGGTTGCGTGGCGGCCGGGTCCGCGACGGGTGCCCTGTGGGTGGGGGCGCTGCTGGGCCTGCTGGGCGTGTTCGTGGTCGCCACCGCGTCGCCCACCCGCGACTGGAAGGCGCCGGTCCGCTCGCCCGACTGGCTCGGTCCGCTGCGCAGCCGCGGTCTGACCGTGCTGCTGGTGAGCCTGACCGGGGTCGGCGCCGCCATCGGCGGCCTCAACGTCCTGGTGGTCTTCTACACCGAGCACCGCTACGTGGTGGGCGGGGCGGCCACTCTGCTGGCGTTGAACGCCTTCGGCGCCCTGGTCGGGGGTCTCGGCTACGGCGCCGTGCGCTGGTCGTCCTCGCCGCCGCGGCGGACGCTGCTGCTGACCGTCGGGCTGGCCGCCGCGTACGCGTTGCTGTGCCTGGTGCCGTCCCCGCCGTACATGGCCGGCCTCATGATCCTCACCGGGCTCTTCCTCGCGCCCGTGCTGACGGCCGCGTTCGTCCTGGTCGGGAAGCTCGCGCCGGCCGGTACGGTCACCGAGGCCTTCGCCTGGCTGGTCACGCTGATGACGACGGGGATCGCCCTGGGATCGACCGCGGCGGGCCTCGTCCTGGAACACGCCACGGAGCCATGGGCCGCGTCCGTCGGGGCGCTGGGCGTGGCCGTGGGCGTCGTCGTGCTGGCGGCCGGGCAGCGGTGCCTCGCGGTCGGGAGCGCCGACACCGCCGACGACCCCGCGGGCGCCGCCGTATGACGCGGATCCAGCTGGTCTGCACGGATCTGGACGGGGTGCTGCTCACCAGTGCCGGTGGCCTCAGCCACGACACCAGGAAGGCGCTGGCCGACGCCCGCGCCGCCGGCCTCCAGGTCATGGTCGCCACCGGGCGGCCCACCCGGGACGCTCTGGACTGGGCCCTGGAGGCCGGACTCCAGGGCCTGCTCGCCTGCAGCAACGGCGCGGTGATCTGGGACACCCGCACCCAGCGGGTGCTGTTCGACCACTGCTTCACCACCGACCAGCTCAGGCAGGTCTTCGCCTGGGCCGAACGGTCGGTGCGAGGCGGTGTCCTGGGCCTCGACACCGAGCACGAGCTGGTGCTGCAACCCGGTTTCGCCGACCTGGTGCCCGGCTGCTGGCCCCACACCGTCTCGGCCGACCTCATCGGCCGCGCCACTCGCGGCAACCGCGCGGTCAAGGTGCTCCTGGCCCACCCCGAGCTGTCGGCGCCCCGCCTCGCCGACGCGTTCGCCGGCGAGGCGGTCACCGGGCTGCGGGCCACCTTCTCGACCGCGCACTTCCTGGAGATCTCGCCGGAGCACGCGAACAAGGGCGAGGCCCTGCGCTGGGCGGCCGCGCACCGGCGCATCCCCCTCACGGCCACGGCCGCCGTCGGGGACATGCCCAACGACCTTCCCATGCTCCGCGAGGCCGGCCTGCCCGCGGCCGTCGCCAACGCGCACCCCGAGGTCAAGGCGGCCGCCCGTATCCTGCTGCCCAGCAACGACGACGACGGCGTGGCCTCGCTGATCCACGCCATCCTGCGCTGACCGCTTCTGGAGACGCCGATGCCGCAGCTGGAATGGGTGCCAGAGCGTGCTCGAGTCGTTCATGCGTATCACCAACCGGGCCACGAACGGGCTCCGGGTCACCGTCATCGGCTACGGAGCCTGCGGACGCGGCGTCGCCGGCAACTTCGGCCGGGCGCGCGCCCGCGTTTCCGTGCTCGACTCCGGGCCTCGCCCGCTGGGCAACTCGGTGGAATCGATGGATCTCGGGTTCACCCTCCAGGCCCGCTGCCTGGAGGCCATCGCGCCCGGGCTCGTGCCGGCCGGGCAGTGCGTCGTCCCTGTGCCCCCTGAGATCGACGCCAAGGTGGCGCACGCCTACGTAGCCCTCGCCAACGGGGCCCTCGCCAACGGGGCCCTCGCCAACGGGGCCCTCGCCAACGGGGCGAGATGACGTGTTTCAGGGGTGCGGAAGTTCGGCTGTTCGTGCTCGCCCAGGCCACGCCGAGTCCGCTCCAGAGCCGGGAGGCCCGTACGGCGCCGTCGGAGTAGCTGATCACGTCCGCGGCGAAGAGCTCTTCGAGTGCGGTCATGTCGCCGGAGCGGGCGGCGGCGACGAAGGCGGTGAGGAGGCGGCGTTGTTCGGCTTGGGTGACGGGGGTGCGGCGGGCGATGAGGACGCGTTTGCGGGCTCTGCTGACGAGTTGGCGTACGGCGGGTTCGTTGAGTTCGAGGATGTCGGCGATCTGCCGGTAGGGGTAGTCGAACGCCTCGCGTAGCACGTAGGCGGCGCGTTCGGTGGGGGAGAGGCGTTCCAGGAGGAGCAGGACGGCGAACTCCAGGGCTTCGGCGCGTTCGGCGCCGAGGTAGGGGTCGGCGGCGGTGTCGACGGGTTCGGGCAGCCAGGGGCCGAGGTAGGTTTCGCGGCGGACGCGGGCGGACTGGGTGGCGTTGATCGCCAGCCGGGTGGTCGTGGTGGCCAGGAACGCGGCGGGGTCGTCGACGGTGGCGCGGTCGTAGGCCTGCCAGCGCAGCCAGACGTCCTGGACGAGGTCTTCGGCTTCGGTGACGCTGGACAGCATCCGGTACGCGATCCCGAACAGGCGTGGTCGCACACCGGCGAACACCGCCGCCGCCTGCTCCAGATCGGCCACCGCCATCGCCCCCTGCTCCGGCGTCCCCCTCGCCGGAAGTGCGATTCCTCGACTGCTACCCCCCGGACAGCGGGGACAGGCCGGTGGCCAGGTACAGGCCAGGAAGATTCTTCCTGTCACAAATCGCGGCACTACCCGGTCTTGCTCCCGTAACGGCTTTCCATAGACGCTGTCAAAGGAGCACCATGCACTCGCCAGAGCACCGGATCGCCACGTCCGTCCTGGTCATCGGCACGGGAGGAGCCGGGCTGCGGGCGGCCATCGAGCTCGCCGAGCGCGGGGTCGGCGTCCTCGCGGTGGGCAAACGGCCGAAGACCGACGCGCACACCTCCCTCGCGGCAGGCGGCATCAACGCGGCGCTGGCCACGATGGACCCCGAGGACAGCTGGCAGCAGCACGCGGCCGACACCCTCAAGGAGAGCTATCTCCTCGCCCATCCGCAGACGGTGCAGATCGTCACCGAGGGGGCGGCGCAGGGTATCGAGGACCTCGAACGCTGGGGCATGCCGTTCGCGCGCGAACAGGACGGGCGCATCTCGCAGCGCTTCTTCGGCGCCCACACCTACCGGCGCACCGCCTACGCCGGCGACTACACCGGGCTGGAGATCCAGCGCACCCTGATCAACCGCGCGGCGCAGCTCGATGTCCCCATCCTCGACACCGTGTACATCACGCGCATTCTCGTCCGCGACAACGCGGTCTTCGGCGCGTACGGGTTCGATCTGACCGATGGCAGCCGTTACGTCATCCATGCCGACGCGGTGATCCTGGCCGCCGGGGGCCACACCCGGATCTGGCGGCGTACCTCCTCGCGCAGGGACGAGAACACCGGCGACTCCTTCCGCCTCGCCGTCCTGGCCGGCTGCCGCATCCGCGACGCCGAGCTGGTGCAGTTCCACCCCTCCGGTCTCATCGCGCCCGAGAACGCGGCCGGCACCCTCGTCTCCGAAGCCGCCCGGGGCGAGGGCGGAATCCTGCGCAACCAGCTCGGCGAGCGGTTCATGTCCAGGTACGACCCGGAGCGGATGGAGCTGTCCACGCGCGACCGCATCGCCCTGGCCGCGTACACGGAGATCAAAGAAGGCCGCGGGACCCCGGACGGCGGCGTCTGGCTGGATGTGTCGCATCTGCCACGCAAGACGATCATGACGCGGTTGCCGCGCGTCTACCAGACGCTCCTGGAACTGCAGATGCTCGACATCACCAAGGACCCGATCGAGATCGCGCCGACCGCGCACTACTCGATGGGCGGCGTCTGGGTGCGGCCCGAGGACCACGGCACCGGGGTAGACGGCCTGTACGCGATCGGGGAGGCGGCCAGCGGCCTGCACGGCGCCAACCGCCTGGGCGGCAACTCGCTCATCGAGCTCCTCGTCTTCGGCCGCATCGTCGGTCAGACGGCGGCCGAGTACTCCGCGGGCCTCGACGCCCAGCGCCGCTCGGCCGAGGCGCTCGACGCGGCACAGGCCGAGGTGGACGACCTCCTGGCCGCTGACGGCCCCGAGAACGTACGCGCGCTGCAGCGGGCCCTGCGCGACATCATGACGGAGCACGCCGGCGTGGTGCGCGACGAGGGCGGCCTGCGCAAGGGCCTGGCCGAACTGGCCGCGGCGGAGGCGCGCATCGCCGACGTCGGCGTGCATCCGGACCTGGCCGGCTTCCAGGACCTGGCCCACGCCTTCGACCTGAAGTCCGCGGCGCTGGCCGCCCGCGCGACGATCGAGACCGCCCTCGAACGTCGCGAGACCCGCGGCTGCCACAACCGCTCCGACTACCCCGAGCTCGACCCCGCGCTGCAGGTCAACCTGGTGTGGTCCGGTCCCGGATCGGTGGCCAGGGAGGCCATCCCGCCCGTTCCCGCCGAGATCGCGGCGCTCATGCGCGAGGTCTCAACCGCCGGAAAACTCGTCGAATAGCACCGTGCGGCCTTGACGAGGTCTTCATCCAGAAAAAAGGAAAAGATTTCACGGCTGCTGTCACAAGCCTCAAGGCTGCCCTGTCTTAGCTGACGACCGGTCGGCACATGGGTGCCCCGGCGGAGAAATAAGGGGGCACCAATGAAGGTCGTCGTGGTCGGCGGGACCGGTCTGATCGGGTCGAAGGTGGTGGCCATGCTGGGGGAGCACGGTCACGAGGCGGTGGCGGCGGCGCCGAGCACCGGTGTCAACACGCTGACCGGTGAGGGGCTGGCGGAGGTGCTGGCGGGCGCGCAGGTGGTGGTCGACGTGTCGAACTCGCCGTCGTTCGAGCCCGCGGCGGTGATGGAGTTCTTCGAGACCTCCACGGGCAACCTGCTGGCCGCGGAGGCGGCGGCCGGGGTCGGTCATCATGTCGCGCTGTCGGTGGTGGGCACGGAACGGATGCCCGACAACGGCTATTTCGCGGCGAAGATCGCTCAGGAGCAGTTGATCGAGAAGTCGGGGATCCCGTTCTCGCTCGTGCACGCGACGCAGTTCTTCGAGTTCGTACGCGCCATCGCGGAGGAGGCCACGGACGGCGACACGGTGCGGATCGCGCCGGTGCGGTTCCAGCCCATCGCGGGTGAGGAGGTCGCCCAGGCGGTCGGCCGGGTCGCGGTGGGGCAGCCGCTGAACGGCCGGGTCGAGGTGGGCGGTCCCGACGACGTCCGGATGGACGAGTTCTTCCGCGATGCCCTGGCCGCCTGGGGTGATGCGCGCACGGTGGTCGCCGACCCGCAGGCCCGCTACTACGGCAGCGTGCCGGGCGAGCGGACGCTGGTGCCCGGTGAGGACGCGATCCTCGGCACCGTCCACTACCTCGACTGGGCCCGCCGGAACGCCGCCGGCAAGTAGTGCGGCCCAGGCAAGAGGGGTTGTTCCAGGTGCGGCGGCGACGCGGCGACCAACGGGCCCGGCCGTCATGCCCGGCCTCCGGCCCGAGCCTCGACGACTGCCATGACGGCGACCGGACGGCCGGCGGGCGACGCACGCGCCCGCGACGGGACAGGAGTTACGCAGTGACCGCATCGGCGATGGTCGCCGAGTTCGATGATGTCGCCGGCTGGACCGCCGACGCCGTCGAGCAGCTGGGGGAGCGGCACGCCATCCCGGCCGCCTGCCGCGGCAGCGCGAGTCCGGCGGCACTGGCCTGGCTGGCCGAGGCGTGCGAGCTGTCGGCCGGCATCACGCTGCTGGACGTGGGCGCGGGCGCCGGCGGGCCGGCGGCCTGGGCCGCGGAGCGGTTCGGGGTCCGGCCGATCCTGCTGGAGCCGATGCCGGCCGCGCGCCGGGCCGCCGCCCGGCTGTTCGGGCTGCCGGTCGTCGCGGGGGACGGGCGACGGATTCCGCTCCGTACGAGGTCGGCCGACGCCGCCTGGTGTCTGGGGGTGCTGTGCACCGTACAGGACAAGGCCTCGGTGCTCGGCGAGATCCACCGGGTGCTGAAGCCCGGCGCCTCGCTGGGGCTGCTGGTGGTCGTCGCCCGGGGCCCGCAGCTCCTTCCGGTGCCGGACGGCAACCACTTCCCCACCCAGAGGGAGCTTCTCGGGCTGCTCGCCGGCGCGGGATTCGAGATCGTCGAGCAGATCGACCAGCCCGGCGGGGCGCCGCGGTCCTGGTCGCGCCGCGCCGAGCAGGTCGCCGCGATGATCGCGACCCGCCACCGGGCCGAGCCCGCGTACGCGCTGGCGGCTGACCAGGGTGAGCGCTTCACCCGCCTGTTCGCCTCCGGCCAGATCGCTGTACGGCTGATCCACGCGGTCAGCCGGTCTTCCGGACATCCACTCAAGCCACGCATGGAGGAAAGATGAGCGTTCCCAGCGGCGAGGACGACTTCCTGTACGAGCTCCAGATCGAGGTCGAGACCGAGGTGACCCTGGTCGAGTCGAGCCATCCGGAGGAGGTCGCCGAGCTGCCGGTCACCGAGTGGCTGTTCGACCCGACGGACGCCGAGCGCGAGGAGATCGGCCTGCGGGGCCTGCTCGACGCGGTCGAGGCGCTGGAGGACGACTCCCGGCCCGGCGATCACGTCGCGTGACAGGCCCCCTTCCGGCAACCGAGTCAGGACACCGATGAAACACCTGGAACCCCAGCGAACCCGGATCGACACCCTCCAAAGCCTCCGCGAGCACCTGCAGTGGGCGATCGAGCTGGAACACGCGACCCTGCCGCCGTACCTGTGCGCGCTGTACTCGCTCGACCCGGAGCGCAACCCCGAAGCCGTCGAGGTCGTGGGCAGCGTCTTCGTCGAGGAGATGCTGCACCTGGCGCTGGCCGCCAACCTGCTCAACGCCGTCGGCGGCCGTCCGCGACTGGACACGCCGGGGATGCTGCCGCCGCACCCCCGGCCGCTGCCCCACGGCTCGCTGGAGCTGTCCCTGGTGCCCTTCGGGCCGGAAGCCCTCGAGATGTTCCTGCGGATCGAACAACCGGCACCGCCCGGCGCCCCGGCCGAAGCCGACGGCTACGAGACGATCGGCCAGTTCTACGCCGCCATCGAGGAGGGCCTGCGCCACCTGTGCGAACGGCTCGGCGAACGGGCGGTCTTCACCGGCGACCCGGCCCGCCAGGTGAGCGCCGACCACTTCCGCCACACCGCCGGGAACCTGGTCGAGGTCGGTGACCTCGCCTCGGCGCTGGCGGCGCTGGAGGAGATCGTCGAGCAGGGCGAGGGCACCGCCCGCGGCGGCGTCTGGGACGGCGACCAGGACGTCTTCCACCCCGAACGCCAGGAAGTCGGACACTACTACCGCTTCCAGGAGCTCAAGCTCGGCCGCCGCTACCAGCGGGGCGACACCCCCCAGTCCGGGCCCACCGGCGAGACGATCTGGGTGGACCCGACCGGCGTACGTCCGATGCGCCACAATCCGCGGCTGTCCGACCACGAGCCGGGCAGCGCGATCAGGACCGCGCAGGAAGAGTTCAACCACACCTACTGCGCGGTCCTGCACCTGCTCGAACGGGCGTTCAACGGCAGCCCGAAGCTGCTCGGGGCCGCCACCGGCACCATGTACGCGCTCAAGGCCCAGGCCCGGGCCCTGATGGGAATGCCCGACGGAGACGGCACCACGGCCGGCCCGACCTTCGAGTACGTGCCGCCCGAGCTGCGCCGGTGGAGCGTCGGCGACCGGCAGCGGATCGTCGTGCTGCGCGACGGCCCGTACGTCGTGTACGGCGGCGTCCCCCTCAGACGCAAGCGCAAGATCGTCTCTGCCGAGAACAACGACGCGCTGACCTGGAAGACCGGCGAGCCCCTGGAGACCGAGGACACCTACGCGCTGTGCCGCTGCGGTCACTCTTCGTCGAAGCCGTTCTGCGACGGGACCCACGCCGTGATCGGGTTCGACGGCACGGAGAGCGCGGTCATGCGGCCGTACAAGGAGCTGCAGCACGTGCACGACGGGGTGGGCATCTCGGCCCGGCGGGTGGGGGAGCTGTGCGTCCATGCCGCCTTCTGCATCGGGCGCACCAGGCCGATCGCCGCGATGCTCGCCGACACCGGCGACAGCGACGTGCGCTCCACCGTCATGGGCCGCATCGACCACTGCCCCTCCGGCTCCTACAGCTACGCCCTGGAGCGCGGCGGCGAGACGATCGAGCCCGACCTGCCGCAGGCGATCTCGGTCCTGGAGGAAGAGGACGGGCTGGCGAGCGCGCTGTGGGTCACCGGCAAGGTGCCGGTCGTGCGGTCGGACGGCCGGCCGCTGGAGGCCCGCAACCGGATGACGCTGTGCCGTTGCGGCCATTCCGGCAACAAGCCGTTGTGCGACGGCACCCACCGGGAGATCGGCTTCCGCGAGGAACCCCGGCCCACCGAACTGAACGCAGGGAAGGTCCACTCATGAGCGAGCAGCCTGTCATCGTCCTGGTCGGCCATTCGTACGGCGGCATGGTGATCACGGAGACGGCGGCCGGCAACCCGGCCGTCCAGGCCCTGATCTACGTGGCCGCGTTCGCTCCCGAGCCGGGCGAGAGCGCGTTCCTGCTGTCGGGCAAGTTCGAGGGCAGCACCCTCGGCGGCGCGCTGGAGGCCTACCCGGTCGGCTCCGGCGGCAACGAGTTCCGCATCGCCGCGGACAAGTTCCACCACCAGTTCTGCGCCGACGTGGACGCCAGGGAGGCCGCGCTGATGGCCGCGACCCAGCGGCCGGTCACCGAACGGGCGCTCACCGACGTGCCGGTGACGAGCGAGCCGGGCTGGCGTACAAAGCCGTCGTGGTTCGTCCACGGCGAGCGCGACCTCAACATCCCGGCCGCGGCGCTGCGCTTCATGGCCGAACGGGCCGGGTCGCGGGGGACCCGCGAGGTCGCCGGGGCCTCGCACGCGATCGCGGCGTCCCAGCCTGACGCCGTGACCGCCGCCGTCGGCCACGTACGGGGCTGAACGGGGCTCGCCCGGCCGGGGGACGGATCGATGTGGAGAGCGAAGGCGTGGGGGAATCATGCAAGTGGGATCACTGAAACAGGCAAACGCACTCGAACGGGCCGCGTCCGCCTTCGTCGAGCTGCGCCCGCGGCTGTTCGGCATCGCCTATCGGATGCTCGGCAGCGCGGTGGAAGCCGAGGACGTCCTTCAGGAAGTCTGGTTGCGCTGGCAGAACACCGACCGCTCGACCGTCGAGAACCCTCCGGCCTTCCTGGCGTTGATCACCACCCGCCTGGCCATCAACGTCGCCCAGTCCGCCCGTTCGCGGCGCGAGGCCTATATCGGGCCCTGGCTTCCCGAACCGGTGGACACCAGCATGGACCCGACGCTGGGCGCCGAACGGGGTGAAGCGCTCGAACTCGCCTTCCTGCTGCTGCTCGAGAGGCTCACCCCCACCGAGCGGGCCGCGTACGTGCTGCGCGAGGCCTTCGTCTACCCCTATCCGCAGATCGCGGAGATCCTGCAGGTCAGCACGGTCAACGCGCGCCAGCTCGTGAGCCGCGCCCGGAAACGGCTGACCGCCGCACGGCGCGAGCCCATCGACAAGACGGAGCATCGGCGCCTCCTGGCGGTCTTCCTCGACGCCGCCCAGACGGGGAACATCGCCGCCCTCGAAGACCTCTTCGCCGAGGACGTCGTCAGCTCCTCCGACGGCAACGGCATCCGAGGGGCGGCGCGCTTCCCCCTGCTGGGCAGCCGCCGCGTGGCGAAGTTCCTGGCCGCGTACGCGCCGAGGTTCTGGCCAGGCGCCAAACTGACCTGGGTCGAGGTGAACGGGCGCGCCGGTGTGCTCGTCCCCCGCAACCGCACCGACGTCACCCTGCTCACCATCGAGGCCTCGCCGGAAGGCATCCACCACGTCATGTGGATCGTCAACCCGGCCAAACTCGGCGCCTACGACCGCTCACGAGGGGATTAGACGTTCGGCTTCTGTGGGGTGTCACAACTTGAGCGGCTGTCCTGTCTTAACTGCCGACTCCGAAAGAACAGAGGACATCGTGCGGACGACCTCGTTGCCCGGCGGCCACGCCGGCACCTTCACAGCATGGACACAGGCCTGCTCTCCTGGCCGTGAGGGTGGCCGGACATGACCGACGTGAGCGCCGGGACGCTGGCGGAGATGCTCGACGAGCGGCAGCACCTGCTCGAGATCGCCTTGTGGATGTTCGGCTCGGAGAGCACGGCTGACCGGATCGTCCAGGAGACCTATCGCCGCTGGTACGCCCTCGACGACGAGGAACGCGCCGGCATCGCGGTGCCGCGCGCCTGGCTGACGCGGGTCGCCGGAGGCATCTGCCTGGAACTGCTCGCCGCCCCCGGCCCCCTGCCCGGACCGGGTACGCCCGGAGCGCCGTCCCCCGCCCCGGCACCCCGTCCCCAGCCCGCCAGGCGCCCGGCACACCAGCAGGCCAGGCCGGACCAGGGGATGCTCGTCCGGCACGACCGGGTCGCGCGCCGCTTCGCCGCGGCCTGCGACCTGGGGGACACGGCGGCGCTGCGGGCGGTCCTGGCCGCGGACGCGATCGTCGTCAGCGACGGTGGCGGCAAACTGCGCGCCCCCGTACGCCCCACCTACGGCGCGGACGCGGTCGCCCGGTTCGTCACGTCCTTGCTGGCCGGCCGGCCCGGCACCGAGGTGGCCGTCGAGTCCGTGAACGGCCGGACGGGCCTGGTGCTGCGCCAGGCGGGCCGGGCCGTGGCGGTGGTCGGAGTGAGCGTCGCCGAAGCCGAGATCACCGCGGTGTGGATCGTCCTGAACCCCGACAAGTTGCAGCGCTGGCACCGCCCATGACCAGCATGCCCTCACCTCAGGCGCCTCAGGCGTCGCTGAAAGGCGGACCGGTGAACGAACCGATGCTGTCCACGGAGCACGACTACAGCGGCTCCACGTTCAAACCCCTCTATGTCACGCGCGTCGCCGTCAGCGGCGGCAGCTCCGCCCACGGCCGGGCCACCGGCCGGGCCCGCTCCGCCGACGGCACCCTCGACCTGCAGCTGCGGATGCCCGAGGAACTCGGCGGCGACAACCCCGGCCCGAACCCCGAGCAGCTCTTCGCCGCCGGATACGCCGCCTGCTTCCACGGCGCCCTCAGCCTGCTGGCCCGCCGGCACCTCCTCGACCCCGCGTCGATCACCGTGGAGGCGAGCGTGGCCTTCGGTCGCGACCCGGCCGACGGCGGCTACCGGCTGAGCGCCGACCTCGTCGTGACCTGGCCCGGAGCCGACCCCGACCGGGTCACCCCGCTGCTCGCCCAGGCCACCGCGCTGTGCCCGTACGCCAAGATGACCCGCCAGGGCATCCCCGCCACCATCAACCTCGCCACCCCCTGATCCCCTGGGGCGGACAGCGACGACGTGATCTTTGCGGGTGGCCGCTCATGCTGCTATCTTGTCCAACGCAAGACACGTTCGTGACAACAGGAACTCTTCGAGGGAGGTGAGGTTAAATGACCGTCGTGGTGATGGCTGCCATCTGCGGCACTCGGTCCATCCTCACGTCCCCGGGCCTTGGCTGACCTTTCGAGGCGCCTTCCCTGGCACGGATGCGGCATGTCCCATCCGCCGAGGCCCCTTTTCTGCAAAGGGTTCCATTCCGTTGTCATTCGAGCATTCCTTTGACGATGGCCTGTCCGCGTACGGTTGGGACGCAGGGCTCGAACAGTCCTTCGCCTCCCACCGCTCCGCGAGGCTCATTCCCGCCCGCGTGGTCGGCGTCGATCGCGGCGCCTGCGACGTCATCACCGAAACCGGCCCGCTCCGGGCCCGCCTTTCGCTCCCGGCGGTGGCGGATCCGGTCGAGTCCCCGTGCACGGGCGACTGGGCGGCGCTGCGGCCCGGCCCCACGCCCGAGCTGGTCGCGCTGCTGCCACGGCGCGGTGTCATCGTCCGGTCATCGGCGTCGCGTACCTCCTACGGCCAGGCCCTGGCCGCCAACGTCGACACGGCGGTCGTGGCCGTCTCACTCGGCGGCACGCTGAATCCGAGCCGGATCGAGCGGCTGCTGGCGCTGGCGTGGGAGAGCGGCGCCCAGCCCGTGATCGTCCTGACCAAGGCCGACCAGTCGGCCGATCCCGGCGAGGCGGTGACCGCCATCACCGAGCTTGCCCCGGGGGTGGAGATCATCGCCACCAGCGCCGCCACCGGCCAGGGCATGGACGCGCTCACCGCGGCGCTCACCGGCACCGTGGTCCTGCTCGGCCCCTCCGGAGCGGGCAAGTCCACGCTGGGCAACGCGCTGCTGGGCACCGAGGTCCTGGAGACCGGCGACGTACGCGCGCAAGACGGCAAGGGCCGCCACACCACGGTCCGCCGCAGTCTGGTCCCGCTTCCCGGCGGCGGCGTGCTGATCGACACCCCCGGTCTGCGCGGC
Source organism: Nonomuraea sp. NPDC003707 (assembly GCF_053587055.1). Lineage (NCBI taxonomy): Bacteria > Bacillati > Actinomycetota > Actinomycetes > Streptosporangiales > Streptosporangiaceae > Nonomuraea > Nonomuraea sp. NPDC003707. The sequence goes on along the minus strand of NZ_JBSFNK010000027.1, from coordinate 98,125 downwards.
GTCGGCCTCCTGGACGCCGACGAGGGCCTGCAGCAGGTCTTCGCCGACATCGAGGAGCTCGCCCAGCAGTGCCGCTTCGGCGACTGCGACCACGACTCCGAGCCCGGCTGCGCGGTCCAGGCGGCCATCGCCTCAGGTGATCTGAGCGAACGCCGCCTCGACAGCTACCGCAAGCTCCAGCGCGAGAACGCCTGGGCCAGCTCCCGCAGCGACGCGCGCCTGCGCGCCCAGCACGACGATCGCAAGAAGGCGATCACCCGCTCGCTGCGTGAGACCTACGCCTTCCGGGACCGGCAGCGCCGGTCGTGACCCGGGCAGCGGGCCGCGGCCCGCTGCCCTCTCTTCCGCTGAAGGAACATCTGGCACAGTGCCCGATTTCAACGATGACGCGATCGTCAACGCGTTCTACGACCTGCATCGCGACCTGCCCCGCCAGGGGCCCGGCTCGGATGCCACCACACAGCGGCCGCTGACCTTGGCCGGCCTGCTGCCCGACCGGCCCAGGACGCTGGATCTGGGCTGCGGTCCAGACCGCGCCGCACTGCTGCCGGCCCCCGGCGGCGTCCTGCGTACCGCCACCACCAGCCCCACGACCACTCCCATGACGAGAGACGAGAACACCATGTCGCACACCTGGATCACCCGCGCCGAGACCCCGCAGGACATCCCCGCGATCCGCGCGGTCGCCCTCGGCGCCTTCCCCACGCCGCTGGAGGCCGACCTCATCGAGGCGCTGCGCGTCGATGAGGCCTGGTCGCCCGAGCTGTCCATCGTCGCCCAGGCCCCCGACGGCACCGTGGCCGGGTACGCGCTGCTCACCCGCTGCCACGTCGACGCCGCTCCGGCCCTGGCGCTGGGCCCGTGCGCGGTCCTGCCGGAGTACCAGAAGACCGGCGCCGGCTCGGCCGCCATCCGCGCCGGTCTCCAGGCCGCACGCGACAAGGGCGAGAACCTCGTCCTCGTGCTCGGCCACCCCGAGTACTACCCGCGCTTCGGCTTCACCCCGGCCTCGGCGTACGGGATCCGCCCCTCCTTCGAGGTGCCCGACGAGGCGATGATGGCCCTCGTCTTCGACGACACCATCGCGGTGCCCAGCGGCACCATCGTCTACCCCGCGCCCTTCGGCGTCTGACGCTCACCGAGCCTGCCCGGGACGAACCGCGTCCCGGGCAGGCCCCGCTCCGCTCTCGGCGAATCCGCTGCGCTGTCAGTGAACCCGGCTGGGTGCTCGGCGTTCGCGGTGATTGGGTGTCGGAATGGAGATCTTGGTTTTGGGGGGAACGGCCTGGCTGGGCCGGGAGCTGTCGCGGCAGGCGATCGAGCGCGGCCATCAGGTGACGTGCCTGGCGCGCGGCGAGAGCGGCCAGGTGGCGGAGGGAGCGAGGCTGGTGGCCGCCGACCGGCGCGATCCTTCGGCGTACGAGCCGCTGCTCGACCGGGAATGGGACGCCGTCATCGAGGTGTCATGGCAGCCGGGCTTCGTCCGCGAGGCCCTGCACGCGCTGGGCGACCGGGCCCGGCACTGGGCCTACGTCTCCTCCGTCAGCGCCTACGCCTCCCATGCCGCACCGGATGCCGACGAGTCCACGGCCCTGCTCCCCGCGACCGATCGCGACGAGGTCGACCGCGACCTGTACGGCGAGGCGAAGGCCGCCTGCGAGCTGGCGTCCACGGCGGCCGTGGGCGAGCGCCTGCTCATCGCCCGCGCCGGCCTCATCGGCGGCCCGGGCGATCACAGCGGACGCACCGGCTACTGGGCGGCCCGTGCCGCCCGCGACCGGCAGGGGCCGATGCTGGTGCCCGACGCGCCGCACCTGCCGACCCAGGCGATCGACGCACGCGACCTGGCAGCCTGGCTGCTGGACGCCGGCGAGAAGGGCGTCGCCGGCACCTTCGACGCCGTCGGGCCGGTCGTTCCGTTCGGGGAGTGGATCGAGTTGTCCCGTGCCGCCGGCGGGCACACCGGCCCGGTGGTCACCGCCGAGTCGGCATGGCTGCTGGCGAACGGCGTGGCCGAGTGGATGGGGCCCGAGTCGTTGCCGATGTGGCTGGTCGAGCCGGGCTGGGAAGGGTTCGCGTCCCGGACCGGGGCCGCGGCGCATGCCGCGGGGCTGCGCCATCGTCCCCGGGCCGAGATGCTGGCCGACACGCTGGACTGGGAGCGCGAGCAGGGGCTGGAGCGCGGCCGGCGCGCCGGCCTCAGCGCCCAGCGCGAGCGCGAACTGCTCGACGCCCTCGGCTGACGGCCCGCGCGGGCCGGGGTTCCACCGCGGGTTGAAACTCTCCCGCCGCCCGGCCCAGCACCGTCACCCGGCAGGCGGCGCAAACTCTCCGGAACCGGTTCAACGACAGCCTTGAAGCCATGAGTGCTGACGACTACGAACCGATATCCGGGCAAACTCACACTGCGGCGGGGCTGCCGGGTCCGATGATCGTGCTGGCCGGCGGGGTGCTCGTCGGTGCGATCAACATCTACCTCGCGGCGAGCCTGCTGCCCACCGCGGTGGCCGACCTCGGCGGCGCGGGCTTCTACGCCTGGAACATGACCATCTACCTCGTCGCCATGGTGATCGCGACGATGCTCGCCGGCCGGTTCCTGTCCCGGTGGGGGAACGTCGGCGCGTACCTGCTGGGCTTCGCCGTCTTCACGGCGGGTTCGCTGGCCTGCGCGCTGAGCCCGGCGATGGCGGTGCTGCTGGCCTCGCGCGGCGTCCAGGGGTTCGGGGCGGGGCTGCTGTCCGGGCTGGGGTTCGCCGTCATCCGGTCGGCGCTGCCGCCCCGGCTCTGGACGCGCGGCACCGCGCTGATGTCGGCGATGTACGGCGTCGGCAACTTCGCCGGTCCGGCGCTCGGCGGCCTGTTCGCCCAGCTGGGCTCGTGGCGGCTGGCGTTCGCGGTGATGGCGGCGGTCTCGGCGGTGTGCGGCGCGCTCGTGCCCCGCGTGCTGCCGGGACGCGGACATGACCGGGACCTGCGCCCGCCGGTCCCGGTCGTGTCCCTGCTGCTGGTCATGGCGGCCGCCGGGGCCGTGAGCGTGGCGGGGGTGCTGGCGGGCACGCTCGCGAAGGCGGCCGGCATCGGGGCGGCGGTGCTGCTGATGGCCGGGTTCGTCATCCATGAGCGGGGCAGTGACCTGCGGGTCTTCCCGCAGGCGACGTACCGGAGCGGTTCGTCGTTGAAGTGGGTCTATCTGACGCTGGGGCTGCTGGCCTGCGGGGTCGCGGCCGAGTCGTTCCTGCCGCTGTTCGGCCAGCGGCTGGCCGGGCTGGCGCCGCTGGTGGCGGGGTTCTTCGCCGCGGCCATCTCGTTGGGCTGGTCGCTCACCCAGATCGGCAGCGCGTCGGTGACGGGCGGGCGCGCGGTGCGCCGGCTGCGCGTGCTCGGCCCGGTGCTGCTGGCCGCGGGCCTGCTCGTCCAGGGGTTGCTGCAGCGCGAGGAGACGCCGCTGTGGCTGGTGGCGGTGTGGGTGCCGGTGCTGTTCGTGGCCGGTGCGGGCATCGGGCTGGCCTATCCGCACCTGTCGGTGACCGCGATGTCCAGCACGCGGGATCCGGAGGAGGGCAGGCGGGCGGCCGCCGGGATCGCCACGGTGACGAGTCTGTCGATCGCGTTCGGCACGGCGGTGGCGGGCGTCCTGGTCAACCTGGGCGGCGCGTCGATGCTCGACTCGGCGCGGTACGTGTTGTTCGGGCTCGCGCTCTTGTGCGCGCTCGGCGCCCTGACCGCACACGCGGCCAACCGGACGGACCCCGCGCTCGCCGCCGATCGCGATTGACGCTGCCGTGGGCGGCGTTCTTACCCGATGACATCCGTAGCGCTTCTCCTCCGGGCCGCGTCCGCGGCGAGAATCTCCGACAAATCGCTTGAGGTTCCACCGGGTGGAAGGTGCAGATTCGAGTCATGAACGACGCGACGGGTCTTTACACGATCGGGCAGCTGGCCCGGCGTACGGGGCTGCAGGCGCGCACGATCCGCTTCTGGTCCGATCGCGGCGTCGTCCCCCCTGTCCAGAGGTCGGGGGGCGGCTACCGGCTCTATGACGCGGAGGCGGTCGCGCGGCTGGACCTGGTCCGGACGCTTCGCGATCTCGGGCTTGGTCTCGACGCCGTCCAGCAGGTGCTGGAGCAGCGGGCCACGCTGAGCGACGTGGCGGACCTGCACGTCAAAGCGCTCGACGCCGAGATCCGCACCCTGAACGTACGCCGGTCCGTCCTGCGCGTGCTCGCCAACCGTGACAGCTCTACCAAGGAGATCGCATTGATCAACGCGCTGGCCCGACTGTCGGCACGGGAACGTCAGCAGATCATCGACGATTTCGTCGACCGCGCGTTCGCCGGCGTCGTCGACGAGGACGCCGCGCTGGTCGCGGGCTGGATGCGCGACCTGCCGCCGGACCTGCCCGAGGACCCCACCTCCGAACAGATCAACGCGTGGGTGGAACTGGCCGAACTGGTGGGCGACGACGGCTTCCGGCAGACGGTCCGAGGGATGGTTCTCAGCGGCGAGGACGACAACCGCCTGGAGTACGGCCTCAACCTCCGGCCCTTGGTCCTGGAGCACGCGGGCACCGCTCTGTCGCGCGGCATCGCGCCGGAATCGGCCGGGGCACGACCGATCCTGAAGCGGATCGTCCCCGACGACCTTCCCGCCGAGGAAACCGCCGCTCTGATCATGTGGCTGAACATGGTCGCCGAGCCCCGAGTGGAGCGGTACTGGCAGCTCCTGAGCATCCTCAAGGGCCAGAAACCGTCCCCACCGGCGGTCCCGGCCTTCGCATGGGTGCTGGCCGCGCTGCGCGCCCACCGCTGATCCGTCCGGCACCTCCTTTCGCCGCATCCACAAGGGGACAGCGCCGACCGCTCCGGTGCCGGGACCTCCGTTCACAGCAGCAGCGTGGCGAGATCTTCCCATTGACGCAGGGGCGGCCGGTCCGGTGTGGCCGTGAGCACGTGCAGGCTGACGTGATCCGCGCCGGCCTCGAGGTGCTGGCCGACGCGGCGGGCGACGTCCTCGGGGCCGCCGGTCGCCACCAGCGCGTCGACCAGCCGTTCGTCCAGTGACTCGGGGTCGTCGAAGCCCAGATCGCGCAGCGGCGTGAGCCGGTTGGGCAGGCCGGCGGCCGCGTGGGCGCGGGCCAGCTCGGCCGCGCGGGGCCGAGACGGGTCGAGAACGGCGAGCTGGGTGACCGCGAGCAGCGCCCGCGGCCCGAGCAGGCCGCGGGCGTGGCGGGTGTGGGCGACCGGCATGCCCAGCGGGTGGGCGCCCGCGGCTCGTTCGGCGGCGAGCTGGAGCATCTTCGGGCCCAGCGCGGCCAGGACCCGGGGCCCCGCCGGGACCGGCGGGCCGAACGGGGCGGCGTCCATCGCGTCCAGGTAGGCGCGCATGGTCGCGACCGGCGGGCCGAAGCGATGGCCGCGCACGTCGGTGACCAGGGCGGGGTGGCCGACGCCGAGGCCGAGCAGGAACCGCCCGGGGAACGCCTCGGCGAGGGTGCGCTGCGCGGCCGCGGTGGTGACGGCGTCGCGGGCGTAGATGCCGGCGGCGCCGGTGGCGACGACGGTCCGCCGGGTGAGCGACAGCAGCAGGGCCGCCTGCGCCATGGCCTCGCGGCCGGTCGTCTCGGGGAACCACAGCGCCGGGTAGCCGAGGTCCTCGACGGCCGCGGCAGCTTCGCGCAGGACGGGGGCCGGGTGGCGGTCCAGTTCGCCCGCCCAGATGCCGACCTGTCCGAGTTCGGGTGCGGTCATCGGGCGCTCTGGGCGGTCAGGAAGCCGTCGATCGCGGCCGCTCCGGTGCGGGCCAGCCAGGTGCGCAGATCCATCAGCCCCGGGTGCAGCGCGCGGGCGAAGGAGACGTCGGCGCGCCAGCCGCGTTCGTTGAGCCAGGTGTAGGCGAAGGCGAACTCCTCGCCCGCCCGGGCGATCACCTCGATGGGGATCTGTACGTAGGGCAGCGGCCGGCCGACGGCCTCGGACATGGCCGCGGCGATCTCCAGCGGGGTCAGCTCGTCCCCGGCCAGGTCCACCGCGCGGCCGATCCACTCTTCCGGCTGGGCGAAGGCCAGGGCCGCGAAGGCGCCGACGTCGTCGACGGCCATGATCTGCTGCGGTACGGCCGGCTCGAACGCGGTGGTCACGGCGCCGTCGTGCAGGTGGTAGGCGCCGGTGTAGTTCTCCATGAACGAGACCGGGCGCAGGAAGGTCGCGGGCAGGCCCAGCCGGGTGATGTGCTGCTCGATCCGCCACTTGCTCACCACGTTCTGCGGCAGCTTCTCGGTGTTGTGGCGGCCCGCGCCGGCGACGGAGGCGTAGACCAGGTGGCGCACGCCGGCGGCGTGGGCGGCGTCGGCGACGTTGCGGCCCCAGACGACCTCGTGATCGGCGGTGAAGCCGGCCGGGGTGCCGGGGGAGCCGACGGTGGGCTGCACGCTGAACAGGCCGTAGGCGCCCTCGGCCGCGGCGGTGAGGGAGGCGGGGTCGTCCATCTCGGCGCGTACGAGCCGGGCGCCCGCCTTCGCCAGCGCCCGGGCCCCGGCGGCGTCCGGGTCGCGCGTCACCGCTCGTACGCGCCAGCCGTCGGCGAGCAGCCGGGCCGTCACGGCGCGGCCCTGCAGGCCGGTCGCCCCCATCACGACGATGGTCTTCACGATGCTGTCTCCAGGGGTCAGGGGCCATCCAGCTAACCGGGGTGGCCCTCCGTTTATGGATGAGTACGATATGGAGGGCCACCCCGTTTTTGCAAGCCCGCTGGGAGACCACATGCCGCACGACAGCCGTACGACGTCGCCCGCGCGGCCGATGCGCGCGGACGCGCGCCGCAACTACGACCGCATCCTGGCCGCGGCCGCCGAGGCCATCGCCGAGCAGGGAGCCGAGGCGTCCCTGGAGGAGATCGCCCGGCGCGCCGGGGTCGGCTCGGCCACGTTGCACCGGCACTTCCCGGCCCGGCAGCAGCTGCTGGAGGCCGTCTTCCGGGACAAGGTCGAGGCCCTGTGCGCCACCGCGGCCGACCTGGCCGGCGACCCGGACGCGGGGCACGCGCTGGTGACCTGGCTGGGCGCCGTCGCCACGCACGTCGTCTCCAACCGCGGCCTGGCGGCCTCGCTGATGCGGGGCGCCCACGACGGAGACCCCGCCCTAGGCGCCACCTGCCACACGATGATCGTGAGCGCCGGCGATGACCTGCTGGACCGCGCCCGCCGCGCGAACGCCGTACGGGCCGACGTGGCCATCGTCGACCTGCTCACCCTCGTCAACGCCATCTGCCTGGCCGTCGAACACGAACCCGACGGCGCGGCCCAGGCCCACCGACTGCTCGACCTCGCCCTCACCGGAGTAGGCCCCACGGGGGAGATATGACGCCGGACGGCCGGTGCGGCGTACGTGCCCCCGAACCGGCCGTCATCGCGGAGGTCGCCACCTACGCCTCCTCACCCACAGAGGCCCCCGGCCACGTCAGCCCCGGCGAGACCGGGAACCTGCCCGCGCCCCCCGTCGTATCGGTGAATGGAGGGTTCAGCGGGCCATCGTGCTGCCCACCAAGGCCACCGCGCCGTAGCCAAGGGTGGGGCTGAGTGTGAGGATCCCGGCGATCTGCCCGAGCTCGCCGAGACCGAAGAACGGAGCCACGGGCACCAGCACCACGCCCAAGGCCACAGCGGCAATCGGGCCGGCCATCGCCACGAGCCACCAGAGCGGCAGCCGGGTCAGCCAGGACAGGCCGGCGCCCAGCGGGAAGGAGACCAGCATGCTCAAGGTGAGGGCGGGGTTTCCAGGGTTGTCCTCGTCACCCACGAACGCGCCGATGAAGACGGCGGACGCGACGAGACCCACCACAAGACCGACCAGCGCCGCCCTGGCCGCGATGCAGACGATCTTCTTCATCGGCCCAGTCAAGCACATGGCCCCGTAGACAACGACAAGGCCGCATTAGGCCCGCAAAACCGTCATGGCCGAGCATTTGCGGGCGCAGGCGTCCCGCGAGGACTACTCCTCGATGGCCCGTCTGGCGCACGCGCTGTACGAGCACGGCCTGTCCGTGCCGGAGGTCATGCGCGAATGCTACGGGGTCGACCTGCCGTTGGAGTTCGTCGTGCTCGCCGAGGCCGACCTATGGCGTCCCGGCCTCTTGGTCGTGTGCACCGATCAGCCGTGGCGGCTGGCCGTACCACCGGCCCGCGGCGGCCCGGTGGCCGCGACAAGGTGAAGCGGCGGGGCGACTCCCTGCTGGCGGTCCCAGTCATCCATCTCGAAGAACTGCGCGAGATGGATGACTGGGACCGTGGCGGTGAGGAGGAGATCCTGCAGGCGGCGCGGGAACTGGTCGAGCGGGTCGAAGAACTGCGGCGCCAGGTCACAGCGTGTGAGGCGCTTGATGGTGGTGCTCCACGCGCCCGCCTGCAGATCGACGGAGTGGAGGCGCTGCGGCCGGAGGACGTCCCGCGAGAGCGGCGGGTCGCCGTCAACGAGATGCCGGTCCGTGCCGGCGTCCGAACCTGGTAGCCGCGCCTGCCGGAATGGAGCCACCGGCGCGGTCCGTGGTAGGTACTCTCGGCATGGAATTCTTCTGTTATCACCGTGACCGGTCTGACACCGCGGCGCTGCGCGTCGAGCTGGTGGAAGAGCATTGGTCCTACATGGACCGGTACGCGGCGAAGATGATCGCCCGTGGCCCGACCTTCGGCCGCGGAAGCGAGCGGGCCACCGGCAGCGTGCATATCGTCGACCTGCCGGATCCGGCCACCGCGCGGGCGTTCGTGTTCGATGAGCCCAACTACCAGGCCGGTGTCTACCGGGATGTGATGTTGCGGCGATGGCGCAACGTGCTGGGCCGCACCATGTGGGATTTCCCCGGCGGCAAGGAGGGCGGCAACCGGTATCTGGTGCTGGGCCTCGGTTTCGGGCAGGCGGCCGACCTGGTCCCGCCGGCCGACCGGGACGAGCTGATCGCGTACGGGCCGCTGCTGTCCGACGACGGCGCCACCTGGCTGGGTACGGCGCTGCTGGTCCGGGCGCCGGACCCGGACGTGGCCCGCGCCGTCCTGACCCAGGACCGCTATGCCGACATCGAGGTGCACGACTGGGAGTTCGGCGGGCGGCGGTGATGAGCACGTGACCGTTCTAGGGTGGCGTCATGCTCGTACTGGGGATCGAGGTGCCGGACGACCTGCTCCAACGGTGGCTCGGGTGGTTCGCGCCGCCGGTGCAGCCCTTCGTCATCCCGTCCGATCTCGCCGGCTCCCTCGATCTCGAGGATGACCGGGACCGGCTCACGCCCGAGGTCAGGGACACCTTCTACCTCTACGGCCTGGGCTCGTCGGCGCTCGTGTGGCTGACCGAGGCCGGCGCGCGCCGGCTGCCGGCCTCGGTCAGGCGCAGCCAGCCCGCGCCGCACCGCTGGCCCGGCTCGATCGCCGGGCGTGAGGTCGAGACGGTCGTCGCGTACGTCGAGAAGGGGCGCCGCCCCAGCCGGCACGGCGACGTCGCCCCCGCCACGTGGGACGCCATCGCCTGCGCGCTGCCCGGAGCGCGGCACCTCGCCGGGACCTTCCCCGCCCGGAGCGGCCCGAACTGCTTCGGCACGGTGATGGCGGCCTGCGGCGCCGAGGGCGCGGAGGAGAGGTGGATGCTCCGCGAGCCGTTCGAGGACTGGCTCGCGGAGCACACCGTGAAGGGAGGGCATGACGACGAGCCAGGGACCGTCCTGGTCTGGCGGGGTGCCGATGGAGCCGCGCAGCACGCCGGGGTCACCCTCGGGGACGGCTGGGCGCTTCACAAACCCTCGCAGGGCTGGATGAGCCCGACGAAGGTCCTCGCCTTGCAAGACCTGAAGCACAGCGCCCGAGCCGGCGGACAGCACCTTCACCGACGCCACCTTCGGTGACTTCGTCACCCCGACCTGGTCTAGGCTTCGGTGCGCTTCTCCAGCCGGCTGCCCCGCGGCAGGGTGACGGCCATGATGTTGCTGGGGATGTCCAGCTCGATGCGGTGCCATCGGCCGCGCGGGACGATGGCGGCGGTCCCGGCTGTCAGCCTGATCTCCTCCTCCTGCTGCCCCGGCCGCTCCGGCCGCAGGTAGAGGCGGATCTTCCCGACGAGGCAGGACACGACCTCCTCGGCCTCGGGATGGACCTCCCAGTGGTCGGCGTGGACGTCGGCGCCGGTCTTGGCGTGGAATGCCGTCAGCTGCCAGCCGTCCTGGTCGGCGTCCATCGCCGCCTTCCCGGCGTGGATCTTGCCGCCTTGGCGCAGGTGAACGGAGGACGTGAAGAGATCGATCGGGTTCACAGACATGCCGAGACGCCCCTTTTCTGCGGTGGGTGGATCGCCGGTCATTCCCGGGCGGAGAGCGGAACGCGGTCATCGGCCTGCTCGGCCCGTGCGGGCGGGCCGGTCCTTCTCAGGACCGTGAGGGCGATGAGTACGGCGCCGAGCAGGAGGACGGCGCCGAGGCTCAGGCCGAGCGCGTAACCGTCGTTGAGGGTCTCGGGCGTGCCGGCCCGGCCGGTGCGGTTGTGCGCGACGGTGCCGAGGGCGGCCAGCCCGAGTGAGGCGCCGATCTGGCGTGAGCTGTTGAGCAGGCCGGAGGCGGTGCCGGTCTCGCGGGCCGCGACGCCGACGGTCGCGGTGGAGACGACCGGTCCGAGGCAGAGCCCGAAGCCGACGCTGGCGACGATCGAGGGCCCCAGGACGTCGGTGACGAAGGCGCCGTCCGGGCTGATCATGCCGAACCAGGCGAACCCGGCCGCCGTCAGCAGCCCGCCGATGACCAGAAGAGTACGTGGCGCGAGCCGGTAGCCGAGTTTGACGGCCAGTACGGATCCGGCGACCACGCCGAGCGCGAACGGCAGGAACTCGACCCCGGTCAGGGCCGGCCCCGTCCCGAGCACGCGTTGCAGGTAGAGGGACGCGAAGTAGAAGGCCGCGGCCATGGCCGCGCCGACCAGGAGGTTGTAGGCGTTCGCGCCGGCGACCGAGCGGTTGGTGAACAGGCCGAGCCGGATCAGCGGTTCGCGGGCCGTGGTCCGCTCGACGAGGATGAACGCGGCCAGCAGTACGGCGGCGATCGCCAACGTCGCCACGGTGACCGGTGAACTCCACGCGTACCGGTCGGTGCGGACGATGCCGAAAACCAGCAGGGTCATGCCCGCCGTGGCCAGGACCGCGCCGAGCACATCCGGACGGGCGGCGCGCACCGCAGGCGGCCCCGCGGCCACGGCCCGCCAGGTCAGCGCCAGCGCGCAGGCGGCCATGGGCACGCTCACGAACATCACCCAGCGCCAGCCGGCGTACTCGGTCAGCAGGCCGCCGATCAGGACGCCGAGCGCGCCTCCGGCGGCGTTCGTCGCGCTCCAGATCCCGAAGGCGCGCACGCGTTCCTTGCCTGCGGGGAACGTCGTGGTCAGCAGCGCCAGCGCGGCCGGAGCCAGGGCGGCGGCCCCGATGCCCTGCGCGGCCCGGGCGGCGACCAGCTGACCGGGTTCCTGGGCGAAACCGCCGGCGAGCGAGGCCAGGCCGAACAGGGCGAGCCCGAGCAGCAGGACCGGCTTGCGGCCGTAGCGGTCGGCGGCCTTGCCGCCCAGCAGGAGCAGCCCGCCGAAGGTGAGCGCGTAGGCGTGGATCACCCAGGTCAGGCCCACCGCGCTGAATCCGAGGCCGGCGGCGATCTGCGGAAGCCCGACGTTCACGACCGACAGATCCAGCGACACCATGAACTGCACGACGGCCACCGCGGCGAGGGTGAGCCCCGGCCGGGCATCCGGCTCGGCGGGCACGCTTCGGCCTGCTGATTGTCTACTGGTCAACGCGGCTCAGTCCTTTGAGCCGGAGGGGTCGTCGCGGTTCGGACCCGGCTGTGCGGCGGCGATGCGGGTGGGGAGCCCGGTGGATGTATGGGCTGGGGTCGTCATGACCGTAATCGTCGTTCAACTGCTGCTCGGGGGCGTCCTGCAAGCGAAGTCATCTGCCGCTACCGCCCCGGGACCAGCGACCGACCGGACTACGCCGCCGGGAGTAGTCGCCGCTACAGCACCGCCGGGCGTGCACTGGACACCTGGGGGACGCGCCGCACCGATGATCGCTCACCGCTGCAGGCGATCCGCGACGCCGACCGGATCACGGCGCCGCCACCGACTCACCGCAGTGGCTCGACGGACTCGGCCCGTACCCGCAGGTCCTCTGAGCGGGCCCGCCTCGGTTCGACGCGGGGGAGAACCGCTTCACCTCGGGTGCGGGACCGGCCCGCGCGAGTGGCTGCCCGTGGTCAGCCCTGCCTGCCGCGCCTCTTGCCGAGGAGTATCCCGGCCCCGACCGCGACGACGGCCGCCACCCCGCCCACCACGAACTCCCGCGGCAGCCCGCCACGCGACACCCGCGAACGTTCCGCCACCGCCTCACCCGCCTGGACGGCCCTCTGATACTCCTCCTCGACGATCTCGTTGAATCGCCGGTCGTGACGGTTGCGCTCGCTCGCCCGGAACCAGGCCTGGTTGTGCTCCCAATGCTCTCGGCCCATCCGCGACCTGAACCTCGCGGCCATCGCCATCCGCAGCTCGGCTGTCGGCAACTCCTTGAGCGCGTGGAACGACCGGTAGAGCCCGAGCTGCATGTTGACAAACGCCCACCGCCGCATCTCTTCGGATGCCTCGGCTGTGCCGTCCCACTCCGCGCCCTCCATCTGCAGGAGAGACGGGTCTTCTATCGTGAAACGCATCATCTCCATATGGAGCATCCGCACGGCGGTCTCCGACGAGATGCGTGCCGTCCGCGCCTGAAAGGCCACCGATACGGCCAGCACCAAGAGTGACACCGCGGTGAGCAGCGCGACGACGGAGCCATAGGCGTCGCCGACGTCGGCGAGCGAGGCCCAGTCATCCCCCGTCGCACCGGCGAGCCGGCCGAGGGCGAACGGCGACGCCAGGAGCACCACCAGGACCGCGAGCCCCGCTGCCATCCCACCGGCCCACTTCACGACAGCCCTTGCCATAGCCCCCTCCTGAAGGGTGCGCACCCTCGGTCACACCCACCCGACCGCATCACAGCGGGCCGAGCGGACAACGGGGGCATGACCGACAGCGGGTTGCCATCGATCCACTTTCGCACGAGCGTCCGAAAGGCGTCCGCGAGATGCCTCACGTGCCCGGCGATCCGTCGCTCGCACGGCGGCTCGCACGGTCGAGACCGAGTCCGCGCGGCTGGAACGCGAGCTGAAGAAGATCGAGGCTGACCTTGCCCGCCAGACCGACCTGGTCTCGCGCGGCATCATTCTCGAGAAGGAGTACATCCCGTCCCGGGATCGGCTTCGCGCTGACCGCGACAGGGTTCGGCAACGGCTGGCGGATCTGGCGGCAGGAGTGGGGGGAGGGCGCCCCGGACGCTCGGAACGCCGTGCCGGTGGTCGAAGGGCTCCTGCAGGAGTGGGACGTGCTGCCCGTGGAAGATCGCAGGTGGCTTCTCACAAAGGTCGTGCGGCCGCGTGGGCGCCTGCATTCGGCGTCGCCTTTTGCTTCATATGGTGGTGTGTGGGTGGATCTTGTTTCGGCTGCGGGCCGGTGTGGGGTATCGGTGGGTTCGGTTCGATGGTGGTGGGGGGGAGGGGAGGCCCGCGACTGTGTTCGATCATCGGAGGCGCCGCCTTCTGCGCCTCGATCGTCTGTCGGTGGTGGAACGGGAGGTGCGGGCGCGGATTGGTGGCTAGGGGACGAGCACGTTGATGACGACTCCGATAGGGATGGAGACGGCGACGCCAAGAATGAAGAACAGCCATTGCTGGCGCCGGTCGCCGCGTCGGTTGGCGTGGATGTCGCTGAGGACGATTTCTCGGATCTTCTGGGCTTGCTCGTGGTTGACATCGAGGAAATTCTGATGCTCGTCGACCGCTTCGGCGAGGATCTGGTGGGCGGCTTGCTGGAGTTCGAGGTCGTGTTGCAATTCGGCCATGAGCTGTGAGGCTTCGGCGAACGCGGCGGTGACGGCTTCAACGCGGGGTTTCAGCGGGTGGGCGCGTCTGGCGGCCAGCTGGAGTTGGCGCTGTTTCTCGGCCTTGGAGAGCCTCCACATCCATGCGGCACCGAACGTGCCTAATGCTGCACTCGCCGCGATGACGATCCAGCTTGCAGGAGTGGAGCCTTCCTCGGTGAGGGCACCGCCACCTGCGAGGAGCCCTAGGCACGCGAAGACGATCATCAGGACAGACAGGGCTTCCTTTGATTCCGCTGCCCTGATGGCTTGGCGTTCGCGTGCGAGGGGGTCCCAGGGATCGTCCGGGGGCTGCTTGTTTGCCATGGTTCCATTTGTGCCATGACGTCACGCTGCGTCGATGCCCTATGACTGGATTTCTCGATCCCATCACCGGTCACCGGTTAGTGGCTTTCTGGAACGACTCCTCGCGACGAATGATCTTACATGCCAATGTCTCTTATCATGTAAGATCGTTTTTGTGACCGTTTCCCCCTTACGCCACGACTCGGCCCCCGACGAACAGGGGGTCGCCATCACCGTGTCTCGCCCAGCCGTACGAGGCGCCCCGCCCGCGAGTGATGAGTACGAGCTGGCCGAGCTCATGCGAGCCTCCGGCACGAACCCCATCGTGCTCACCTCCACGGCCGGATGGCTGTCCAGCGAGAAGCGCAGCTCCCCGAAGACGCGCCGCGGCTACTCCCAGGACCTGTCGTTCTGGCTCGCCTACATCCTGGCCCGCGGCCTCGACCCTATGGACATCGCGCCGATCGAGGCCGACCTGTACGGAGCGGCCCTGCGTGACGCGGGCCTTGCCGCCTCGACCCGCGCCCGGCGCATCTCCGCGGCATCGTCGTGGTACCGGTACCTCGTGCGCGCCGGCGCCGCCGCCCGGAACCCGTTCCTCGACATGGAGCGCGCGCAGCGCTCGTCCCTGTCGACCACGCGCGGCCTGGCGAAGGCCGACATGGACCGGATGCTCGCCTGGGCCAAGGCAGAGGCCGACAAGACCGCAGCCGCGCATGAGGATGGCCGGGCCGCCGCGTCCAGGGTCCGGGACAGCGCCCGAGCGTACGCGATGCTGTGCCTGGTCGTTGTGACCGCCTGCCGGGTCGGCGGTGTCATCGAGTCCCGCCTGTCGTCCCTCGGGTGGGACACCGGCCACCGGGTGATCGACCTGCCCGTGAAGGGCCCGGCCGGGAAGACGCTGCGGCTGGCCGTTCCGCCATACGCGAGCGCTGCCCTCGACCGGTACATCACGCTGCGCGGCGGCGACGAGGGCCCGCTGTTCCGCACGGACACCGGTAGGCCGCTCGACCAGCCCGCGATCTTCAGGAAGATCCGCGAGATCGCTCGCAAGGCCGGGGTCCCGCACTGGGATGCAATCTCCCCGCATTCGCTGCGGCACGCGGTTGCCACATACCTGCTCAGCGAGGGCGTGGAGCTCCACGTCGTGCAGGACCTCCTCGGCCACGCGGACCCGCGCACCACCCGCCGCTACGACAAGGAGCAGTCGGCGCTGAACCGATCCCCGGCCTACAAGCTCGGCCAGGCGTTCGCGCAGGGCGAGGCCGCGCACGAGTCCGACTTCCACGACGACGTCGAGGCGGTGGCGAAGTGAGCACCGTCCATGAAGCACATGCCCAGGGGCCTTTCACATGCCCTCACCAGCACCGAAAGGCCCCTTGCCGCCTTGGACAAGGGCCCTCGCCTGCTGACGTGCCGCCTGCATCCAACCCTGCGGATCCGCATCGTAGAGCTCGCACTTCTCCTGCCATCGGGCGAGTCCATCACAGATGTCGTCGGGTGAATGAAGCCACTCGCCTTCGCCTGCCGGGCCGTGCCACACGACGCCGGGACGACTTGGATCACGACAAAGATCGAACCCATGCAGGTACTGCAGAGCCGTGAGGACCAAGGGAGGGCAGTCGGCGGACGCCCCCTCACCCTCCACCCACGGAGCTGCCCAGGCATGCACGGCCTCACGGGTCATGTCACCTGCTGCCAGCGCTCGCCATCGAGCAGCCGCATCCTCGCGGCTTGGCGGTGGCAGCGGCGAGTTGGGATCGCTCATGCGCCCACCATTCCAGCCATGCAAGCCATGGGTCCACGCCGATCAACCTCTTGATCACCCGTGCTCACACCGGCCTCCTTCCGAAGGGCCCTTTCATGTGGTGGCACCCGATCGACTTCCTCGAGCGGGACGGCCGCCGGCGCGGCATGCTCGTTCACCGCGGCTTCTGGTACCACAACGTGCCCCGACTGATGCTGTCGTGCCGCCTCCGCGGGCACCTGCGCAGCGTGCTGCGGCCCGCGTTCGAGCTCGGCGCGACCATCAGCGACATCCGGCACGCCCTCGATCACCGGCCGGCCGGCTCTCCCTGGATCCACACCCACGACCCGCGCTGGTGGCCGAGCGGCACGCCCGCCGCGACGCGTACGAGCGGGCCAACCAGACCCGGGCCATCCCGGAGCCTGCCTCTCCGGCGAGGAGCAGGGGGCAGCGGCTCCGCATCGGCCGTCAGTGGGCGCAGTGCTGCCAGTACTCGGTCAGGGCTCGGCCGACGGGCCGCCGTCCGGGCCCTGAGCTGCGCAGCGCGCCGTGAGGCCGTCAGGCCGTCCTGGTGGCGGGCACAGTGCCGGGCTCGCCGTCAGACCACTCAACTATGCTGTAGGCGAAGTGGCGGCCGTAGTGGCCGGGATCTCCGATGCACTGCCACCACGACCCGAGATACTTCTTCTCCTTTGGCTGCGTGGTGTCCCATGCCAGTCTCAGCGCGTTGCACTTCTCGTCGTTGCTTTCCGCAAGAATCGACTGCGTCCCGAACAGGCCTATAGCGCCCAGGGCAGCGTAGGCGACTGCGATGGCCACTGTCTCATCCACCTCATAATTCTGGGTTTGTTCGGAGGCGGTCTTCTTGACGTGGTTATTCTCGTCTTCAGTCAGGTAGCGCATGGGCGGGGGAAGCGGGACCGGCGTGGGGATCGGGTTCTCGGTCATGTGATCACCATGGCATAGGGGCGTTGCCCCGTCACCATGGCCGCTTCGCGGACGGCGCCCTTTCCCCGGTCTTCTGTGTCGCACCTCGCTGGGCTGCCGCAAGCGGGGTTCAGAAACGCGGCTCGATGCACCTCTGGGGGTTCCGGGCCCATGCAGAAGGGATGAACGGCGAACGCGCGCTGACCATCTCCTGGTGATCACCGCGCCTTTGGGACAGGGCCGCGAACCTCGCGCTTTCGGCTGCCTGGTTCAGCGCCGTGCCTTACCTGCCTGACAAGATCGTCTCGCTCTGACCTGCAAAAAGGGGCCAAGAACCCAAAACAACAATCGAAATCAGTTCAGGCCGGCTTGCTGGCGTGCGCGAGCCCTGCGGCGCTGCTCGCGGATGATGGCCGCCAACTCCTCGACAGAGCGGCCACCCGGAACGTACGCGGCACGGGCCGCCTCTTCAGGGGACAGGGCGTCTCGGCGAGGACTCGACCGGCGGCAGCAAACGCTTCGTCACGGGTTCTCACGATCAACACCATCTCACATCACAAATCGTGCGCCGTCCGGGCGCACAGCGCTTCCCGCGAGGCGCCCATGTCCGGCTATTCCTCTACTCTGGGCCCGGAAGCGGCTGCGGTGGGAGGCTCGAACGGTGGGCGAAGGTGCAGATACGGTCATCACCACCGAACTTTCATGTGTTCTCGAACGCATCACCTACGCCAACGAGGAGACCGGCTACACCATCGCCCGCGTCGCCACCGAACGCTCCGGCTCCGATCTGCTCACCGTCGTCGGCCCGCTGCTCGGCGCCCAGGTCGGCGAGTCGCTGCGGCTGCTCGGCCGCTGGAGCTCCCACCCCCGCTACGGCCGCCAGTTCGAGGTGCGCTCCTACACCACCGTCCTGCCCGCCACCGTCCAGGGCATCCGCCGCTACCTCGGCTCCGGCCTGATCAAGGGCATCGGCCCCAAGATGGCCGAGCGCATCGTCGACCACTTCGGCACCGACACCCTCGAGGTCATCGAACAGCAGCCGCAGCGCCTGGTCGAAGTCCCGGGCCTGGGACCCAAGCGGACCAAGATGATCGCCGCCGCCTGGGAGGAACAGAAGATCATCAAAGAGGTGATGATCTTCCTGCAGGGCGTCGGCGTGTCCACCTCGATCGCGGTGCGCATCTTCAAGCAGTACGGCGAATCGTCCATCTCCGTCGTCAAGACCCGCCCGTACCAGCTGGCCGACGACGTGTGGGGGATCGGCTTCAAGACCGCCGACACCATCGCCCAGGCCGTCGGCATCCCCCACGACAGCCCCGAACGCGTCAAAGCCGGCCTGCGCTACACCCTGTCCCAGGCCGCCGACGACGGCCACTGCTACCTGCCCGCCCCCAACCTCGCCGCCGACGCCGTCAAGATCCTCGAAGTGCCCGCCGACCTCGTCACCACCTGCCTCGAAGACCTCATCGAAGCCGAAGGCGCCGTACGCGAACCCATCCCGGCCGGCGACAACGTCGTACCGGCCGTCTACCTGCCGCCCTTCCACCGCGCCGAGAACTCCCTGGCCTCCGGCCTGCTCTCCCTCCTGCGCTCCGGCCACGACCGGCTCAAAGCCTTCGCCGACGTCGACTGGGAACGCGCCGAGACCTGGCTGCACGGCCAGACCGGCGCCGACCTGGCCTCCGAGCAGCGCCAGGCCGTCCGCCTGGCCCTGACGGAGAAGGTCGCCGTCCTGACCGGCGGGCCCGGCTGCGGCAAGAGCTTCACCGTACGCTCCATCGTCCTGCTGGCCCGCGCCAAACGCGCCAAGGTCATCCTGGCCGCCCCCACCGGCCGCGCCGCCAAACGCCTGGCCGAGCTGACCGGCCACGAGGCCACCACCGTCCACCGGCTGCTGCAGCTGCGCCCCGGCGGCGAGGCCACCTTCGACCGCGACAACCCCCTGGACGCCGACCTCGTCGTCGTCGACGAAGCCTCCATGCTCGACCTGCTGCTGGCCAACAAACTCGTCAAGGCCGTCGCGCCGGGCGCCCACCTGCTGTTCGTCGGCGACGTCGACCAGCTGCCCTCGGTCGGGGCCGGCGAGGTCCTCAAAGACCTGCTCGCCGCCGACGACATCCCCCGCGTACGCCTGACGCAGATCTTCCGCCAGGCCCAGGAGTCCGGCGTCGTCGTCAACGCCCACCGCGTCAACACCGGCAACCACCCCATCCTCCAGGGCATGAACGACTTCTTCCTGTTCCCCTGCGAGGAGGCCGAGGACATCGCCGCCCTGACCGTCGACGTCGTCTCCCGCCGCATCCCGCGCCGCTTCGGCCTCGACCCGCGCCGCGACATCCAGGTCCTGGCCCCCATGCACCGCGGCGCCGCCGGCGCCGGCGCCCTGAACACCGCCCTGCAGGAAGCCCTCACCCCCGCCCGCGAAGGCATGCCCGAACGCCGCTACGGCGGCCGCGTCTTCCGCGTCGGCGACAAAATCACCCAGCTACGCAACAACTACGACAAAGGCGCCGCCGGGGTGTTCAACGGCACCGTCGGCATCGTCACCGACATCCGGCCCGACGAGCACAAGCTCACCGTCGTCACCGACGAGGACGAGGCCGTCGACTACGCCTTCGACGAACTCGACGAGCTCGCCCACGCCTACGCCGTCTCCATCCACCGCTCCCAGGGCAGCGAATATCCGGCCGTCGTCGTCCCGCTGGCCACCAGCGCCTGGATGATGCTGCAGCGCAACCTCCTCTACACCGCCATCACCAGGGCCAAGAAACTCGTCGTCATCGTCGGCTCCCGCCGCGCCCTGGCCCAGGCCGTCCGCACCAAGGGCGCCGGACGGCGGCACACCGGCCTGACCCACCGCCTTTGACGGGTCCCTTTCCCAGGCACAAGTGATTGAAATGTGACCGAACTCTCCCAAATGATTCCTCGTCTTACATGCATCAGCATTAAGGTTTTTGAGGTGCGTTTGATGCCATGGGGGAAAGGACAGTGTTGAACGTTACGCCGGCTTGGAGGAAGCCCGCCACCGCAGTCGCGCTGCTCACCGCAGTCACACTGACGGCCTCGTGCTCATCGGGCACCACCCCCGACGGCGGCAGCGGGGGAGCGGGCGCGCCCGAAGTCACCACGTCCGCCACCCCCCAGGCCCCCACCGTCAAGATCAGCCCCGCCGAGGGCAGCGGCAAGGTCAGCCCCGAAAAGAAGGTCGTCGTCACCTCCGACGGCGGCGGCCTCGACAACGTCACCGTCGAGGCCTCGGGCGAACAGGTCGAGGGCAAGTACAACGCCGACAAGACCAAGTGGGTCTCCAAGACCGCGCTCAAACCCTCCACCGACTACACCGTCAACGCCACCGCCGGCGCCACCACGGCCACCAGCACGTTCACCACCGCCAAACCCGAACGCGCCCTGCAGATCGCCGACGTGACCCCCCACACCAAGGGCGAGACCATCGGCGTCGGCGCCCCCATCATCGTCACCTTCAACCAGCCCGTCACCAGCAAGGCCACCATCGAACGCGCCCTGGAAGTCGAGACCGAAAAGCCCGTCACCGGCGCCTGGCGCTGGATCAACGACACCGTCGCCATCTACCGCACCGCCAAATACTGGCCCGCCCACCAGAAGGTCACCCTCAACGCCCGCATCACCGGCATCAAGGGCGGCGACGGCCTGTACGGGGTCAAGGACTACTCCGCCACCCTCAAGATCGGCGCCCGGCAGATCAGCAAGGTCGACACCAAAAAGCACATGATGTACGTCTACAAAGACGGCAAACGCGTCCAAACCATGCGTATCAGCGCCGGCATGGCCACCACCCGCGAATACACCACCACCTCCGGCGTCCACCTCACCATGGAACGCGGCAACCCCGTCCGCATGATCTCCCCAGGCCGCAAAAAGGGCGACCCCGGCTACTACGACGTCATGATCGACCACGCCGTCCGCATCTCCAACTCCGGCGAATACGTCCACGCCAAGGACAACGTCTGGGCCCAAGGCGTCCGCAACGTCAGCCACGGCTGCCTCAACGCCCGCCCCGACCAGGCCCGATGGTTCTACGACAACTTCCAGCGCGGCGACGTCGTCGACATCACCGGCACCACCCGCGAACTCGAATGGAACAACGGCTGGGGCTTTTGGCAACTGCCGTTCAAGGAGTGGAAGAAGGGCAGCGCCCTGAAGAGCAGCAAGGCCTGACATGACCCACCCCAGCACCCTCCCGCGCATCCGCGACGGCCGCGACGGCGACGTCCCCGTCGTCTTGAGCATGTTCGACAGCGCCGTCGCCTGGCTCACCGCCCAAGGACGCACCGGCCAATGGGGCAGCAGCCCCTTCACCGGCAACCCACGCCGCACCCGCCAGGTCACCGGCTGGCTCGAACTCGGCGGCATGCGCATCGCCGAAGTCGACGACCACCCCGCCGGCTGCCTCGTCGTCGGCGGCGCCCACGACTACGTCACCCCCGCCACCGAACCCGAGCTCTACATCCAGGCCCTGGTCACCGACCGCCGCTACCACGGCCACGGCATCGGCCGCGCCCTGCTCGACCGGGCCGCCACCGAAGCCGCCGAACGCGGCGTCGGCCTGGTGCGCGTCGACTGCTACGCCGGCGACGACGGCCGCCTGGTCGCCTACTACGAAAGCTGCGGCTTCACCCGCATCGCCCCCTTCACCGTGGGGGAGTGGCCCGGCATGCTCCTGCAGCGCCGCATCTGACCCCTGGCCCGGTCGCGGCGGGCCGACCTGCGGGAGCACGCGGTTTGGAGCAGATCTTGATCTGTGTCATGGTGAAGCCATACGCCCGATATCGGAATTCCTGCCGGACAGCGCCTCGGGTGGAGGTTGGATGCCCGCCGACGACGATGGCCCCTCCCCCGACTTCCGGATCCTGGGCCCACTGGAGATCAGCCTGTCCCGCCGAGAGGTCCCGCTTCCCGGCCAGCACGTTCGCTGGCTCCTGGCCGTGCTGCTGCTGTCACGGGGGGAGCCGGTCGCCGAAGGCCAGCTCCTGAGCCACGTCTGGGGCACCTCCGAGGTCAGCCTGCGGGCTCTGCGCACCAGCGTGTCGCGGCTGCGATCGTGGTTGCGCGACCACACGGGGATGACCGAGGCGGTCAAGTACACCAGGTCCGGCGGCTACGTCCTCGACCTGGACGCGCGCCATGTGGACGCGGCCCGCTTCCTCGGCCGCTACCGCGCCGCCGCTCGCGAGCCGGACCCCGCGCTCGGGCTCGACCTGCTGTTGCGGGCGCTCGGGCAGTGGCGCGGGCTCGTACTGGAAGGAGCCCCGGAGGAGGTCCGCGCGCACGCGGGGATCCGCCGGCTGCAGACCGCCCGGGCCGGCTGCGCGGCCAGGGCCGCCGACCTGGCGCTGCACACCAGCCGGCCGGAGGCGGCCCTGCCGCACGTGCGGGAGGTCGCCGCGGACATGCCGTACGAGGAGCCGCTCCAGACCCGGCTGATCAGGCTGCTCGGCGCCACCGGCCGCAGAGCCGAGGCGTTGCGCTGCTTCGAGGAGATCCGGCGCAGGCTGGCCGACGAACTCGGCGTCGACCCCTCCGACGAGCTCCGCGCCACGCACGCGGAGCTGCTGCGCGAGCATCGGCCCGCCCCCGAGCCCGCGGCACAGACCCCACCAGAGCGGGCCCGGCCGGTGGCCGCCGAGCTGCCGATGGACGTGGCGACGTTCACGGGGCGCAGGCCAGAGGTCGAGCACCTGTGCGGGTTGCTCGGAGCGGCACGCCAGGAGGGCCCGGTCGTCGTGTCGATCTCGGGCGGCGGCGGGGTCGGGAAGTCGGCGCTGGCGATCCACGTGGCCCACCGTCTGGCCGCCCGCTACCCCGACGGGCAGCTGTACCTCAACCTGCACGGATCCACCCCCAACACCAGGCCCGTCGAGACGTCCGCGGCGCTGGCCCGGCTCCTGCGCTCGCTGGGGACGGACGACGAGGCGGTCCCGGCCGAGGTCGAGGAGGCCGCGGGCCAGCTACGGTCGCTGACCGCGGGCAAACGCCTGCTGATCGTCCTGGACAACGCGCTGGACGCCGCCCAGATCCGCCACCTGCTGCCCGGCCACGGCGCCGGCGCGGTACTGCTCACGAGCCGCAAGGTGCTCACCGAACTGGACGGCGCCACGCACCTGCGCCTGGAGCTCCTGCCCGAAGAGGACTCCCTGGCGCTCTTCGCGCGCCTGGTCGGCCGTGACCGCGTCCGGGCCGAGACCGCGGCCGCGGAGGCGGTCGTCCGCCAGTGCGATCACCTGCCCCTGGCGGTCTGCATCGCCGCCGCCCGACTCAACGCCCGGGCCACCTGGAGCGTTCGCGCCCTGGCCGACCGGCTGGCGACGGACCGGCACCGGCTGGCCGAACTCCACGTCGGCGACCGGGCGCTGCGCGCCAGCTTCGCCGTCGGCTACGACGAGCTCGACGCCGGCCACGCCCGCCTCTTCCGGCTCCTGGGCCTGCTCGCCAACGCCGACGTCGGCGTGGGTGTCGCCGCCGCCCTGGCCGGCATCCCCGAACGGCAGGCGGAGGATGTCCTGGACTATCTCGTCGACCTCCATATGGTGGAGAACCACGCCCCCCACCGCTACCGCATGCACGACCTGCTCCGCCAGTTCGCCTACGAGCGCGCGCACGAGGAGGACGACGCCGGCCGGCGCGCCGCGGCCCTGCGGAACGTGCTGCACTGGTACCTCGCGACGGCCCGGGCCGTGTGCGTCCGGGTCAATCCGGACGCCGCATGGCGGACCGGCATCGGGCCGCAGGACCTGGCCGTGCCGGGGGCCGGCCTGGACAGCCACCAGCAGATCCAGACCTGGATCAAGGCGGAGACCGCGAACTTCCCCGTGGTCCTGCGCCAGGCGATCGGCGAGCTCGACGACGGCCCGTCGCTGGCGGTCGGCCTGGCCGCGGCGCTCTACCTCCCCCTGGGGTACGAACGGTTGTGGAAGGACCAGTACACGCTGGAGGAACTGGCGGCCGACGCCGCCGGGCGCACCGGCGACCCGCTGCAGTTCGCGGTCGTCCAGGGAGACCTGGGCGACGTGCAGTCCCAGCTGGGCCAGTTGAGCGACGCCATCGCGCGGCTGCGGGACTCCCTGGCCGCCTACCGCCGTCTTCGGCATCCGCGCGGGGAGTCCTCGCAGCTGGACCGGCTGGCCGGCGCCTACGGCCTGCTCGGCCGCTATGACGAGTCCATCGACTGCTACCTGCAGGCGCTGGCGCTCGACCGCAAGCAGGGCGACCGGTTCAACGAGGGGATCACGCTCAGCAACCTGGGCCTGACCTACCAGAAGGCCGGCCGCTTCGCCGAGGCCGTCCAGGCCCACAGCGAGTCCATCGCCATCCACCGCGAGACCGACAGCCCCTTCGGCCTCGGTTGCCTGCTGGGCAACCTGGCCGAGGCCCGGCGGCTCGCGGGCCGGCCCGACCTGGCGGTCCGCCTGTTCCAGGAGGCGCTGCGGGCCGACGACGACGCCGGCCGGTCCGGCACGTACGACGAGGCCGAGCACTGGTGGGGGCTGGGCCGCTGCCACGACGACCTGGGCGAGTCGGAGCCCGCCCAGGAGTGCAGGCGCGCGGCGGGCGCCCTGCTCCACCGTCTGGGGCTGATCGGGGCACAGGAGAGGCAGCTGATCGAGGCCGAGGCGCACCCGTCGACGCCGGAGATCATCCGCAGGAACACCTGACCGCCCGCGTGCGCCTCACTGGCCCGTGCAGCAGGTCGCCGTCCCCGGCTCGACGAGGGTGTGGTAGTTGAGATCGGCCAGATCGGCCTCCGCTCCGTCGGCTGTCCCGCCGGCTGTCCCGCCGGCTGTCCCGCCGGCTGTCCCGCCGGCCGCGCACGCGGGCCCGGCGACGAAGGCGAACCGGCACTCGCCCAGGTGCCGCACCGTTACCCGGGCCGGCAGCAGCGCCCGCTGCGGGTCGAGGGAGCCGCCGCGGAAGGCGTCGCTGAG
This sequence comes from Nonomuraea sp. NPDC003707, assembly GCF_053587055.1. Classification (NCBI taxonomy): domain Bacteria; kingdom Bacillati; phylum Actinomycetota; class Actinomycetes; order Streptosporangiales; family Streptosporangiaceae; genus Nonomuraea; species Nonomuraea sp. NPDC003707. Next base: position 73,229 of record NZ_JBSFNK010000027.1, on the reverse strand, counting down.
ATAGGTCAGGTCGACCCCGACGTCGATTGTGTCCGGGGCGGCCGCCCCGGCCGCGCAGAGGTTCATCCAGCTCTCGACGCGGACGAGCTCGGGCCCGACGGCGTCGCCGGGGTCCTGCGCGACGAGGTCCTCGTAGGCCGCCCTGGCCTTCTCCCACAGCTCCCGCGACCTGTCCTGGAGCAGCGGCGGGACCAGCAGGTCGTAGAACGCGCCCCGGTCCAGGCCGGTCCGGCGCATGAGCCAGCGGGTCGCGAGGGGGTAATAGCTGGTGGCGAAGCGGCCGTGCAGCTGGATCCGGGACAGGCGTTCGTACTCCCACCTGCGCTGCTCGGCGACCGCGAACACCTCCAGCACCTCCTCGCCGGCGGCCGGGAGCCGGACGGGGGAGCCGCCGTGCAGCAGGTCGTACATCCCCACGGTCGCCTTCTTGGTCCTCAGACGTGCCTGCTCGCGCGAGGGGCGCGGCGGCGGCGCCGGCCGCGTCCCGGCGAGCCAGGAGGCGACCGCCGGCCTGGCCCTGATCTCGGCGATCCTGGCCAGGGCGCGGGCCGGGATCTTCGCGCCGAACACCTCCAGAGTGATCGCCCGCAGGTTGGGGGCGTTGCGGACGACCTCGTCGAGCATGTCCAGGCAGACCGAGATGATGGGCTGGTCGCCGTGCGTGTCGTCGTAGTGGTAGCCGTCCTCGCGCAGGTCGATGCCGCCGCCCGCGACGTGGATCTCGGTGATGTACGGCCACGGCAGCCGGTGGAAGTCGCTCGTGGGCGCGGCGCCCCGGGCGATCTGGTAGCTCAGCACGTGCCCCACGTCGAAGCACATGCCGCAGCCCGTCTCCCGGGTCAGCTCGGCGAAGAAGTCGAAGGCGTGCATGTCGCCGGCGACCAACGTGGTCGGCGGGAACTCCGCGTTGAAGGGGACGCCGAGCCGCTCCTGCACCTCGCGGACGTTGCCGGCCGTGACCACGAGGCTCGCGTCGGTCAGCGGGAACGGCATGAAGTGCGGGTACACGTGCCGCTCGGACATGAGCCAGACCCCGAGGTCCTCGGTGATCCACGGGGTACGGGTCACCTCGACCAGCTCGGCGAGCTCGGCCAGATCCTCGGCCGTCGGCGGGTCGGGATAGACGGGATTGATGTTCGTGCTGTGTACCAGCACCCGTTTCTCGCCGGCCACCTGCGGGATCTTCATGGCGACGAATCCCTTGCTCCTGGCGTTGCGGCGATGCCTGATCTCGGCGTAGCCGGTCGGCCCGCCCAGGTGACGGGCCGACGGGGCGGTGATCTCGAAGTAGTCGATCCGTCCCGGCGAGTCCGCCAGGTAGTCGGCGTGCAGGTCGGACGGGTTGACCCCGACCCCGACGCCGAAGATGGGAAGAGCCTGGAAGTATCCGGGTCCGAACGTGGCCATCTGCCCTCCGTCGTTCACTGTGGGGTGCGCCATTCGTCGAGTCGAAGCAGGCGCCGTAGGTCGCGGGCCGGCCGTGGACGGCCGCAGCGGTCACAGCCGTGACAGGCCACCACCCGCTCGCGCGAGAGGGACAGGCCGGGAATCGACAGGGTGATCACCGCTCCCGCCGCATCCCGGGCCGCCCTTGCCTGTCCGTCCCCGGCCGGGCGCAGCAGCAGGCGGGCCGCCGTCGTGGCCACGTCCGCATGCCGCGGCCGGAACCCGGCCGGGCCGAGGGCCGGGTCGCTGGCGTAGGCCGCGTACCTGGCCCGCGTCCGGTGCCAGCGCGGGTCGTGCTGGACGCGCCGGTCGGCGTAGCAGCGGAAGCACGGACCGCTGCCCGGCCGCACCAGCGGCCCGACGATGATCGAGGCATCCTCCATGACGGCCGGCAGCCAGGCCGTACCGGTGGCGTGCGACAGCTTGTCGGCGCGTTCGCACAGGCCCGGCGCCGGCCGCCACAGCGCCACCACGACGGCCTGCGCCCCGGCGGCGAACACCGCGTCGAGATCGTCGACGGTGAACCGGGCGTCGAGATCGTCGACGGTGAAGCGGGCGCCGGGCGGCCGGTCCCGGAGACGGTCGGCGACCCGGGCGCCGAACGGCCCCTGCCCCACGGCGATCACGCGAACGGTTGCGGCCACGGATTCAGCTCCTCCTCTGCCAGCACCCTGTGGCCCATGCGGGCGGGCGCCTCGTACAGGCGGGGATGGCCCTTGAACTGGGCGCGCGGATGCAGGCTGAGCGGCTGGAGGTCGGGGACGATGACGTTGACCGCGGTCAGTCCCGCGCCGGCCAGTTCGTCGGGGGTGCGGTCGACCACAACGGCCCGCATCCCCGCCGCGGCCAGGCCGCTCACGAGCCGCCGCAATGCGAGGTCGGGCGCGGCCGGCAGCGCGGCCGGCAGCGCGGGCCGCCGGGCGCCCGTCCCCGCCTGACCCAGCAGGAACGCGAACGCCGGCGCCCGGCCTGCCGCGCCCATGTACCGCGCGCCGTCCTCCATCGCGCGGAAATCCGCGGGGGAGTCCGGCGCCGGGCCCGTCGCCCGGCGCAGCTCGGCCCGCATGCCGACGGCCTCGAACAGCGCCTTGTCCGCCGCCGCGCGAAGGGTGCGCCCGGTGCCCGCGCCCACGGCGTGGCAGGCTCGCCGGTCGCGGCGGTCGGCCAGGACGCAGTAGGCGACCGGGACGCCGAGCTCGGTCGAGGCGTCGAACAGGTGGGTCTCGACGGACCGAGCCGCGCACCACTCGATCGTCACCTGTGCCGCCTCGGAGCGGTCGCCGGCCGCGATCCGGGGCAGCGGCAGGCGTTGCAGCCAGGCGAGCGCCGCCGCGTCCCGTTCCACGACCTCGCAGATCCCCTGGACGACCGCCTCCACGGGGTCGGTGTGCACCGCCATGCCCGTCGACATGCGGAAGGTGAAGCCCTCCGCCGGCACCGCGTCCCGCAGCCCCGGGCAGGCCATGACGGAAGGCACCCAGACCTCGCGCCCGGTGACCAGGTCGAGCCCCCGCGACCACCGGATGCGGGCCGCCGGGTCGAAGGGGCGCATCGGGCAGTCCGCGGCGGCGTACTCTGCGGGGGAGCAGCGCGGGTAGCGCGCCGGGTCCAGGCAGTCGCCGCCGAGCTCGTCGGCGCTGGCCCAGATCCGCTCCTCGCCGAGGATGTCGAACCCGGCGTAGCGCTCCGCGCCCTCCGCGATGGCCACGAAGCGCGCCATGGCCGGGCAGTCCCAGGCCCGGCCGCCGCTGAACACGTGGTTCACCGCCGCCAGGCCGCCCTTCTGGATCCGGCCGTAGCTGGAGGTGGCCCGCCCCGGCATGCCGCTGCCGATGCCGGCCACGGCGAACGACAGCCGCTCGGGACTGTCCAGTTCGTGTGCCGCCTCCACCCGGGAGACGACCCCGTACGGGGACAGCAGCACGTTCAGGGAGTCCGGATCCGTCATCAGCCCGCCCGCCCCAGCTCCCCGATCACCGGGCCCAGGCTCCGCATCTCGCAGTCGTGGACGGCGATGTAGCTGAAGCCGTAGCGCTCGCGGCGCTCGAGGATCTGCTCGGCGATCTGCTTCCTGGTGCCGATCAGCAGGAACGGGCTGTCCAGGGCGTCGGCGACGCTGTAGTAGGGATAGTGCGCGACGACCAGGTCCGCCGCGGCCGACCGCCTGTTCCCCGTGATGATCACTTCGTGGACGAGGAGGTTCAGCTCCAGCTCGCCCGCCCGCTCGCCCGCCTGGCCGGTCACGAACCGCACCCGCTCGTCGATCTCGCGCGCCGTACCGAGCCGCGGCCGCCCCCCTGGGCACGGGTAGGCGCCCGCCACCGCCACGATGTCGGCCCGCCGCGCCGCCAGCCGCAGGATCCGGTCGCCGGTGCCGGCGATCAGCAGGGGCGGGCGCGGCCGCTGGGCGCCGGCGTACCTGTCGTCCTGCTCCAGCAGCAGCCGTAGCCGCTCGACCGCGGACTCCAGCCGCGCCAGCCGGTCCCCGAACCTCGCCCACGCGATCCCGGCCTCCGCGGCCTCCCCGGGCAGATGCCCGGCTCCCAGCCCGATCTCGAGCCTGCCCCCGATGAGCCGGTCAGTGGTGGCCGCCTCCCTGGCCAGCAGGTACGGGTTCCAGTAGGCGATGTTGAGCACGAACGTACCCACCCGCATCCGCCCGCCGGTCTCGGCCGCCAGCGCCAGGGCGGGGAAGGGCGCCGTCGCCGACGGCTTGCCCGCCCCGCTGCCCAGATGGTCGGGCACGAGGACGACGTCGAAGCCGTAGGCGTCCGCCTCGCGGCACGTGGCGACGAACTCCGTGCGCGTGCCGACGCTGAACACGTTGCACCCGAAACGAAAATCCCGCATGCCGATCACGTTCCAGCAAAGCGCCGCCGAGGTCCGCCCCTCGACAGCGGGGGAGCGGCCGCAACACCCCTCCGGAGGAGGGTTTCGGGCGCATCGGCCGGCGCGCACGGTTGAACCACACGCCAGCCATGGATCGGATGCCGCCGATGTCACCTCTGGTACGCAGCAGATACCTTCTCCTGTCGCCCCACGAATACCGGACCCAGGCCGGCGAACGGGTGTGCCTGGGCTACTCGTCCAGGACCGGCCGCGTCTTCTCCGTCTCGCCGCGGACCGCGCGCCTGCTGGAAACGGGCGCCCTGGCCGAGCTGGGCCAGGACGTCCGCGACGACCTGACCCGCCGCGAGATCCTGGTGCCCCCTCAGGACGAGCTCGGCTCGGTGCTGGACGGCATCAGGGACACCTCCGCCCGTCCCGGGCTGCGCGGATTCACCATCATGCCGACGGCCTACTGCAACATGGCGTGCAGCTACTGCGGCCAGGAGCATCGCAAGGGCTCGCTGCGGCACGAGCGGATGGAACGGATGATCGCCCGCGTTCTGGCGGCCATGTCGGACCCCGGCACCGGTCACGTCGAGGTCACCTGGTTCGGCGGCGAACCGCTGCTGGGCTTTCGCACCATCGTCGAGATGAGCGGGCGGTTCCTGCCCGCCGCCGCCCGGCACGGCACCCGTTACTCCGCGGCGATCATCACCAACGGCAGCCTCCTCGACGAGCGCCGGGTGGACGTCCTGTACGGGGAGTGCGGGGTGCGCGCCATCCAGGTGACGCTGGACGGCGCCGCCGACACCCATGACCGCAGAAGGAAGATGAAGAACGGCCGCCGGACCTTCGGCAAGATCGTCGCTCTGCTGTCATCGGTGCTGGCCGCCGGCAACCATCCGCAGCTGCGTTTCGACATCCGCGTGAACGTCGATGCCGAGAACCAGGACGACATCCCCGGCCTGCTGCAGACCCTGGCGGCGCACGGGCTCGGGCACCCGTCGGTCGACCTCGACCTCATGCCGGTGCATTCCTGGGGCAACGACGTCTCCGACGTGGAGCTCACCCCGGCGGGCTACGCCGAGCGGGAGGCCGAGTGGCTGGCGCTGGCCCGCTCGCTGGGGCTGCGCTTCCGGCTGCTGCCCACCCGGCGCAGGAGCACGACGTGCCTGGCCACGACCAGGAACGGCGAGCTCCTCGACCCGTCCGGCGCCGTCTACTCCTGCTCGGAGCACCCCCTGGTGCCCCGCGACCGCGACAGCGGCGTGCTCGCCACGCTCGACGAACTCGCCGCCACCGCCCTGCGGCCCGCCGGCATGTTCGACACCTGGTACGACGAGATCGAGCAGGACCAGTGGCCCTGCGCCCGCTGCCCGTTCCTGCCCGTGTGCGGCGGCAGCTGCCCGAAGCTGTGGCACGACGGCGCCCCGCCCTGCCCCAGCTACAAGTTCAACTGGCGGCAGCGGCTGGACCTGGCCGCGCAGTCGAAGGGGCTGGTCCGCTGTGACTGACCCGCCGCCGATCGAGTACGAGCCGGCGCCGCACGCGAGCTGGGCCGACCTCCACGACCTGCCTGGCGGTGTCATCGTCTCGGCACACGGCTGGTACGCCATCCTGCGGGGGCGCATCGGCCGGCAGGTGCGCGAACTGCTGGCCGGCCGGCAGCGGGTCATCCGTTCCGGCCCGGACACCGCCGCCCGGCTGAGCCGGCTCGCCGAGCGGGGCGTCCTGCGTGAGCGCGACCCCGGGGCCGGCGCGACCGCCAGCCGGTCGATCACCGTGCAGGGGAGCGGGGCGGGCGCCGCCCTCATCGAGGACCTGCTGCGCGCCGAGTTGCGCGGGCAACCCCACGAGGTGTACGGCAAGCCCGTCCCGGGCCCGTGCCCGCCCGGCGGGCTGGCCGTGGTCGTCGCGGGGCCGGGCGACCTCCCGAGGGTCAACCGCGCCTTCCTGGCCGCCGGGGCCCCGTGGCTGCTGGTGGACTCGCGGGCGGCGGCCCCGGTGCTCGTCGGCCCGCTGTTCGTGCCCGGCCGTACCGGGTGCCTGGAGTGCTACTGGTCCAGGCGCGCCAGCGCCTACGCCCACCCGGCCGAGTACGGCGTCCTGATGCGCTCGGGCAGGTCGGGACCGGCCGGCCCGTGGCACCTCCACATGATCGCCGGCCTGGCGGCCCGCATGGCGCTGGACTGGCTGCGCGCGGACCCCTCGCCGCCCGGATCGTACGTCGAGGTGCCGACCCGGCCGGGGGCCGCCATCACGCGTCACACCCTCGTGCCGGTGGCCGCCTGCCCCGCCTGCGGGGGCGAGGCGTCATGGTGATGCCCGCGGGCCCGGACCAGGTCCTGGAGCAGGCCCTGGTCTCGGCGCGCACCGGACCCGTGTTCGAGGTCACCGAACACGCCCCGCACACCCACGGCGGCGCGGACTGGCTGGTGATCGCCTCAGGGGTGGCGGTCGATCGGCTGCACGGCGCGTACATCCCGACGAGCGGTGCGGGACGCTCGCCGCACAGGGCGTCGGCCAGAAGGAACGCGCTCTACGAATGCGCCGAACGCCTGGCCCTCAGGGAGCCTCCGGGCCGCGGGCAAGCGCCGGCCGGCCCGGACTGCCCGCTCGCAGGCCGGACCGTCCCGGTGCGCGACCTCGCCTCCGGCGCCATGCTCGAGCGTCCCGCGGGCGACTTCTACCTTCACCCGCCACCCTGCCCCAGGTCCGCCGGCCCCGGCCGGCCGACCTCGAACGGGGCGGCCGCCGGCGACTCCTACTGGAGCGCGGTGGAGCGCGGCCTCCTGGAGCTGCTGGAACGCGACGCCCTCATGACGACGTGGCGCTTCGGCCTGCGCCCGCCGCGCCTGCCCGCCGACGACCTCGTTCCCGATCAGGTCGAAGCGCTGCGCGTGCAGGGCCTGACCCTCACCCTGGCCGACCTGTCGCCCCTGCACGACCTGCCGACCGTCGTCAGCGTCGCCGGCGGGCAGGTGGACGGCCACCAGGTGCGCACCGTCGGCAGCGCTGCGGACCGCACGCTGCGGCGGGCGGCCGCGCGCGCCGCCGTCGAGGCCGGCAGCGTCCACCAGGTCGCCGCGGAACGCCTCAGGCGGGGACGGCACGAGGAGCTCACGTTCGCGGACTTCATCGACCACGCCTTCTACTACCTCGATCCGGACAAGGCCCGGTTGCTCGACCTCCTCGATTCGGGACCCCTCACCACCGCCCGGGCCGCCGCGCCCGGTGACGACTGCGGGCAGGACGCCGCCAGCGAGCAGAACGTGCGCGCTCTGGCCGAGCGGCTGGCCCGCAGCGGCGTCGCGCTCCACGTTGCCGACATCACGCCCGCCTGGCTGCGCCTCCACGGGATCCATACGATCGTCGCCCGCTCCCCGGACCTGTATCCGCTCGAACTGGGACCCGGCAGCCCCGACCTCGCCCGCCGCCTGCGTCGCCACCCCGCCCGCGAGGCCCTGGTCAGCGGGCGGCCCGTCAACCTCGCGCCGATCCCGCTGGCCTGACCCCACTGGAGAGAGGTCCATGATCGCCAACCCTGGCCGTGCGCTCCTGGTGTGTTTCGTCGGCTCCCGCGCCCTGTCGACCTTCGGCAGCTGGGCGTCCGGCATGGTCGTGGTCATCTGGGTCAGGACCCTGACCGGACGCGACGACGCGGCCGCCCTGTCGATGCTGCTGTTCGCTCTGCCGACCCTCGCCTATCCGCTCATCGGCCAGCTGATCGACAGAATGGACCGGCTGGCCGCCCTCGCCGCGAGCCAGGCCGCGGGAGCGGCGATGATCTCGTGCTTCTTCCTCGTCGACGACGGCTCCGACATCTGGATCGTCTACGTCGTCCAGCTTCTGCAGGGCGTCAACGCCGGCCTGGTCTCGGTGGCGGGCGACGCGCTGCTGCCCCAGCTCGCCCCGGCCGGCCGGCTGTCGTCGGTGAACGGGTGGCTGCAGTCGGCGATGCAGGCCGGCCGGCTCGCCGCCCCGGGGACCGGGGTGCTGATCTTCACGATGTCCGGCGGCATCACCGCCGTGATCGTCTTCGACATCGCCACGTTCCTCCTGTCCCTGGCACTGCTCGCCCCCCTCGCGCGGGCGGCCAGACACCGGCCGGCGCGCCCGGAGCCCGAAAGCTACATCCAGTCCCTGCGGCGCGGCACCAGGCTCATCACCAGCCGGCCAGAACTGCGCACGGTCACCCTGCTCAACCTCGGGTGCGGCCTGGCGGCCGGGTTCCTGTCCAGCAGCTGGTTCGCGATGATCACCTCAGGGCTGGGCACGTCACCGGACTTCGCCGGAGTCCTGGCCACCGGCCAGGCCATCGGCGGGATGCTCGGCGGCCCCCTGGGCACCTGGTTCGCCGCCGCCCACCGGATCCGCGGCGCGGGCCTGTGCGTGACGGCCGCCTTCTGCGCGGTCGGCCCCGCCCTGCTGTCGGGCGTCGCGCCGCTGGCGGTGGCGGGCATCGCGCTGGTCGGCCTGGGGACGTCGGTGCTCTTCGTGGTCTACGTCACGGTCGTGCAGAACGCCGTACCGGAACAGCTGCTGGGACGCTCCTTCGCCACGCTCGACGCCTACACCAACCTCGCGCAGGTGGGCGGGCTGGCCATCGGCGCGCTCTGGCTGGGCGCCATGGGCTCCTTCCGACCGATCGTCGTGGCGGCCATGGTGGTACTCGTCCCCGTGGCACTGATCCTCCTGCGCGACGGCTCGGCGCGCGGCGAGGCCGCCGAAGTCGTGGCGCACGCGCTACCCGCGCCCGCCTCGGCCCTGCGCGGCGCGCTGACGGTCGAGACGCCCGCGGTCGGCGGCCTGCACTACCGCCTGCGCGCCCACGACGGCGCCGGTCACCGGTCATGACCGGTACGGCGGCGCGCCCGCGCAGGACCATCCGCTTCGCCCACACCTCCACGGGAGCCACGGTGGACGCGCGCAGCCTGGTGCTGCCCGGCGCGATCTCGCGCCACTGGGCCTGGGGCGAGGCCACCGGCAGGAACGTACGCGTGTGCCTGATCGACAGCGGCGTCCGGGCCGAGGACACCAGCGGCCGCGTCGACTGCTTCGCCGTACGGGAGAGCGGGACCTCCTGGACGGTCGAGCCGGACCAGGACGGCGACAGCGCGGGACACGGGACCACGTGCGCGGCGATCATCCGCCGGCTGGCGCCGGACTGCGACCTGGTCAGCGTCCGCGTCCTGGGACGCAACCTGCACGGCCAGGGCGAGGCGCTGCTCGCGGCCCTGCAATGGGCCATCCGGCACCGCTTCGCCCTGGTCAACCTGAGCCTGTCCACCCGCAAACCGGCCTTCAAGGAACGGCTCCACGACCTGGCCGACGAGGCCTACTTCGCCGGGGTGACCCTGGTGTCGGCCGCGCACAACAGCCCGGTGGACAGCTACCCGTGGCGCTTCCCCTCCGTGCTGTCCGTGGGCTCCCACGATTCGCAGGACCCCGAGCACATCGAACTCAGCCCGGACCCGCCCGTCGAGTTCTTCGCCCCCGGAGTCGGCATCCCGGCGGCGGGACCGCCCGGCGCGAGGCTGACCGTGTCCGGCAACAGCTTCGCCGCCCCCCACGTCACCGGACTGTGCGCGCGCATCCTGCAAAAACACCCGGGGTTCAGGACGGCGCAGCTCAAGCAGGTACTGGCGGGCGCGGCAGGCAATCTCAGGTGAGGAGAGACGTGAGTTACGAGATCCCGGGCGCCCTGCGCCCCACGGTCGGCCGGCTCCTCGACCCGGCCACCCACGACGAGCTGCTGCGCTCGTCGGTACGGCTGGCCCGCCTCGCCTTCCGATCCGGCGCGGCCTCGGTGTTCCTGTACGACCGCCGGCGCGACGAGCTCGTCTTCGAGGCCTCCTCGGGCGCGGGCGAGGACCGGTTGCTGGGCGTGTCCGTCCCCTGCGACCAGGGCATCGTCGGGTGGGTCTGGAACACCGGGGAGACGATCATCGCGCACGATCTGCGGCGCGACCCGCGGTTCAACCGCGAGTTCGCCGAGAGCACCGGATTCGTGCCGAACGAGATCATGGCCGGCCCTCTGGACCTCGACGGCGAGTCGATCGGCGTGCTGGAGGTGCTGGATCCCCGGCTGGACGGTTACGGCGACGCCGCGGCGATCGAGCTGCTCACGGAGATCACCCGCCAGTCGTCGGCGGCGCTGTCCCTGCTGGTCGCGGCCCGATCCCTGGGACCGGGCCTGCGGGCGCAGCAGGAGTCGGACCCGTTGCGGCGGCTGGACGCCGCGCTGGGCCGCCGGGACGGCAAGGGCCGCGAGGCAGCCGACGCCCTGGTCACCGCCCTGGCCGAGCTGCTGGGCGAGCGCGGGTAGGCACGGCATGCACCTGGCCGAGATAGCCGCACTGCGCGCGATCCCCGCCGCCGGGATCCAGCTGGCGCTCACGCAGCGTTGCCCCCTGTCGTGCGCTCACTGCTCGACCGACTCCTCGATGGGCGGGACGCAGTTCCCGGGCGGCCCCTTCCGACGGCTGGTGGAGTCGTTCACCCGCGACGACCATCCCGAGGTCATGCTGATGTCGGGCGGGGAACCACTGCTGCGGGCGGGCCTCGTGGCCGAGCTCGCCGGACGGGCCAGGCAGGCCGGGACCCGCAGCTACGTCCTGTCGGGCATGTACTTCGCGCGATCCGGGCGAGGGCTGCCGGGGCCGATCCGGCGCGCGCTCGGCTCCGTCGACCACCTGGCGGCCAGCCTGGATGCCCACCACGAGCGCGAGGTGGCCAGGGCGGAGGTCTACCGCGCGGTCCACGCCGCGCTGGACCTCGTGCCCGGCGTGAGCTTCCAGCTCACCGGCATCGACGACGACGACCCGTACCTGGCCGAGGCCGTCGCCGACATCAGGCGCGAGTTCGCCGACCGGGTGCCCGTCCTGGTCACCCATCTCCAGCCGACCGGCCGGGCCCGCGCCCTGGCCCGGCCCTCTGCGCCTGTTGCCGGGCCGGCCCCTGGGCCCGCCGTTGGGCCCGCCGTTGGGCCCGCCGTTGGGCCCGCGCCTTGCGACTTCGCCACCTGGCCGCTGGTCGGCTACGACGGCACCGTGTACGGCTGCGCCCGCCAGAGCCTGCTCGAGCGGCATCGCCCCGCGCATCTGGTCCTGGGCCAGGCCGCGGACGGCTGGCCGGCGCTGCGTGCCCGGCGCGAGGCCCGCGCCCTGCTGCGGATGGTCCGGGCGATCGGCCCCGAGCTGACCCAGCGGCGTTTCGGCTCCGGCGAGCGCGCCGGCGGCCCATGCGCGACGTGCATGGGCTTGTCCGAGGAGCCGGCAACGGCGGCGCGCGCGCAGCAGTACCTGGCCGGAGCGGTCGGCCAGGCCGTGGAGAGGATGGCCCGCGCCCTGGCGGAGGATCGTGACCCCTACCGCTTCGTGGCGCGGTGGGGTTCGGCCCGCTACAGCCGCCTGGTCGCCCTGGGATGGGAGGACGCGTGCGCAGACTGACACTGGCCGACACCGAGCGGCTGCGCGCCACACCCGGCGCCAGCGCGCTGCTGTTCATCACCGACCGCTGCCCCGTCGGCTGCCGCCACTGCTCGGTCTCCGCCGAGGCCGACGGCGCCGGCATCACGGACTGGGAGCTGTTCGCCGAGATCGTCGCGGGGATCGCGGCCGTGCCCGAACTCCAGGCCGTCGCGATCTCCGGCGGCGAGCCGTTCGCCGAGCGGCGCGGGCTGTCGCACGCCGTCTCCGTCCTGCGCGATGCGGGCAAGGACGTCGTCGTCTTCACCAGCGGCTACTGGGCGCCGGCCCGGCCGGACTCCTGGATCACGCGGACCCTGAGCCAGGTGTCGACGGTCGTCCTGAGCACCGACCGCTTTCACCAGGTCGGCGCGGCGCGGCCGGCCGCCGCCGCACAGGCGATCATCGACGCCGGCTGCCATCTCATCGTCCAGCTCCTCGCGGAGCCGGGCCCCGAGCCGGGCCCCGAGCCGGGCCTGCCCGGACCCCTTGCCGCCGTGGCTGGCGCCACCGCGGAGGTGAACGTCATCACGCCGCTGCGGCACGGACGCGGCGCCGGCGTCTTCCACCCCACGCCCCGCAGGCGGTGCGCGGACTTCGGCCGCTGCCCGCTCACCCGTTCTCCCACCATCCGCTACGACGGCACGGTCCTGGGCTGCTGCGGCGAGGCCGTCATCGCGGGCGGCGGACCCGCCGCGCTGCGCTCGTTCGCGGGTGAGCGCGGCCAGGTCGCCGCCGCGCTGCGCTCGTTGCGGGCCTCGCCCGTCCTGCAGGTCGTCGGCGCGCACGGCCCCGGCGCGCTCGCCGCCCTCCCGCCGTTCGCCGAGCTGCGGGAAACGCGCTACGCCGACATCTGCCGCGCCTGCTGGGCCGCCCACGACAGCGCCGAGGCCGCGCCCGAGGCCCGGCGCATGGCCGTGGCGCTGGCCGCGACGATTCCCGAGGGGCGCCATGGCCGGTAGGACGACGCCGGGCACCCGGCTGCGCGCGCTGCTCGACCTGCTCGCCCCCGGCCTGGCCCGGGCGAGCGGCCGGATGTTCTGCGGCGACCGCGTCCGGGAGGCGTATCTGTCCTGGCTGGAGGTCTCTTACAGCATGACGCGGGCGACCGTCCCGCTGCTGCGCGCCGCGCTGCAGGAGAGCGAGCGGCGCACGGACCCGGTGGCGCCCGCCCTCGCCTCCTACTACACCGCGCAGATCAAGGACGAATCAGGGCACAGCAGCTGGGTCGTGTCCGACTACGCGGCAGCCGGCGGCACCCCCCGGAACCTGCGCGAACGCCTGGCCGCCCCCGCGGTCGCCCGGCTGGTGGGCGCGCAGTACTACTGGCTGCGCCACGAACACCCCATCGCGCTGCTCGGCCACATGGCCGTGCTGGAGTGGTATCCCCCTGCCGGCGAACTCGCCCGGTCGCTGGCCGGCCGCACCGGGCTGCCCGGCACGGCGTTCAGGACGATCACCGGCCACGCGCTCCTGGACGCTCACCACGGCGACCGGCTCGCCCGCCTCCTCGACACCGGCCTGATCAGCCGCCGCCAGGAGTCCCTGCTCACGCGCAGCGCGCTGACCTCCGTACACGGCCTGGGCGACGTCGTCCGGGAGCTCGTACCGCGCGCAGAAAGGAGCGACCGACCATGACCGACCTGTCCCGCCTCGCCGAACTCGGCTTCGACCTGGAGCTGGCCACCCCCGAGCAGCGCGCGGTGCTGCAGTCGCTGTCGCAGGAGGAGATCGAACTGCTGGCCGAGGTCAAGAGCCGGCTGGAGGAGGCGGCGGGCGACGTCGAGGGCCACATGGACGGTGGTGGGTTCTGCTGGTGAACACCACCCTTGCGCCCAGGAACGACGCCGTCTGCCGCCGCTGCGGCGCCACCGGCCCGCCCGCCGCCCGCTTCTGCATGGCCTGCGGCGTCGCGATCACGGCCACCCAGCCGGCGCAGGCACGCATCCGGCTGGTCACGGTCGTCTTCTGCGACGTCGAACGCTCGACCGAACTCGCCGTACGGCTCGGCGGCGAGCTCTGGAACGACGTCCTGGAGGCGTACTTCACGGATGTCAGCCAGGCACTGCACGCCCAGGGCGGCCGCCTGGAGAAGTTCATCGGGGACGCCGTGGTCGGCGTCTTCGGCGCGGACGGCGAGCACGAGGACGACGCGGTGCGCGCCGTCCAGGCCGCGGGCGAGGCCCTGCGCCGGCTGGCCGCGCGGGCCAAGGCCCTGCGCCGCCGCGGCATCGAGCTGTCCGTACGCTTCGGCATCGCGTCCGGCAGAGTGCTCACCACCACCCGCTCGGCCTCCTTCGCCGTCGGGCCCGTCACCAACCGCGCCGCCCGGCTCCAGCAGTTCGCCCCGTCCGGCGGCGTCGTCCTCGACCTGAAGACCTGGCTGCTGGCCAGACAGGCCGTGCGCTGCCGCCCCCTGGACCCCGTCGAGGCCAAGGGCTTCGCCCAGCCGCTGCGGTGCTGGCTGGTGGAGCAGGGCGGCGACGTCCAGCACGGCGGCCCCCCGGTCGACCAGCCGGTCGACCAGCTGGTCAATCAGCGACGCCTGATGGCCGACCTGACCACGAGGCTGGAGCGGGCGATGCGCGAGCCCGGCCTGTCGACGCTGGCCCTGGAGGGGGACATCGGCGTCGGCAAGACCAGGATCCTGCACCAGCTAGGCCGGGCCCTGGAAAGCCGCGGCCAGGTGCTGTTCGTCACCTGCAAACACGACGGAGACCGGCGCGGGCTGTGGCCGCTCCAGCAGCTCGACCACGAGCTGGCCCGGCTGAGCGGCGGGCAGGTCGGGCCCGCCCGCGACGAACGGGCCGGCCGCTCGGCGCACCGAAGCGCCGAGGAGCTGCGCTGGACGCTGCGCCGCCGCCTGGCCCGGCTGTCTCGCCGGCGCCCCGTGGTGGTGATCGTGGACGACTGCCACAAGGCGCTGGACCAGCTGGCCCAGCTCTGCGGCGGGCCCGACGAGCCCGGTGGCGGCAGCGTCGTCCTCCTGCTGAGCGGGCGCGCACTGCCCGCGCTCCCGATCCCCGAGGCCGACCGGCTGGCCGTGCCCCTGCTCGCGCCCGCCGAGTCCCGTACCCTGCTGGAGAGCCTGTCCGCCCGGTTGAGCCTGTCTGGGGCGCTGCCGCACGCCGATGAGATCGTCCTGCGCAGCGGCGGCAACCCCCTGTTCCTGGAGCAGCTCGCCGCCCTGACCGCCTCAGAGACTGCCCCAGAGACCGGCGCTGCGACCGGCGCTGGCGCCGACCGGCGCGGCCTCATCGCGCCCAGCGCCGAGGCCGCGCTGGGCTCCCGGATCGACCGGCTCGGCCCTCAGGCGGTGCGGATCCTCGGCTGCGCGGGCGCCTGGGGCGGGCAGGTCGCCCTCACCGATCTCCTCGCCACCTGCGGGATGGCCGAGGCCGAGGTGGATGCCGCCCTCGCCCAGCTGGCCGAGGGCGGTCTGGAGCTCACGTCCGCCTTCGTGGGAGAGGTGGCCTACACGCGGCTGCGCCTGGCCGATCGGGCCCGCGTCCACGCCGACATCGCCGAGCATCTGCGGCGGCGCGCGCTGCGCCACCCCGGCGACATCGACTCCGCCGCGTTGCACGCCGAGCACGCCCACCGCGCCTGGCACGACCTCGCACCGGGCGCCGCCGAGGACCGCTCGGCGGCCGCGCGGGCGGCGGGCTGCCTGTGCGCGGCCGCCCGCCTGGCGATCTCCCGCGCCGACGTCTCGCTCGGGCTGGAGCTGGCCGGGCGCGCCCGGCGGCTGCGCATCGCCGGCCCCGCCCTGGAGGCGGAGATCGGCGCCATCGAGACCTACGCCCTGGCGGCCTGCGGCCGTCCGGCCGAGGCCCTGGCCCGGATCAGGCGCACCCGCGCCCGCGTCCCCGCCAGGGCCAACCTCCCCGCGGCGGCCAACCTGCGCGCCAACGAGCTGGCCATCCTCTTCACCCGCGGCACGTGGGACGCCGAACTGCTGCGCCAGGCCCACCGCCTGGCCGAGCTGTCCGGCGACGCCGGGACCCGGGCCCGGCTCCTGCTGCTCGAAGCCCTGCGGGCCGCCCAGTCGGGCGACTACCGGGCCGCGGAGGCGAGCCTCAGAGTCGCCGAGTCCCAGGCCCGCCGGGCGGCCTACTGCTTCGGGGAGAGCGAGATCTTCGGCAACCTCGCGCTGTGCCTGGCCTACGGCGGCACGCCGGTCACGCAGGCGCTCGCCGAATGCGCCGACCTGCGCCGGCGCCTGGCCGAGACCCCGGTCCGCGACGCCGCGGTCGCCTGCCCCATGGCGTTCCTGCTCGCCATGCGCGGCCACGGCCGGCGGGCCGAGAGCCTGCTGGCCGAGGCGGAGTCCGTCTTCGCCGGCACCGGCCATCTCATCGGCAAGGCGGGCGCTTATGAGTTCCGCGGCATGGTCAGGGAGTTGCAGGAGGACCTGCCCGGCGCGGCCGGCTGGCTGGATCGGGCGGCGGCGCTGTATCGCGAGATGGGCCTGGCCGCCGCGGCCGAGCGCTGCCGCATGAAGAGCGCACTGGCCACCGGGGTGGCCCCGAAGGCCCCCCTGCGGCCCGGTCCCCGTGCGCCCTGGGACATGCGTGCCCTGGCCCACCAGGTGGCGGCGTTGCGGCAGCAGCGGCTGGGACACGTGGAGGCCGCGCGCGGGCACCTGGCCGCCGCGCTCCACGAGATCGAAGGCGTCAGGGGAGAGGGGGCCGTCATCATCGCGCTGCGCTCGTGCCTGCGCCTGTCGGCGTCGTTCGGGCCCGAGGCGGACACGGCACGCATCAGGGCCGCGCTCACGGAGGCGGAAAAAAGAAAGACCTGACAACCGGAAAAATGAAAAACAAATCCGCCGGCCACGGCCGGCGGCGCATATTCCCATGCAAATTAAATGACAATTACCGGCCCCAAAATAATTGCAAAACAAATCTCGACCGGCCCATCCATTCATGTTAATCTCAATATAAGAAGCCGAAGACGGTCGGCTGACTTACCACATCAGGAGGACGCGTGACTTCCGAAACCCTGGCCACCGAAGAAGCCGCCGCTTCCATTCCGGCGGACGACCTGGCCACCGCCATCCGCGTGGGCAAAACCCTCGGCGCCGCCCGCGACCGCGGCAACGCCGACGTCGAGGGCCACTCCGACGTGGACCTGTTCGAAGAGGGCGAAGAGGTCTCCGGCCGGTTCGGGCCGACCAACAGCGGCTGCTTCTGCTGCGCCTGAAACGCCGTAACCGAAAAACGTGTGCGGCCCTCCTCCCGGAGGGCCGCACACGGCCTGCGAGGAGCACAGAGGCATGCGCGACAGGTGCACGGAACTCGAACTCGACAACGGACTGCGGGCGATCCTCGCCGAGGACCGCACGATGCCCGTGGTCACCGTGGCCGTCCGCTACGGCGCCGGCGCACGGCACGAGAGCCACTCCGGCCAGGCCCACCTCCTGGAACACCTCATGTTCCAGGGCTCACGCCAAGTCGCCCCCGGAGAACACGTCCGCCTGGTCGAATCCCTCGGCGGCCAGGCCAACGCCCGAACGTCCATGGACTCCACCTATTACGCGCAGACCCTCCCCAAAGACGGGCTGGAACTGGCCCTGTGGCTGGAGGGCGAACGCATGGGCACCTTTCTCGACACAGCCGGACAGGACCGCCTCGACGCGCAACGAAAAGTCGTCGTGAACGAGCGGCTCGAAACAATCGACAACATCCCGTACGGCACCGCCGAAGAACTCCTGCTGGCCCACCTGTTTCCCCCCGAACACCCTTACCACCACCATCCGGTAGGGACCCGGAACGGCATCGAAACCATCTCGCTCGACGACCTCACCGCCTTTTTCGCGCGTTTCTACACCCCCCGCAACGCGGTCGTCGCAGTAGTCGGCGATTTCCCTACCGCCGCAGCCGCGAAATGGGCGAAAGAATATCTGGGACAGATCCCCGCCGCCGCCCCGCCACCCCGGCCCCCGCCCGAACCCGCGTCCGGCGGTCGGCGCCTGGACGTCACCGGCCGCATCCCGTGCAAACTCTTCCTCGGCCACCGCGTCGCCCCCGCCGGCACACCCGCCTTCGACGCCGCCCGCGTCACCTCCGTGATGCTCGGCCACGGCCGGGGCGGCCCGCTGTGGCGCAGGCTCGCCCACGACCGCGACCTCGTCACCGACCTGCGATTCCGGCTGACACCGCTCGTGGGCGGCGCCTCCCTGGGCGTCGCCGAGATCACCCCCCGCCCGGGCGTCACGCCGGCCGCAGTGGAGGAGGCCTACCAGGAAGAGCTCACCGCCTTCGCCTCCGACGGCTGCACCGACACCGACCTGCGCTGGGCGACGACCCGGCTGGAGTCAGGCTGGGCCGCCCGCCTGGAGACCACCGGCGGCCGAGCCGAGGAGCTCACCTGGCACGCCCTCCTGACCGGCGCCGCGGCCCACACCGGCCAGATCCTGCCCCGGTTACGCGAGGTCACGGCAGCCGACGTGCGGCGCTGCGCCGCCGAATGGGCCGACGCGGCCGACCGGGTGGTGCTCACGTACCAGACCCGATCCCCCTAGAAGAGGGCCCATGACAGGAACCAGCCCGCCCCGCCCGCCGCTACCGAAGGCGCAGGACGGCGGCCTGCCGGCAGCCCACAGCACCGCGCTCGACACCGGACTGCGCACCACGTACGTCGACCTGCCCGGCCGCGACGTGGCCGCCGTGCAACTCGTCTTCGCCGGCGGCGGCGCGCACGACCCACCCGGACTCCAGGGCCTGTCGCACGTCCTGGCCCACACCCTCATCCTCGCCTCCGCGACGCGCGGCCGGGAGGAGTTCGCGCTCGCCGTGGAAGGCATGGGAGCCACCTTCACCGCCGGCTGCGACCCCGACGGCGCCCACGTCGACGTCGTCGCCCCCGCCACACGCCTCGTCCCGGCCCTGCGCCTGCTGGCCGAGGCCGTCACCTGGCCCGCCCTCGACGCCCGGCCGATCCGGCAGGTCGTGGAGCGGCGCCTCGTCGAGATCCGGCGGGCCGCCGCCGACCCGCACCACCGAGCCGCGCAACTGTTCGCGGCCGCCGTCCATCCCGGCCGCGGCCACGGCCGGCCCGCCGGCGGGACGACGGAGTCGATCAACCGGCTGCAGCCACAGCACCTCCAGGAGTTCTACGACCACAGGATCGGCCCCCAGCACGCCCACCTGATCGTCGTAGGCGACCTGTCGGCCACCCGCATCCGCCGACAGGTCGAGCAGGCGTTCGGCGCGTGGCGGAAACCGAGCCACCCCCCGCCCCGTCTCACCCCAGCCCCCCGTCTCACCACCGAGGCCGGAGCCGGGCGATGCCTCATCACGCACCTGCCCGGCGCGAAACAGGCCGCCCTGATCCTCGGCCGGGCCGGACCCGTAATACCGCTCGGCCCCCGCGCGGGCCTGGAGATCGCCGTTCACGCGCTCGGCGGCTGGTCCGGATCGCGGATCAACCAGGTACTGCGCGAGGAACGCGGCCACGCCTACGGCGTCCAGGGCTGGCTCGTCTCACGCCCGGCGGCGCGCGGCCGGCACCAGTGCACCCTCCAGCTCCGAGCCGCCACGGCCAACCCGGACCTCGGCCACACGGCCCGCGAACTGATCGACACGGCAGCCGCGGCGGCCGGCGGCGACCTCACGCCCGCGGACCTGCGCTCGGCCGCCGACCACCTGATCGGCGTGCAGGGCGTCCGCTGGGAAGCGGCACGCCACCTGACCGAGGCCTACGCGCACCTCGTCAGGAAGGGCTACCCGCCAGAGTTCCTGCAGCGCCGGACCACCGCCATCGCCACCGCCATCGGCCCTGCCCGGCCCGGCATCGCCACCTTCGACCCGCAACACCTGCGACCGGAGCGCCTCACACTGGCAGTGGCCGGAGACGCCGACATCATCCACCCCGCACTGTCCGCCATCGGGCTGGCGCCAGAGATCGTCGAAGGGAACCCGCCATGACACAGGCGGCGTTCCGCCGATCCTTGCGCCTGCTTCCGCACGTCCGCGCCCTGGTCGCCGACGGCCGGCTGCACGTGGTCACACAACTGCGCACCGCGTCCCTGGGCCCGGCCTCCCCGGACAAGCGCGCGCTGCTGCGACACCTGAGCGCCGGCCTGCCCGACCGCGAAACCCACGACGACCTCGTCCAGCAGCTTCTGCGCCAGGGCTGGCTCTCGATCACCGTCGAGCAGCGGGGACGCCCCCTCTACACGCTGCGACCCCACCGGCCACCGCCGGCCCCGCCCCCGCAACAGCCCGCAGCGAAACTCTGCCTGTCGAGGTTCGCCCTCATCACGAAACAGAACGCGACCATGGTCGTGGACTCCCCGCGATCCTGGTGCACCCTGCTCGTCCACGACCCCCTGACGCTCGCCACGCTGGCCGGGCTCCCCGCCAACCAGGACGACGTCCCGGACCACCTGCTGCGAGATCTGGCCTGGGCCCGCCTCGCCGTCCCGCACGGACAAGAGGAGGACTTCCGGCTACGCCAATGGAGCCCGCACGAGCTGTGGTTCCACGCGCGCAGCCGGACGGTCCGCGACACCCCCTTCGGAGTCACCTGGTGGGCGCGGGAACGCTTCGCGCCCCTGCCCGCCCGCCACGACCCCTTCCCCGGACCCCAGGTCGACCTCCACGTCCCCGACCTCGCACGGCTGCGCCGCGACGACCCCACCGTCACAGCCGTCCTCGAAGACCGGCGATCCATCCGCGACCACGACGAGACCCGGCCCCTCACAGCCGCGCAACTCGGCGAGTTCCTCTACCGGTGCGGCCGCGACACCGGCGCCTACCTGCGCGACGCCGTCGAGCACGTCCGCCGCCCCCACCCCAGCGGAGGAGCCTCCCACGAACTCGAGATCTACCCGCTCATCCGCCACGTCGACGGCCTCGACCAGGGCCTGTACCACTACGACCCGGCCACGCACCGGCTCGAACAGGTAGCACCCATGACGGCCGCGGTACGCCGCCTGCTCGAGGTGACCGCCGCCTGCGCCCGCACCACCACCCCACCCCAGGTCCTGCTCGTCATCGCGGCACGCTTCGGCCGGGTCATGTGGAAATACCAGGAGATGGCCTACGCGCTCATCCTCAAAGACGTCGGCGTCCTGACCCAGACCATGTACACCGTGGCCACCGCGATGGACCTGGCCCCATGCGCCATCGGGGGAGCGGGCGCGACCGAGTTCGCCGACGCCACCGGCCTCGACCCGATGACCGAAAGCAGCCTCGGCGAATTCATCCTCGGCACCCGCCGCCCCGACGACCCGGGGGAGAGGCCCGCACCATGACCATCGCCGACGACGCCCGCACCCTCCACGAACACCTCCTACGGCTCCGGCACGACCTGCACACAGAGCCAGAGATCGGACTGACGCTCACCCGCACCCAGCACAAACTCCTCCAAGCCCTGCACGACCTGCCGCTGGAGATCAGCACCGGCAACAAAGCCACGTCGATCACCGCGGTGCTACGCGGCGCCCGGCCCGGCCCGACCGTACTGCTGCGCGCCGACATGGACGCCCTCGCACTCCACGAACACGGCGACGCCGACCGGACCTCACGCTTCCCCGGCCGGATGCACGCCTGCGGCCACGACATGCACGCCACGATGCTGGCCGGAGCCGCACGACTGCTCAGCGACCGCCGCCACACCCTCCACGGCAACGTCATCTTCATGTTCCAGCCGGGGGAGGAGGGCCACGCGGGCGCCAGAATCATGATCGAGGAGGGCGTGCTCGACGCCGCCGGCCCCCGCCCGGCCGCCGCCTACAGCCTCCACGTGGTCTCCGCCGGCATCCCGCGCGGCGTCTTCGTCACCAGGGCCGGATGCGTCATGGCCGGCCGCACCGTGCTCACGGTCACCGTACGCGGCGCCGGCGGACACGCAGCCCTGCCCCACCTCGCCAAGGACCCGCTGCCGGCCGCCTGCCGGATGGTCACCGCGCTGAGCACCATACGCCTGCCGCACCAGGACCCGGTCACCGTCTCGGCCGCCGACTTCCACGCCGGCACCACCCACAACGTCATAGCCGACCAGGCCCGCTTCTTCGTCACGATCCGGTCGCCGGCACCGCGCCTGCAGCGCCAGGCCCAGGACCGCGCCGTACGGTTGCTGCGCGACATCGCCGCCGCCCACGACCTGGCCGTGGACATCGACACCGCCTCCGCCTACCCACCCACCGTCAACGCCGAACACGAGACCGCGTTCGTCCACACGGTGGCCCGCGACCTCTACGGCCAGGAGCGCACCGCGCTCGCCGCCCAGCCCTCCATGGCCGCCGAGGACTTCTCCTTCGTGCTCGAAGAGATCCCTGGCGCGGTCGCGGTGCTCGGCGCCTGCCCCGCCGACCGCGACCCCGGCCGAGCCCCCGCCAACCACTCCTCCTACGCCGCCTTCGACGACGCCGTGCTGACGGACGGCGCCGCCATGTACGCCGAACTGGCCGCCCGCCGAACGGCGTTACCCACCTGAAAACCCCACACCGCCCGGCACCGCCCGATGAGAACGCCGTGAAAACGAGGTGTGATCGACCGCTGACATATTCGCCCCGACGGGCACTCCAACCCTCCGACGGGCGGACCGACGATGAGGCCAGGCAGAGTCCTACTCGTGAACGACAACCTGCTGGCGCGCAGCGGGCTGCGATCGATCCTCTCCCAGCAGTCCGACCTCCAGGTCGTGGGCGAGGCCGACAACCTCACCCAGGCCGGCCGGATCTTCGTCCAGGCCAGACCAGACCTGTTCGTCGTGGACTCCCCGTCGGTCACCACCCAGACCCTGGACACCGTCCGGTTCATGACCGACCGGCCCTCGCGCGTGCCGGTCCTCATCGTCACCGCCGACCCCGCCGGCCTCCAACTGGACCTGCTCCGGCTCGGCTGCTACACCCTGCCCCAACGGCAGCTCACCGCCACCGAACTGATCGCCGCCGTGCGCCTGATCATCGCGGGTTACGCCATCGTGGACCGCCGCAACGCGGGATACCTGGCGAGCGCGTTCACACCCCACCACGACGACGACGTCGAAGCGCACACGGCCCAGACCCTCACCAGGCGCGAGCAGGAAATCACCGGCCTCATCGCCCAAGGACTGTCGAACACCGACATCGCCGATGTCCTGGGCATCGCCCACTCGACCGTCAAGGGCCACGTGAAAGAGATCTTCCGCAAGCTCGGCCTGCGCAACAGAGTCCAGGCCGCCCTCTACCACCACACACACATCGGCGGCGATCCGACCAGCCGGCCCACCCGGACGTAACCACCCGCGCCCCCCGCGCCCGCAGCCGCGGACCAACCGGACGCCCGCCTCCCGGACGCCCGCCTCACACCAGCGCCAGCTGCGCCGCCCGAGGCCGCCGCGGCCCCGCCTCCGGCGCCCCGCACCCCATCCCGTACATCTGGCACAACTGCGCGATCTGCCCCGTGATCCGCCGCTCATAATCCGGCGACGGCATCCCCGCCCGGTCGTACAGCTCCTCATAACGCTCCACCAATTGCGGATGCGCCCCCGCCAGCCACTCCCCATACCACGAGCGCGTCCCCGGCGGCAGCCGCAACACCACCGGCTCCACCGCCCGCGCCCCCGCCGCCGCGATCCGCCGCACCGTGGCACCCAGTTGATCGGCCGCGTCACTGAGCAACGGCAGCACCGGCGCCATCAGCACCCGGCACTCCACCCCGGCCTCCACCAGCGCCGACACCAGCTCCAGCCGCGCCTGCGCGGTCGGCGCCCCCGGCTCCACCGCCCGCCGGATCCGCTCGTCCACGAACGCGATCGACACCGCCACCCGCGCCCCGGCCCGCGCCAGCAACCCCGCATCACGCAACACCAGCGCGCTCTTGGTGTAAACGGTGAACGGCACCGCCGCCTGCGACAGCGCCCCGATCACCCCCGGCATCAGCCGATACGTCTCCTCGGCCGCCTGATAACAGTCGCCGCTGACCCCCACCGCCAGCTCCTGACCGTCCCAGCGCACCAGCTCCGCCCGCAACCTGGCCACCGCGTTCGGCTTCACCACGATCCGCGTGTCGAAATCACGCCCCGCATCCAGCCCCAGCCGCCCATGACCCGCCCGGGCACCACAACCACGGCAGGCATGCGCGCACCCACGATAGGGGGACAGGGCCCACTGCTGGGCGATGCCCGCGGTCTGCGGCACCCGCTCGATCATCGTGCGGGCCTGCAACTCGTAGAAACCGTCACGCACCACCGCACGCCGCTCGATCAGCGGACGCTCATCAGCGGCCTCGTCGACAAGCGCAAGCGCGTCCCAACCCACACCGACCAATGGAACACGCATTCGACAGCCTTTTCAAGCTGTTCCGCCAACCACACCGCCCCCGGACCGGATCCGGCACCCCAGCTAAACTGGCACGCACGTACCACTTTACGTCTGGGGGACCCCCATGCCCTGGCTCCTGCTCGCCCTCGCCATCACCACAGAAGTCCTGGCCACCACCGCACTCAAACTCAGCAACGGCCTCACCCACCCCGGCTGGACCATCGCCGTCGCCGCCGGCTACATCACCTCCTTCACCCTCCTGGCCCAAGCACTCAAACTCCACCTCGACATGGGCACCGCCTACGCCATCTGGGCCGGCGCCGGCACCGCCGCCATCGCCCTCATCGGCGCCGCCTTCATGGGAGAGACCCTCACCCCAACCAAGATCGGCGGTATCCTCCTCATCATCGGCGGCGTCGTCATCCTCAACCTCGCAGGTGGCCATTGAACCCGGACCAGGACCCCACCCAAACAGGGGAGCGGCCCCCACCACACCCGCCCACCCAAGCACGCGGACGCCGCCGCCGCGCCACCCTCCTGACCTCCGCCGTCCACCTCCTCACCCAAGGCGGCTTCGCCGCCGTCACCCACCGAGCCGTCGCCCACCACGCCAACCTCCCCCTCGCCGCCACCACCTACTACTTCGCCTCCCGCGACCAACTCCTCGCCGAAGCCTTCGCCCAACTCGTCGAAACCGAACTCACCACCACCCGCACCTGGATCACCGACCACGGCCTCACCGCCCTCACCGACCAGATCGCCACCGCCGACCGCACCCGCCAACTCGGCCTCTGGGAGCTCTACGTCCACGCCGGCCGCGACCCCGTCCTCCAACAGATCGCCCGCCGCTGGGCCGACGGCTGCATCCGCATCATCGCCGACACCCTCCACCTGCCCGAGACCGACACCCGCGTCCGCCTCCTCTACACCACCCTCAGCGCCCTCTGGCTCGAGCAAGTCGTCGAACAACGCCCCCTCGACGAAGCCCGCACCCTCCTCACCCTCGCCGTCACAACCGCCGAAAACTCATTGCCGCCCCCCTGACCCCTCCCTACACTTCCTCCGTGCTCAAACCCCACTACCCGATCACCACCGACCGCCTCCACCTACGCCCCTTCACCCCCGACGACCTCGACGCCGTCCACGCCTACGAATCCCGCCCCGACGTCGCCCGCTACCTCTACTGGGAACCCCGCGACCGCGACACCACCCAAACCTTCCTCGACAAAAGAGCCACCCGCACCGCCCTCCACGACGAAGGCGACGCCATCGACCTGGCCATCACCCTGCGCCACACCGGCCAACTCATCGGCCAAACCCTGCTCATCTGGACCAGCAGACAACACCGCCAAGGCGAAATCGGCTACATCCTCCACCCCGACCACCACGGCCACGGCTACGCCCCGGAAGCCGCCCGCGAAATGCTCCGCCTCGGCTTCGACGACCTCGGCCTCCACCGCATCACCGGCCGCCTCGACGCCCGCAACACCGCCTCCGCCCGCGTCCTGGAAAAACTCCACATGCGCCGCGAAGCCACCCTCATCGACAACGAATACGTCAAAGGCGAATGGAGCAGCGAAACCATCTACGCCATCCTCCACGCCGAATGGACGCCATGAACCCCATCCACCACCTCGCCCTGCAAACCGACTGGGAAACCGCCCAGAAAGCGGGGGAGTACCGCATCTCCACCCTCGGCCACACCCTCGACGAGATCGGCTTCATCCACTGCAGCCGCGACCAGGCCCAACTACGCGGCGTCCACACCACCTTCTACGCCCACGTCACCGAACCCCTGCTCATCCTCGACATCGACCCCACAGGCCTCGACATCCGCCTCGAAAACGGCTTCCCCCACCTGTACGGGCCTCTGCCCATCACCGCCGTAACCGCCGTCCACCCCTGGTGACACCACAGGAAAACAGGACGGCCGCGGGGGAGCGGCCCCCCACCTCAACCCGAGCGAAACCGGCCTCACAGCCAACCCCCCGCCCGCACAATGGGCCCATGGACACCCGAACCGCCGCCCAACGCTTCGCCGACACCTGGCAACACGGCTGGACCCACCACGACACCGCCGCCATCATCGCCCTCTACCGCGACGACGCCGTCCACACCAGCATGCCCTTCCGCCCCCCACACCAGGGCAGACAAGCCATCGCCGACTACATCCAATGGTCATTCGCCGGCGAAACCGACCCCCACGTCACCTTCGCCGACCCCATCGTCGACGGCGACACGGCCGCCATCGAATTCCGGGTCCACGCCCACGACAACGGCCGCCCCATCACCCTCGCAGGCTGCGTCTTCGCCCGCTTCGACCCCGACGGCCTCGCCACCGAAACCCGCGACTACTGGCACACCACCGACGGCCACTCATAACCCCGACAACACCACACCCGGCCCGCACGACCGGTCACCCCGCACCCCCGCACGGGGAAGAACACACCGAAACGATCAGCGCACCACCCGCAGCGGCGTCCGCACCGGCATCTGCACAGGAGCCACCGGCGCCGGAGCCGGCTCCGGACGCGCCATCTGCTGCGTCTGCTGCTGCGCCATCTGCTGGGCCTGCTCCTCGGCACGCCGCTCCGCGCACCCACCCGCGCAATAACCGTTCGTCAGAATGAGACGACCCCGCAGCGCCGTGTACGCCTCCTTACCCGTCGCAGGCACGACCCCCTGACACACCGGGCATAACACCGACTGGCTCCCCACGTGCTGCTCCTCTCGCGGCGCGAATAGCAGGACTTCCAGCTTAAAACCACACCTCGCGCCAAGGACAGCGAATCGACAGAACGTCAAACTCTCCGTAAGCACCCAGGGGAGCCCGCCACACCACCGCACCGAACCCCAAACCCCCCGCTCAACCCCCGAAACCGCCCCCGCCGCACCACCCGGGACACCGCCGCGCAGCCGGGAAAAAAATCCCATCAGACCCACCGGTCCCACCCGCCGAGGGGAGCGGCGGACCCCTCCCGAAAGCGGCTACTTGACATAATGTTCATTATCAAGCAAACGGCATGAACCGTCCGAGCGGGGGCAGACGGCTTAACATGCCTGCCCTGGAGATCACAACCCCCGGTCTCGTCGCACTCACAGGCGTGATCACCGCCCTGGCCATCTGGCTGATCATCCTGGCCGCCCGGCTCACCAGGAACCCGCGCAACCGGCCCGGCGTCAGCATGGACATGGTTGATCAAGCTCGTGAGCTCAAGTCGCTCGGCCAGATCCAGGAAGCCGTGTTCTTCGTACGCGGCGAGACCGGCATGAGCCAGCGGGCCGCCGCCCGCTTCGTCAACCGCCTCTGACCCCCTCCCGGCCCCGAACCTCGACATTTGCTCCCATACCGAACAGAAGCTGAATTCTGTTCGGTATGGGATATAAAGCAGCAAACAGCGCTTAAAGGGCGTAAGCGCCCGGACGGGCCATCCCCGCGCCGGTCCATGCCCGCCTGCCGGCGGCCGGGGACGTGCGGCGCGCGAGACTGCCGGGGGTTGAGACTGCTGCGGGTTCACGCGAGGGCCCCTTGTGCGGGCCGCTCCCCCGGGGTTGGAGCTCCGGGATGGGGGTTTCGGTTCGGGTGTCACGCACGGTCGCGTTCCCACCACAGGTGATGTTTCGGGCAAAGTAGGTCAACTAGGGCTGGTCAGGGCGGGTTTTTGTCCGGAACTGTCACCACCAGTCGACGATTCGTGTCAGCATCAAAGGCATGTATGGGCCATATGGGGCTGTCTTAAATGCATGGGGCCGAAGGGAACGCCCCTCCCGCTGAGCAGTCCCCCGCCCCCGAACCCGTGTCGTTCCCCTTGCCTGGAAAGAAGTCCCCCGTTGCGTATCTTGCTGCTGTGCTCCTCGTTCAACGGCCTGACCCAGCGTTGCTGGCTGGAGCTGCGCCGGGCCGGTCATGACGTCGGTGTCGAGCTGGCCGTGTCGGAGCAGGCGATGGTGGAGGCGGCCGAGCTGGCCAAGCCGGATCTGGTGATCTGCCCGTTCTTGAAGGAGCGGGTGCCTGAGCGGCTGTGGCAGGCGCATCGTACGGTGATCATTCACCCGGGTCCTCCTGGGGATCGGGGGCCGTCGTCGCTGGATTGGGCGATTTTGGAGGCCGAGTCCGAGTGGGGGGTGACGGCGTTGCAGGCGGTGGAGGAGATGGACGCGGGTCCGATCTGGGGTTTCCGGACGTTCGCGATGCCGTCGGAGGCGCCGCGTAAGTCGGCGTTGTACAACGGGCCGGTGGCGGATGCGGCGGTGGAGTTGGTGGCGGAGGTGGCGGCCAAGGCGGCGGATCCGTCGTTCGTGCCGGATCCGTTGGATTACCGGTCGCCGGAGGTGCGGGGGCGGTTGCGGCGGGCGATGCGGCACTCCGATCGGGAGTTCTCGTGGGAGGAGTCGACGGAGGAGATCGTTCGGCGGGTGCGGGCGGCTGATGGTGCGCCTGGTGGGCGGTCGGTGTTGTGTGAGGTGCCGGTGCGGGTGTTCGACGTGTATCGGGGTCCGGAGCTGGGTGGGCGGCCGGGTGAGGTGGTGGCGCGGCGTGAGGGCGCGGTGCTGGTGAACACCGGTGATGGTTCGGTGTGGGTGGGGCATGTGCGGTTGGAGCAGGAGGGGTCGATCAAGCTTCCGGCGGCGTTGGCGTTGGGTGATCGGGTGGCTTCGGCGCCGGAGCGTTCGGGGTACAGCGAGATCACGTATGACCGCAGTGATGGTGTGGGGGTGGTGAGTTTCGACTTCTACAACGGGGCGATGTCGTCGGATCAGTGCCGGAGGTTGGCGTCGGCGTTGCGGTATGCGGTGGCGCAGGACACGAAGGTGCTGGTGGTTCGGGGTGGGGAGACGTTCTCCAACGGTATTCATCTGAATGTGATCGAGGCGTCTCGTCAGCCGGAGCTGGAGGCGTGGATGAACATCAATGCGATCAACGGGGTGTGCCGGGAGGTCGTGGGGTGTACGAGTCAGCTGGTGGTGACGTCGATCGGGGGGAATGCGGGTGCCGGTGGGGTGATGATGGGTCTGGGGGCGGACCGGGTGATCATCCGGGATTCGGTGGTGTTGAATCCGCATTATCGGACGATGGGGTTGTTCGGGAGTGAGTTCTGGACGTATGTGTTGCCGCGGCGGGTGGGGGCGGAGACGGCGCGGCGGTTGACGCGGCAGGCGTTGCCGGTGGGTGCTGCCGAGGCGGTGGAGTTGGGGTTGGCGGATCGGATGCTGGGGGGTTCGCGGTTGGACTTCGAGCGGCGGGTGCTGGAGTACGCGGAGCGGTTGGCGGTGGATCCGGGTTATGATCGGCTGCTTGCGGGTCGGCGGCAGGTTCGGGAAGTGGATGAGCGGCGTAGGCCGTTGGACGCGTACCGGGCTGAGGAGCTGGCGGAGATGAGCCGGGACATGTTCGACGATCGGCATGAGTTCCGGGCGGCGCGGCGGGGGTTCGTGCATAAGGTGCGGGCGCAGGCGACTCCGGAGCATTTGGTGCGTCTTGGTGGGTTGTCCGGCGCGTCGGCGTCTGCTGGGGCTGGGGCATCTCATATGTGAGATATGGTCTCGTGTTGTGTCAGATGATTACCTTGTACGGATCGGCCGGTTGATCCGGGATGCGCGCCAGCATCGTGGTTGGACGCAGCTGCAGTTGGCGGATGCTCTGGCGACGTCGCAGAGCGCGGTCAACCGGATCGAGCGCGGCAACCAGAACATCAGTCTTGAGATGATCGCCCGGATCGGTGAGGCGCTCGACAGTGAGATCGTCTCGCT
Source organism: Nonomuraea sp. NPDC003707 (assembly GCF_053587055.1). Classification (NCBI taxonomy): domain Bacteria; kingdom Bacillati; phylum Actinomycetota; class Actinomycetes; order Streptosporangiales; family Streptosporangiaceae; genus Nonomuraea; species Nonomuraea sp. NPDC003707. The sequence continues at coordinate 43,478 of NZ_JBSFNK010000027.1, read as the reverse complement.
GGGGTATGCGGGGCCGATGCATCTGCGGGTGGTGGGCGGTCGCCGGCTGTCGGGCAGCATCGATGTCAAGACGTCGAAGAACGCGTGCGTGGCGTTGTTGTGCGCGTCGTTGCTGAATTCGGGGCGGACGATCCTGCGCAAGGTGGCGCGGATCGAGGAGGTCTACCGGATCCTGGAGGTGCTGGCCTCGATCGGGGTGCGGGCCCGGTGGATCAACGAGGGCAGCGATCTGGAGATCGTTCCTCCGGCCCGGCTGGAGCTGGAGGCGATGGACACGGAGGCGGCGCGCCGTACCAGGAGCGTGATCATGTTCCTGGGGCCGCTGATGCACCGTACGGAGCAGTTCCAGATCCCCTATGCGGGGGGCTGTGATCTGGGGACGCGTACGGTGCAGCCGCACATGTCGGCGCTGAAGCATTTCGGGCTGGACATCACGGCGACGGGCGGCTTCTATCACGCGCGGGTGGATCGGGGGGCGGCGCCGTCGCGGCCGATCGTGTTGACCGAGCGGGGTGACACGGTGACGGAGAACGCGCTGCTGGCGGCGGCGCGGCACGACGGGGTGACGGTGATCCGTAACGCCTCCTCCAACTACATGGTGCAGGATCTGTGCTTCTTCCTGGAGCAGCTCGGGGTGCGCGTGGAGGGGGTGGGGACGACGACGTTGACGGTGCACGGCCTGCCGGAGATCGAGCGGGATGTCGACTACTCCCCCTCTGAGGATCCGGTGGAGGCGATGAGCCTGCTGGCGGCGGCGGTGGTGACGTCGTCGGAGCTGACGATCTGCCGGGTGCCGGTGGAGTTCCTGGAGATCGAGCTGGCGGTGCTCGAGGAGATGGGCCTCGATTGTGATCGGGGGCGGGAGTACGCGGCGGCCAACGGTCGTACGCGGCTGGTGGATCTGACGGTGCGGCCGTCGAAGCTGGTCTCCCCCATCGACAAGATCCATCCGATGCCGTTCCCTGGGCTGAACATCGACAATGTGCCGTTCTTCGCGGCGATCGCGGCTTCGGCGCAGGGGTCGACGTTGATCCATGACTGGGTCTACGACAATCGGGCGATCTATCTGACGGAGCTGACGCGGCTGGGGGCGTCGGTGAAGCTGCTGGATCCGCATCGGGTGCTGGTGGAGGGTCCGACGCGGTGGCGCAGCGCGGAGATGATGTGCCCGCCGGCGTTGCGGCCGGCGGTGGTGGTGCTGCTGGCGATGATGGCGGCGGAGGGCACGTCGGTGTTGCGGAACGTGTACGTGATCAACCGCGGGTATGAGGATCTGGCGGAGCGGCTGAACGCTCTGGGGGCGCGGATCGAGACCTTCCGCGACATCTAGGGCGTCGGCCCTGGGCGGGCGCCTGTGCCTGTGTCGAGGTGCCCGCCCGGGGGCGGTGTTTCTGTCGGTGCCTGCCGCTACCGTCGTGCTTGGTTCGTCGTGGCGCGAGGGAAGGGGTGGCCGGTGCGGCCTGCGGAGCTCGACCGGTTGACGGTGGCGGAGGCGGGTGACCGCTATGTGGAGCTGGTGCGGGCGCGGACGGTGACGGGGGCGTTGTCGTCGTCGACGGCCGAGGTGTATGCGCGGGATGTGGCGACGCTGGTGGAGCTGGCCGGCGCGGATGCGGTGCTGGACGATCTGACGGGCGCGGATGTGGATGCGCTGCTGCTGGCGTTCGCCCGGCGGCCGGATGGGCGGCTGCGTACTCCGAGCGGGGGGCAGTCGCCGTCGTCTCAGGCGCGGTTTCGGCGGTCGATCTCGGCGTTGTTCAAGCATGCGACGCTGGCGGGCTGGGTGCAGATCAATCCGATGACGGCTTCGACGGTGACGTCGAAGGAGCGTGGGGGGTTGCGGCCGCAGCGGCGGGCGTTGACGCGGGAGCAGGCGCAGGGGCTGATCGGGGCGGCGCGGACGTTGGGGGATGTTCCCCCGCCGGAGGGCAAGCGGCGTGATCAGCGTACGGAGTTGCGTGATGCGGTGATCGTGCTGTTGCTGGCGACGATGGGGCCGCGGGTGTCGGAGTTGGTGCGGGCGAATGTGGAGGATTTCTTCACCAACGACGGGGTGCGGTATTGGCGGATCTTCGGCAAGGGCGGGCGGACGCGGGATGTGCCGTTGCCGGATGATGTGGCGGCGGTGTTGCAGGAGTATCTGGCGCGGGGGCGGCCGGCGGCGGCGGAGAAGGCGTTGCTGTTGTCGTGGCGGGGGCGGCGGCTGGCGCGGGGTGATGTGCAGGCGGTGATCGATCGGGTGCAGCAGCGGGTGGATCCTGATCAGCGGCGTTCGGTGACGCCGCATGGGTTGCGGCATACGACGGCGACGCATTTGCTGGCCGATGCGGTGGACATGGATGCGGTGCGGCGGGTGCTGGGGCACAGTGATCTGGCGACGTTGGGTCGGTATCGGGATGAGCTGCCGGGTGAGCTGGAGGTGGCGATGCGTGCTCATCCGTTGTTGCGGGGCCGCTGAGGTTGGGGGCGCTCCCCCGGTCCGCGGGATGGATAACTATCCCGGTATTTGTATCCCTGGGTATAGAGTGGGTGTCATGGTACGACCTCCGCTGACTCTCGAGGAGCGGCTGCGTGGCGAGCAGCTGGGCTTGGTGCTGCGCCGGGCCCGTGGCGAGCGCAGCATCGTCGAGGTGGCCGCTGCGGCGGGGATGTCGGCCGAGACCCTTCGCAAGATCGAGACCGGCCGGATCGCCACGCCTGCGTTCTTCACGATCGCCGCCCTGGCTGATGTGCTCGGCATCTCGCTCGATCAGCTGGCCACGCGCTCCACTCCTGCCGCCACCTGACCTGCCGTCCGGCCGGGACGATGGTGGTGCTCTCCCGTGCTGTGACCGCATGCCTACGGCGGTGCCGCCTGCGCGGAGGTCGTGCGGCGGCGGTTTGACCCTGACGCAGGGTCAATCTCTCAGCATGGTCGGCATGACCACGAAAACCAGTGCGATCGAGGTGGCCGGGCTGCGCAAGGCGTACGGCGCCCTTGAGGTGATCGCCGGAGTCGACCTGAGCGTTCCCGCGGGCACCGTCTATGCCCTGCTCGGCCCCAACGGGGCCGGTAAGACCACCACGGTGCGGATCCTGTCCACGTTGCTGCCCGCGGATGCCGGGCAGGCCCGGGTGGCCGGGTACGACGTGCGCGGCGAGGCGGAGCGGGTGCGCGCGTCGATCGGGGTGACCGGGCAGTTCTCGGCGGTGGACGAGTTGCTGACCGGGCGGGAGAATCTGCGGCTGATGGCCGGCCTGGGGCATCTGGACCGGCGGCGGGCCGAGAGTGTGGTGGGGCGGTTGCTGGAGCGGTTCGATCTGGTGGGTGCCGCCGATCGGCGCGCGGTGACGTACTCGGGCGGTATGAAGCGGCGGCTGGACCTGGCGATGACCCTGGTGGCGGGGCCGCGGCTGATCTTTCTCGACGAGCCGACCGCCGGCCTGGATCCGCGTAGCCGCCGTGACCTGTGGGGCATTGTGCGGGAGCTGGTGGCCGGCGGGGTCACCGTCTTCCTCACCACCCAGTACCTGGAGGAGGCCGACCAGCTGGCCGACCGGATCGGGGTGCTGGACGGGGGCCGGTTGGTCGCCGAGGGCAGCGCGGCCGAGCTGAAGCGGCTGGTCCCCGGCGGTCACATCGAGCTGCAGGTCGTCGACGGCGAGCGGGTGGCGGAGCTGGCGCGCCGGTTGCCCGGAGCGGTCCCGGACGCCGGGGCGCTCACCGTGACCGTGCCGCATGACGGCAGTCTGGCCGCGCTGCGGCGGCTGCTGGACGGGATCGGAGACGACGGCGCGGTCACCGGGCTGGCCGTGCGGACCCCGGATCTGGACGACGTGTTCCTGGCCCTCACCGGCCGCCCCGCCGCCGAGGAGGTGCCGGCATGAGCGGTGTCGGCTATGCCGTGCGTGATTCGGCGACCATGCTGCGGCGCAACCTGAGGCGTATGGCCCGCTACCCGTCGATGACGCTGATGCTGGTCGGCCAGCCGCTGCTGTTCCTGCTGCTGTTCGTCTACGTCTTCGGCGGCACCATGGGCGCCGGTCTGCCGGGGGCTTCGGCGGGGGGCCGCGGCGACTATCTGACGTTCATCACGCCCGGGATCTTGATGATGACGGTGGCGAGCGTGTCCATCGGGACGGCGGTTCTGGTCGCCACCGACATGACGAACGGGATCATCGACCGGTTCCGGACGATGGCCATCGCCAAGGTCTCGGTGCTCACCGGTCACGTGCTGGGCGCGATGATCCAGACGGCGTTCGCGCTCGTGGTGGTCGTGGGGGTGGCGTTCCTGATCGGTCTGGACAGCGGCGCATCGGTGATGCAGTGGTTGGGCCTGGCGGCTCTGCTGGTGCTGGTGTCGTTGGCGATGACGTGGTTCGCCGTGGCGCTGGGGCTGGCCAGTCCGGACCCGGAGACCGCGAGCAACCTGCCGACGATCTTCGTGTTGCTGCCGTTCGTGGGCAGCGGGTTCGTACCGGTCGCGTCGATGCCGTCGGGGTTGCGGTGGTTCGCCGAGCATCAGCCGTTCACGCCGATCATGGACGCGTTCCGCGGTCTGCTGGCCGGGTCGCCGGCGGGGCCTGAGGTGTTGTGGGCCGTGGGCTGGTGCGCGGTGATCGGGTCGGCCGGCTATGCGTGGTCGCGGCGCCTCTACCGGACTCGCGCCGCGCGCTAGGAGACTGGGATGATGCTGACCATCGGCGAGCTGGCGTCGTATGCCGGGGTGACGGTGCGCGCGGTGCGGCACTATCACGCCAAGGGGTTGCTGCCGGAGCCGGGGCGGGACCATTCCGGTTATCGCCGGTACGAGGCCGGTGCTGTGGTGGAGCTGATCAAGATCCGGACGCTCACGGGGGCGGGGGTGCCGCTGGCGCGGGTGCGGGAGCTGCTGCGGGCCGATGAGGAGGAGTTCGCGGCGGCGGTCGCGGACATCGACCGGCGGCTGCGGGCGGAGATCCGGGAGCGGCAGCGGCTGCGGGAGCGGATCGCCCGGCTCGCGGCCGGGGACCAGCTGGTGCTGCCGCCGGAGGTGGTGGAGTTTCTGGACCGGTTGCGGGCGCTCGGGGTGGATGAGCGGATCGTGGAGGTCGAGCGTGACGGCTGGATCCCGCTGGCGGCGCACTCCCCCGAGCGGGTGGCGGAGTGGGTGGCGCGCAAGCGGGAGCAGCTCGCCGAGCCGCAGCTCGCCGACTTCTATCTCACCCTGGGCCGGGCTCTGGACTGGAGCGCCGGGGACCCGAGGCTGGCCGAGCTGGCCGACGAGCTGGCCGCCTACATCACGCGGATGGCCGAGGAGCAGGGTGAGGACTATGTCGACGTGGCGGGGGTCGAGCCGCCGTTCGTCCAGTTGATGGACGATCTGGCGTTCGACTCGGCGCCGCCGGCCCGCCGGCTGATCGAGCTGCTGAAGGAGCGCGGCTGGACGGGCTGGACCCGGCTCGAGCGCGTGGACCCACCACCCCGAGAGGGGCGGCGTTCCCGGTGACGGCGGGCGGGCTCCCGCGGAGATCCCGGTTCTGGAGTTCGTGCGCCTGCCGCGGCCGTGGGGGCGCTGGCGTACCGGCCGGCCATCTTGCCCCGGCCGGTGCGGCAGGGCGATCCGGCAGGGGCGGCGCAGGAGGACATCGGGCAGTCGAAGGCTTCCACGCGGGGAAAGTCGTCGTCGCTCACTCTGCGGAGCGGATGACTGGTCAGGACGTGGGGCCGGACTGCGCGGCAGGACCGTGGATGATCTGTTCCAGGCAGTCGCGGAACAGGTCGTCGACGGTGCGGCCGGCCTGGAAGTACTCTGTCACGCCGGCCATCACGGTGGGGTGCGCCGTGGCGTAGGCGGCCATGTCGAAGCCGTCCAGGGCGTCCGCGTCGGGGCGGCCGGCCTGTTCCTCCAGGACGTAGCCGACGGTGAAGCGCAACACCGTCAACACGATCAGGCGAGCCTGCCGCAGGGGAATGCCCCGCCCGACCAGTGTGCTCATCGCCAGTTCGGAGATGGCGGCCATCTTGAGGGACAGCTGGGAGGCCGCGATGATCCGGGCTCCGTCCGGGTGGGCCAGCAGTGCGCGGCGCAGCCGCTCGGCCAGGCCGATCAGCCAGTCCTGCCAGTGCTCCTCCGGCGCGGGCGACGCCAGTTCGGGGAACTGCTGCTCAAGAATCGCCTCGGCGATCGCGGTGACCAGCGCCGCCTTGTTCGGGATGTGCCAGTAAAGGGTCGGCGACTGTACGCCGAGCCGGGCGGCCAGTTTGCGCGTGGTCACGCCGTCGAGACCCTCGGCGTCCAGTAGCGCGACGGCCTCGGTGACGATCCGCTGCTTGTCCAAAGCCAATTCCGGCACCTCCCTTCCGGAGTCTATCAGTGATAGAGTTCTCTATCGGTGATAGAGACTCGCGCGCCAGAGGAGGCAACGATGAGACACCAGCACCCGCTTCGCGACCTGCTGCACTGGGCGACCCATCGCATATCGGGGGTTCCCGCGCACCTCGAGCAGCCGACCGGGCACCAGGGCCAGGCCCGCCACGCCCATGAGCGGCGGCGCTCGCACACGCACCACCGTTCGCACCACCGTTCGCACCACCACGGGTTCAACCACTCTCCGGCCCGTCCGCCTCGCGTCCTGGCGGCGTGGCAGACGCGGATCGCCCGCTTGTTCGGGCAGGAACTGGGATGAAGGCAGCGGTGCTCCACGAGGCCGGCGGCATCCCGCGCTATGAGGACTTCCCCGATCCGGTGGCCGGCGACGGCGAGGTGATCATCGATGTCAAGGCGGTCGCCGTCGAGAACGTCGACAAGGCGATCGCGGCCGGTACGCACTACGCCAGCGAGAAGTACATCGGCCGGCTTCCGGTGATCCCTGCCTTCGACGGCATCGGCGCCCTCCCGGACGGCACGCTCGTCGGGTTCGGCAACATCCGCCTGCCCTACGGCGCGCTCGCCGAGAAGGCCGTCGTGCCCCAGGGCTCCTACATGCCGATCCCCGACGGCATCGACCCGGCCGTGGTAGCGGTGATGGCCTCGGCCGTCACCGCGATGTCGATGAAGACGGCCGCGGGGTTCGTTCCCGGGGAGACGGTGCTGGTGCAGGGCGCCACCGGGGTCGCCGGGCGGCTCGCGGTCAAGGTGGCCCGACTGCTGGGCGCCGGCCGGATCGTGGCCACCGGCCGCGACGACAACCAGTTGCGCGAGGTGCAGGCCATCGGAGCCGACACGGTGATCAACACCGCGGTCTCCGACGAGGCGCTGGCGCAGGCGTATCTCGACGCCAGGGGGGACGGCTACGACGTCGTCGTGGACTACCTGTGGGGCAGGCCCAGCGAGATCCTGCTGCGCGCCCTGGTGCCGCGGTCGTTCGCCTTCGGCAAGCCGACCCGGGTGGTCCAGATCGGCGAGTCGGCCGGCACCGAGGTCGCCATCGCCGGGTCGAGCCTGCGCACCTCCGGCGTGGAGATCTACGGCGCGGCCAAGGGCCTCGACCGGCAGACCATGGACGAGGTGTACCAGCAGGTCGTGACGTGGACGCGGTCCGGCGAGCTCACCTTCGAGGTGGAGAAGGTCCCGCTGAGCGACATCGCGACCGCCTGGCAGCGAACCGACCTCAAAGGCAGGCGACTCGTCGTGATGCCATGACCGGCCCGCGCCCACGACACACCAGCGGTGATCACCGGTCAGCGTTCCGTCGCCGTCCCCACCCACGACGTCGACGGAACCGTCTCGAGCGGCGGTGCCTAACCCCAGCGGCCGCCTGCCACGATCCGGGACCCCACGAGGCGATCACCTAGCGGCCCTGGGCAGCTGGGATGGAGGGTGACCCGGCAGAGACAGCCGGGCCACGTCCTCCTCCCTTCACCAGCACGCCCTGAGACCGCTGCCCGGACGGGCTTCGGGCAGCGGGCTCAGGGCGTCAGTCGATGGGCCGTCAGGTCCGGGCCGTCCGCTCCGCGTTGACCGCCTGGACGGCCTCGTGGATGTGCTGCCTGCTCGCCGGGTCGAGCACGGCCTGGGCGAGAAGGGTGTCGGTGGCGTCGCGCCGCGTCTCATCGGCGGGAATGTCCAGATACGCCAGCACCACCTCCTGATCGTCGAGATAAGGCAGCAAGGGCCAGGCGTACGGGGTCGCACTCGTACCTTCTGCCGCGCCCAGGACGGCCTCGTCCTCGACGCCCCGCAGCGCCATCGCGGCCTTGAGACAGCAGCGTTTCGCCTGGTCGATGATCTGCGCCAGGCGGTTGAGCGCGGGCACCGTGGCGCGCCCGGCGTTGTTCTGCTGGGCGCGCGCGGAGGGGTCGAAGTTCGCGCGCAGGTCCTCGCATTCGAGTTGCAGGTCCTCCAGGGTCTTGATGATGGAGTCCAGTCGCCGGCTGACGTCGGCGTGCCGCTTGGTCCTGGCGTCGGTCTGCGGCGGTGACGTGGCGAGGTCCTGGCAGGAGTCGTACGCCTGGCTCAGCGCGGTGACGGCCTGCGGCATCGCCGCGCTCACCTTTTTGACGGGCGCGGAGGCGCCGTCGGCCGGGAAGCCGTTCAGGGTGCCCAGGCATTCGCCGGCGTCACGCAGATGGGCCAGCGCCCAGGCCAGCGGTTCGGCGCCGGCCTGCTCGGGCAGCGGGTCACGCCGGGCGCCGCGGCGATAGACGGCGTCCAGGCCGCCGTGCCCGGCGGCGGTCACCCAGCCCCTGGACAGGTCGAGCTTGCTGCGCAGCCTGCCGCGTACGGCATCGGCGATGGCCACCGGGTCGGCGGTCACTTCTGCTCCTTTTCCGCTTCTGCTGCGTGCTCGTTCATCCGGTCCTTGAACAGCGGGTCGTCCCGCTCACTGTTCCAGATGGGCAGGTCGGCCATCATGCCGTTCAGTTCCTCGACGGTTTGCTGATCGAGGGGCAGGTTGTTCATCGCCGCGAGGTCGGCGACCAGCAGGGGAAGCTGGACCCTGTTCTCGGTGGGTGCGACGATGTCGGTCGCTATCTCGAAGAGCTTGCGAGCGCCGTCGTAGGGCTCAGTGGCGGCCTCGGTGTCCTCGGACTCATCGGATCTCTGATCGTGGGCCGTCACGAGTTGCCGGTCCAGGCCGCGCCCGTACATTTCTTTCAAGGTCCACAGCAGCTGCCTGGGAGGCACCCGGGGGCCGAGCCTGGCCACGTGGATGAGCCAATATTTCACGGCGGAGTACAGGGCATATTCCCGTTCCGTCCGCTCGCTGAAGATTACCTGGTACAGATCGATAGGTTCGTTGAGCAAGGCGTTCCAGTGGGTGGCGGGCCTGGTCTGAGTCGACGCCAGGGAGGGCGGCGGGATCCGTAAGCTCCTGCCGGGGCCCGCCGAGGCGGGGTTGAACACGAAGTCGGCCACCTTGACCAGAAAAGAGCTGTTCGTCGCGGCCAGCTCGAAGAGGTCATTCATATCGAGAAAAGGCAGGAGATATGACTCGGACACATCCCTGAACGACATCAGTCCCGCCAGGGTGCTCGGCGGCGGTGCGTTCACAGGCAGTGCGTCCCGCTTGGTCTTGACCAGGGCACGGATGGGCTCGCTCTGCTCGCCTGCCGCCTTTCTGGTCCTCTTGGGGGACCGGCTCCCGCTTCCCCGTTTCTGCTTGTCTCTCTTCATGCGGACCAATGTCGTAGGGCGTCCCGGTGACGCCTACTAGCCGGCCCGCCAGTTTCGCGGACCGGGCGCGGCCGATTCCGGACACGTCGCCGGACGGGGACGGATGGGCGCCGGAACTGGGGTCCAGTCAGATGGTGCGCACCTCCACCTCGTCGGTGAACGACCAGGCGCTGCCGGCCGGCTCGACGGCGATCCGGACGTAACGGGCGGTGGTGGTCAGCCCGAGGAGACGGTACGTACGGGTCCGGTCGGCAATCGTTATCTTGGGTTTGGCCTCTTCTCGCAGGTCAGAGTGAGATGATCTTTAAGGTACGTTGACTGGCGTTGGAAGCATGTCGCATCGATGGCGGAACCGATGTCGGCGCTGGGGGTCGGCCTGGTCGGCGGGCGGCCTCATCGAGCACTTCACAGGCTCTGGGCCCAGCGGCGAAGCTCGGTGGCGGCCTCGTCGGGGGCAAGGGAGCCGCGTTCCAGGTGAACCTCCTGAAGATGCCGGATCGCGGCCCCCACCAGCGGGGACGACGGGATGCCGAGCACCTCCATCACCGCCCTGCCGTCGAGTACGACGGGGACATCGTCACGCCTGACGTACCTGTCACGTTCGGCGGCGGCGCGGGCATCGGCCTCCTCCTTCGCACGGCGCGCCGCCTCCCAGGCGTCGTAGTCGGCGGCGTCCAGGGCACGCACGCCCGCCCGGCGCCACCCCTCCATGTCGCGCTCCTGCCCGAAGCCGACCGCGTCGAAGAGGTCCAGCGCAGCGGTCCCGATCGCTCCGAGGCGCGCGAGCACGGCGTTGATCGGCCAGTCCTCGCACGGTCGCGCAGTCGCAGGGATCCAGGCGTGCTCGGGACCCCAGGTCTGACGGCCGTTCTCCCACAGGGCAGCGGTCTGGCTGCCGTCACCACCCCAGAAGTCCGCCTCCACGTAAGCGACTCGACCGCCGCGTGACCAGACCTCCAGCCTCTCGGCGAACGCCGGCGACATCCACCTGAACGGCCCGGCCTCCTGCCGTACGTCGGTCAGCTCGTTGAAAACCTCGTCGGTAACCGGCAGCAGCCCCAAGCGTTGCCGAAGCGGCACCACCACAGCCCGCGGCACGTCATCCGGCAGGAACCGGAGATGGTCGAAGTCACCGACAACACCGCGCAGCACGTACGACATGCCCGCACCCTAGATCGGGCAGCGGCATGGATTCAGCACATTTCATAGGTCGGACGTCGCGGTGTCGACCATCTTCAACGGGCGTGCACGGCTCAGTGCGGCCGGAGCGATGTCGTTCTTCAGTGCCGTTGTTCAGTGCCGGGTGCCGCCGTCAGGGCTGGGTACGCCGGGTCGGGTGAGGCGTTCGGGATCGACGATCTTGTCGTAGAGGTCCGCGGAGATGCCGCATTGGAGCGCCGCTTCCTTCAGCGGCAGGCCCTTGTCGAGGGCGTGGTGGGCGATGTGGGCGGCCCGGTCGTAGCCGACGACGGGGCTGAGCGCGGTCACCATCATGATCGAGTGCTCGATGTTGTGGTGCAGTGTCTCGGTGTTCAGCCGGGCCCCTTCGACCAGGTAGGTGCGGAAGTGGTCCATCATGTCGGCCAGGATGCGCGCCGAGTGCAGCACGTTCCTGATGATGACGGGGCGGAAGGCGTTCAGCTCGAAGTTGCCCTCGCCGCCGGCCATCGAGACGGCGGTGTCGTTGCCGGCCACCTGGATGGCGACCATCAGCATGGCTTCGGCCTGGGTCGGGTTGACCTTGCCCGGCATGATCGACGAGCCCGGCTCGTTGGCCGGCAGGATCAGCTCGCGCAGGCCGGTACGGGGCCCGGAGCCCAGCCAGCGCAGGTCGTTGGCGAACTTGAACAGCGGCACGGTCAGGGTGCGCAGCGCCGCCGAGGCGCGAACCAGGTCGTCGCAGGAGGCCTGGGCGGCGAACTTGTTGGGCGCGCTGACGAAGGGCCGCCCGGTGAGCTCGGCGATCTGTGCGGCCACCTGTTCGCCGAACCGCGGCGGGGCGTTCAGGCCGGTGCCGACCGCGGTGCCGCCGACGGCCAGCCGGTACAGGCCGGTGCGGGTGCGTTCGAGGTGGTCGATGGCGTCGCCGAGCTGGGCGGCGTAGCCGGACCATTCCTGGCCGACGGTCAGCGGGGTGGCGTCTTCCAGATGGGTGCGCCCGATCTTGACCACGTGCGCCCATTCCCGGCTTTTGGTCTGGGCGCTGTCGCGCAGCCTGGCGGCGGCGGGCAGCACGTGGTCGTCGATGGCCTGGGCGGCGGCGAGGTGCATGGCGGTGATGAAGGTGTCGTTGGACGACTGGCCCATGTTCACGTGATCGTTCGGGTGGATCGGGTCCTTGCTGCCCAGCCGCTCGCCGACGAGCTGGATCGCCCGGTTGGAGATCACCTCGTTGACGTTCATGTTGGATTGGGTGCCCGAGCCGGTCTGCCACACGTACAGCGGGAACTCGCCGTCCAGGTCGCCGCGGATGACCTCGTCGGCGACGCGGCTGATCAGGTCGGCCTGCCACCGGGGCAGGCGGCCCGCGCGGGCGTTGACGATCGCGGCGGCCTTCTTGATGTAGCCGTAGGCGTGGTAGACGGCTTTGGGCATGCGGTCGTCGCCGATGTCGAAGTGGATCAGCGACCGTTGGGTCTGGGCGCCCCAGTAGTGCCCGGCCGGGACCTCGATCTCGCCGAGCGAGTCGCTTTCCGTCCGGGTGCCGGTCTCGTGCAGCCCGATCGGCACGTCCCGGACCCGTGGCGTGCTCATCGCCCGTTCCCGCGGATCGCGCGGTAGGCCGGCTGCCACATCGCCTCGTGGACCTGCTGCACCGTGTCGCGCAGCGTGGTGCGGGCCAGGTGCTCCTCGGCGGCCCGGTTGGCGACGGCCACGGCCACCGTGGCCGAGACCTCGCGCAGATTGTCCACCTGGGGCAGCAGCGAGGCTCCCGCGGCCGAGACGTCGACCATGCCGGCGACGGCTTCGGCGGCCGCCTGCAGCATGCCGGAGCTGACCCGGCGGGCTCGCGAGACCACCACGCCCAGCCCCAGCCCTGGATACAGCAGGGCGTTGTTGGCCTGGGCGATGACGTAGGTGACGGTCTTGTGGGTGATCGGCTCGACCGGGATGCCGGTGGCGATCAAGGCGCGGCCGCCGGTCCAGCGGATCAGGTCGGCGGGCATCGCCTCGATGCGTTCGGTCGGGTTGGAGATCGGGAAGATGATCGGCCGCTGGACCTGCGCGGCCATCGAGCGCACGATCTCCTCGGTGAACGCGCCGTGGACGGTGGAGGTGCCCAGCAGCATGGTCGGCTTGACCCGCCGGACGACCTCGGCCAGCGAGATGCCGTGCTCGTCCCGGGACCAGCCGGCGACCTCGTCGCGGGGGCGGGCGTAGGGCTGCTGGTAGTCGCGTAGGCCGGTCATGTCGTCGATGAGCAGGCCCTGCTTGTCGATGGGCCAGATCCGCCGGGTGGCGGTGTCGCGGTCCAGGCCGTCGCGGATCATCGCGTCGCGCAGCTGGTCGGCGTTGCCGATGCCGGCGGTTCCGGCGCCGAAGATCACGATGCGCTGGTCGCGCATCGGTGTCGCGGAGACGCGGACGGCGCCGAGCATGGCGGCCAGCACGATGGCGCCGGTGCCCTGCATGTCGTCGTTGAAGGTGCAGATGCGCTCGGTGTACTTCTCCAGGATCCGCCGGGCGTTGGAGGGGCCGAAGTCCTCCCAGTGCAGCATGGCGCCGGGGAACATCCGGGTGGCCGTGGTGACGTAGGCGTCGATGAAGGCGTCGTAGCGCCGCCCCCGTACGCGCGAGTGCCGGTTGCCGACGTAGGTGGGGTCGTTCAGCAGCGCCTCGTTGTCGGTGCCGACGTCGAGGGCGACCGGGATGACGCGGGCGGGGTCGATGCCCGCGGCGGCGGTGTAGACGGCCAGTTTGCCGGCCGCGATGCCGGCCCCGCCGCCCACTCCCCAGTCGCCGATGCCCAGGATCTCCTCGGCGTCGGAGGCCACGATGAGATCGACGTCGTCCGGGCCCAGCTGGAGGCTCTGGAAGGCCCGCTCGATCCCGTCCACGTCGTCGATCGACAGGTACACCCCTCGCGGGCGGCGGTACTCGTGGCTGTAGGTGCGGATCGCCTCGGCCACCGTGGGGTCGTAGACGATGGGCAGCATCTCGCGCAGGTGGTCGCTCAGCAGCCGGTAGTAGAGCACTTCGTTGCGGTCGCGCAGCGCTTCCAGGTAGACGTTCTTGAGGAGGTTCGTCTGCTGCCGCCCGTACTGCACGTACGTGCGGCGCACCTGCTCCTCCAGCGTCTCGACCGCCGGTGGGAGCAGGCCCTGCAGTCCCAGCTCGGCGCGCTCCTGCGGGGAGAACGCGGTGCCCTTGTTCAGCAGCGGCTCCCGCAGCACCGCGAGCCCGCGCAGGGACGTCACGAAGCTCCCGTCCGGCTGCTCGGCGAACATCAGGCTCGGCAGATCCGGTTTCCTCTTGCCCGGTGACATGGTCGTCCCCCTCCTGAGCGTCTGGGACGAAGGCTGCCATCCCCTCTCTGGCCTTCCCCCGTCACGGGGGTGGATGCCGAGCTGAAGTCAGGACCATCCCCTATGTAGGCAAATGACCCATTGTGGACGCGCAGGATGGAGCCCCCCGCCGGGGTTCTCAGAGGGTCTCGAGGGCGTCGCCGGGGAGCGTCGGCGTCTGCCACAGCTCGTGGGCCGGGGGCGACCAGTCGCAGGCGAAGGGGCCCTGCCGGGTCTCGACGAGTCCGACGACCTCCTCGCGGGCCGCGGTGACGTGCCGGTGCACCCGGTCGTCGATGAGCCCGAGCCGTCTGCCGTGCCGATATTCGTCTTCGTCCTTCCACCGGTGCCGGGACAGGTCGGGTTCGACGATCAGGTCGAGCAGGAGGTCGAAGGTGTCGATGCCCAGGCGGGTGCGCTGTTTGGGCAGGTCGAAGTCGATGTACCAGGTCAGCGGGCGGTGGTCGGCGTCGAAGAACTGGCGGACGGTGAAGTGTTTGTCGATGCCGTACCAGCTGCGCACGACGGTGCCCCGCCAGGTCCACCACCCGAGCTCCCACCGGCCCGAGGCCAGCTCGTCGATGGTCTGCTCGCGGCGGCTGCCGCCGTCGAGGAAGGAGGTGATCCAGGTGGTCGAGGCGAGGCTCTTCAGCCCTGGCCAGCCGGCCACCACGAAGTACTCGTCGGTGTCCTGCAGGACCCGGTACGGCGCGGCCGTCCACACCTTGCCGTTCCAGACGTGGCGGCGTACCGCCGTGGCGCCCTCGTCGAAGCGGGTGTTCCCGTCGGCTGTCATGCGTTCGATCATGTCGGTTCCGGCGAGGGTCTGTCACGATCTTGGTTGTGGAGCGGGTGAGCCCCGTGTGCGTGGCGCGGGTGGGGGCTGGTGCAATGGCGGGCATGAGTGTGGTGCGTTCGCTGGTGTTGTTCGTGTTGGCCGCCCTGTTCGAGATCGGCGGGGCGTGGCTGGTGTGGCAGGGGGTGCGGGAGCAGCGTGGGCTGGTGTGGGCGGGCGCGGGGGTGATCGCGCTGGGCCTGTACGGGTTCGTGGCCACGTTGCAGCCGGATGCGCATTTCGGGCGGATTCTGGCCGCGTACGGCGGGGTGTTCGTGGCGGGGTCGCTGCTGTGGGGTGTGGTGGCCGACGGGTTCCGGCCAGATCGGTGGGATGTCGTGGGGGCGCTGGTGTGCCTGGCGGGCGTCTTGGTGATCATGTACGCGCCCCGCGGCTGACGGGTCCCCGGCGGCGGGGGTGGGACGGCCAGTAACGGGCGCCGACGGGGGCCGGGACGGCGTCGAGGTCGGCGAGGTCGGCCGCGGACAGCCGGACGTGTGCGGCGCCCGCGTTGTCGGCGAGGCATTTCGGGGTCTTGGTGCCGGGGATGGGGACCACGTGCGGGCCCTGGGCGAGGAGCCAGGCCAGGGCGACCTGTGCCGGGGTGGCGTCGATCCGGTCGGCGACCCGGCCGACCTTGGTGGCGAGCACGGCGCGGTCGCGGTGGCCGGTCAGGGCCCGTCCGAGGAGTTCCTCGTTGGTGTGGGGGCCGTAGACGTCAGCGGTGTCGATCAAGGTCACGCCCAGGTCGAGGGCCTGGTGGATGACGGAGACGGAGGTGGCTTCGTCGCGGGGGGCCGCCATGTCGTACATGAAGCTCATCCCCCTGGCGCCCAGGCCGATGACGCCGACCTGCGGTCCGTGGGTGCCCAGGGTGGTGTTGCGCATGCTGTGTTCTGCCTTGTTCTGCCTTCGTATGTGGATCGGAGGGGCGGCCGGGTCCGGGCGGGCGCATCGCCGCGCCCGGACCCGGCAGGCCGGTCTCAGCCGAGGCGGGAGACCTGGTAGTGGCTGATGAGCCAATCGGCCTGCGAGCGCTTCAGCAGGACGAGGAGGTTGACGCTGACCGTGGGCCGGTCCGTGAACGAGAAGTCGACGCTCAGGTAGCCGAGCACGACGTCGTCGCACAGGCGCCGGCTTTCCAGGACGTGGTACGCGGCCGACAGGCCGGCAGGCTGGGAGGCGTAGTAGTCGGCGACTCCCTGCCGTCCCACGCTGTAGGGGCGAAGCCCCTGGAAGATCGCGTCCTCGGTGAACACCGACGCGACCCGATCCGGCCGGTGACCGTCGACGCCCGCCTTCCACCGGTCGAGGACGCCACGCAGGATCGTTTCGGTGTCTGTCATATCGCTGTTCTCCCTCAGTGGCCCGCGCTCATGCCGCCGTCGACGTGGAGGATCTCGCCGGTGACGAACGCGGCGTTCTCCAGGTAGGTCACCGCGTCCACGATGTCGCCCGGCTCCCCCATCCGGCCGACCGGGTGCAGGCCGGCGAGCATCTCATGGGTGTTCTCGGGGTGCATGGGCGTCTTGATGGTGCCGGGCGAGACGGCGTTGACGCGGATGCCGCGAGTGGCGTACTCGATGGCGAGGGATTTGGTGGCGGACTGCAGTCCGCCCTTGGTGAGCGAGGCCAGGACGGAGGGGACCCGGGCGTCGGCGTTGTCGACCAGGCTCGTGGTGACGTTGACGATGTGGCCGCCGCCCCGGGTGAGCATCCGCTCGACGGCCAGCTGGGTGATGCGGAAGAAGCCGGCGAGGTTCACGCCGATCACGGCGGCGTAGTCGCCCTGGGTGTAGTCGGTGAAGGGCTTGGCGACGAAGATTCCGGCGTTGTTGACCAGGGTGTCGATGCGGCCGAAGCGCTCCACGCCGGCGGTGATGACACCTTCGGCGGTGGCGGGGTCGGCGATGTCGCCCTGGACGGTCAGGACGTCCGCGTCGTTGGAGGGGGTGATGGTGCGGGAGGTGGCGACGACGGCGTAGCCGAGCTTGCGGTAGGCCTCGACGAGGTGGGCGCCGATGCCTTGCGAGCCGCCGGTGATGACTGCGACCTTCTGGGTGCTCATGATGACCTTCTCCGGGATGGGGTGGGATGCCGCGGCCTGCCGTCTTCATAACTAGCCGACCGGTCGACTATTGGACCGTAGGGGTCCGGGCGGGGCGAAGTCAAAGGTCAGGAAGGCTTGCGCCGGGACGTGTTTCCTCGCACCTGAGAGGCCCGGACTCCCAACGCACGCCGGTGGAGACGGATCGTTGTCGGGCGGCCCGACGGTGGACCCTCACGTCACCGCCGCCTCCCCGGCACAGCGCTGGATTTGACCGGTCTTCCGAGTGGGTGCGATGCTCGACCCGGTTCGGTCGTCGAGATGGCGGTGGAGCGCTGGGATGTGAGTCACCGGTCCAGGGCCGGTGGTTGACACCGCATCGTTGCGCCGCTCGACCGGTGCCGAGCCATGTCCGAATGGCTCTTCGCGAAAGGTCGACAGGCGATGAAGATCGCTTTTGTGGGTGATGTCCACGGTTGTGTGCTGCACGCGCTGGGCGCTGCGGTACTGCTCCAGAATCGTCGCGGCATCCGCCTCGACGCCGTGATCCAGGTCGGAGATCTGGGCGCGTACCCGTCGTTCGAGCGGTTCGACGAGTCCAGCCGCCGCTTCTGGCGGGACCATCCCGCCCAGGGGGACTTCTTGCGCCTGCTCGATCCGTCGCCGTCGTTCGCCGAAGGCGTGCGCCTGGCCCTCGGGCAGGTCCCTTCCGTGCTGTTCGTCAGCGGCAACCACGAGGATCACGACTGGCTGGCCTCCTTGCATGACGCGGCGGCCGCCGAGGTCGTGCAGGTGGACCCGCTCGGCGCCTACCGCCATGTCGCCTGCGGAACCGTGGTCGAGGTCGCCGGGCAGCGGGTGGCGTTCCTGGGACTGATCGAGGCTCCCGGGAAGATGGATCTGGACGAGAGCGCTTACGCGCGGCTGAGTGCCGTCGAACCGGGTGGCGTGGACGTCCTGGTCACCCACGACGGCCCGTACGGGATGTCACGCGACCGGCGCGGGAACGTGCAGGGCTCGGCGAAGCTGACCCGGCTCATCGAACACCTGCAGCCGCGCCTGCACATCAGCGGCCACTACCACCACCCCAACGGCCCACGCCACTACGGCCGCACGACCTCCTACGCGCTCGCCCAGCTGGTACAGCCCAAGAACACCAGGTGGGAGCCGGAGCCCGGCAACCCCGGACAACGGGTGACGGCCGCAAGCATCGGCCTGCTCGACACCGAGACCGGCGGCTTCGAGTACATCCAGGACGAGTGGCTGGCCGAGGTCAAAGGTGACGCACTCGACCTCGCCGGACTCGCCGCCGCCACCCGCTGACGGCCTTCGGCCTGTTACGCCGCCGAAGCCTCGCTCGCATTCATGTTCCGTTGCTCAGGCGAATCAGTCGGCGGGCTTGCCGAACCAGCGGGAGAGGTGGTCGTCCAGGTCCTGCTGATCGTCGCCGATCCAGGCGACGTGGCCGTCGGGGCGTAGCAGGACGCACGGAACATCCAGTGCCGCAGTGGGATCCGCGAGGTAGTCGACCCGGTCTGACCAGCCGCCGACGGTCAGGCGTTCGGTGCGGTCCAGCAGCAGGCCGCGGCCGCGATGCAGCAGACCGTAGAGCCGGCCCTGTTCCACGTCGATGTCGCGCAGGCGGCGGCCGAGCAGGTCGGGGCCTGCGCCGAAGTCGTAGCGGACGCCGATCGCGGTGATCTTCTCGATCAGATGGCGGTTCACCTCGTCGAAGTCCATCAGCTCGGTGAGCAGCCTGCGCACGGCCCGCGGGCCCGGTTCGGTGGACAGCAGTTCCATCTGGGCGCGGGTGTTGTCCAGCACGTCCTCGGCGACCGGATGACGTTCGGCCTGGTAGGTGTCCAGCAGTGTGTCCGGCGCCCAGCCGCGGATCTGTGCGGCCAGTTTCCAGCCGAGGTTGAACGCGTCCTGAACGCCCAGGTTGAGGCCCTGTCCGCCGGTGGGTGGATGGATGTGTGCCGCATCGCCGGCCAGCAGCACCCGCCCGACCCGATAACGTTCGGCCAGCCGGGTGGCATCCCCGAAGCGGGACAACCAGCGCGGGGAATGCACGCCGAAATCGGTTCCGGCGATGGTGCGCAGCCGTTGTTGGAAATCCTCGAGGGTGGGCGGTTCCGCGCGATCGCCGACTCCCGCCGCGGGGACCACGACGCTGTAGATTCCTCTGCCGAAGGGCCGCAGCCAGAATGGCTGATGGGTCGCGCCGATTTCGGCCACCTTGGCGGCGATCTCCTCCTGCGGCACACCCACTCCCATCTCGCCCATCAGCGTCTCGGTCCGCGAGGGCTCGCCGGGGAAGCCGACGCCGAGCAGTTTGCGCACCGTGCTGCGCCCGCCGTCACAGCCGATGAGATAGCGCGAACGCAGCCGTTCCCCGTCGGCCAGCTCGACGGTCACACCCTCGTCGTCCTGCTCGAAATCGGCCACCGCGCAACCGCGCCGGACCTGCGCACCCAGTGCGATCGCATGCTCTTCGAGCAGACGTTCGATGACCGGTTGCGGGATGCCCAGCAGATAAGCGTGCGCGGAATCCAGGCCCTTGGGCGCGGGTTTGGCGATGGCGGCGAAGAAACCGCCGGCCGGGCGCTGTCTTCCGTGTTCGAGAATGCGATCCAGCAGTCCGCGCATGGCCATCAGCTCGAGACTGCGAATATGCAGACCGACTATGCGGACGAACGACTTGGGCTCGGTTTCCTTCTCCAGAACGAGTACCCGCACGTCGTGCAGCCGCAGTTCGGCGGCCAGCATCGCACCGGTCGGCCCGCACCCGGCAATGATCACGTCGTACATGAGGGGCGCGCGATCGGCGCCGGAGTCCGGCGACCGGAGTCCGGGGACGTCGCGCTCGACCCTGTCGTCCGACGGCGGCTCGGCGGAGATCTGAGAGTGCATAGGTGTTGCCTTTCGGGAGTGCCTTGTTGGCGAGGCGCTCCCGGCGACACCTACGTCAATCGCCCGGCCGTGACGGGAAGGGGGAGCACCCACAGCGATACAGCGTTCATGGGTCTCACCTCCTCGGGCGGCGTCACGGTCGACTGCAAGCTACAAGCCCGAGCATGATCCCGTCCAATCCTTTTCCAGCCACGTGATCACGGCTCCGAACGGGCCTGTGCGGTTGCGGGGCGACCCCGGCCCGGGCTGGTCCCGTGGGTCACCGACGGCCCCACCCGCATCCGCTCAAGGATTGGCGGCGTGCGGTGGATGCCCCGTAAGGTGCCGATCATGGCTTGTCGTATTTCTGAACTGATCATCAATTGCCGGGACCCGCAACGGCTGGCGGCGTTCTGGTGCGAGGTGCTGGACTTCATCGTGCTCGACGACACTGACGACGGCGCGGTGGAGATCGGACCACGGGAAGGGTTCGGCGGATTGCAGCCGACTCTGGTCTTCAGCCCCGCTGCCGAGCTCAATGCGGGCAGGCCGCGGCTGCACTTCGACGTCAACGCCACCGACCGCGATCAGGACGCCGAACTCGAACGCCTCCTGAAGCTCGGGGCGCGCCCGGCCGACATCGGCCAGACCGGCCAGGAGCCCTGGCACGTCCTGCTCGACCCCGAAGGCAACGAGTTCTGCCTCCTGCGAAGGCGCCTGAGCTGACCCTCCGGCTGGGTTCGTGCAAGGTTGTGGACACCGGGAACGACGTACATGTTGCCGGTGGAGTGGGACTGAGGCGGTCGCCGTGGTCGTAGCCTCAGTCCCACCCACCACTTTGTCCGGCCCTATTCAGCGGGCATGACGACGAACGAGAAGTCTGCGGTCGTCGTGCGGTTGAGGGGGAGGTCGCCCTTGATGCGGCGCCCGACCTCGCCCCTGCTGATCCCGAGCCCCTGGGCGATCAGCCGCTCCGGGCGGACGGGCACGGGATCGAGGAAAGCGACGTCCACCCGGTACGGCCATGCCGTCTCGGCAGCCGATGACTCCAGCTGCCACGCGCCGCGCCAATCGAGGGTGAACCGGTTGCGCCGCGCGAGCGCGGGGTCCAGGAGCGCGTCAGCGACGAGCGCCTGATCGTTGTCCTCGAAGGCGCGGAGCCTGGCCGGATCCAGCGATCGGACCGGCACCCGCTCATGGACGGTGATCTTCGAGGTCCGGTCGCAGCCGACGCAACGGACGAGCAGCCACACGTCAAGCAGCTTGCCGTTGGCGTTGATCCGGAACCTGCCCTCGCCGACGGTGGCCGCCTGCGCCCGGCAGTCCAGGCAACGCACGGTGAGCAGCGGCAGCCGAGTCCTCCGCACGGTCCAGGGCAGCACGAAATGATCTCTATGGGATTGTGAAGACATGATCTCTCTAAGACCTGACACAAAACGCTGAGTGGCCGGGGCGGCTCAGCGATTCAGAGCAGCCCGGCGAGACCGACCACGCGGCCGGTGAGAAAGCGCAGAAGAAGATGTCAGGCAGCGAGAGCAGGCGGCGTCACGCGACAGTCCCCACGACGGATCCGATAGTGCTGGCCGCAGGCTACTGGATCATCGGCGAGCGCCACAATCGATTTTTGTCTCCTGCCGATCATCGGCGACGAGGATGGCAGCGCGACGGCGCTGGCTGGGGCGAGCGGCGGCCACCATCATGGCGAGGGAGAGGACGTCCCCGAGGGCGCCGGTGGACAGGGGCAGGACAGGGGCAGGGCGGGGGCAGGGCGGATGGTCAGGTGCCGGCCACGGCCCCTTGTGGCGTACGGGCGCCGAGCAGGGCAAGGCAGTTCGCCCACAAGGGGCCGAGCCGGTGGGTGCTGTTGTAGAGCTTGGCGAACAGCACCTGGCCCTCGAGCTGGGCGACCACCGCCCGCGCGGCTTCCCGGGGGTCTGCCACCTCGACCTCCTGCCGCTCGAGAGCCTCGGCGATGACCGATGCGACCATCTCGACCTGCGCGTCGAAGATCTCCTGCAGCCGGGTGCGGATGGCCTCGGTCTGGTTGCTCATCTCCAGGGTGAGGTTGCCGAACAGGCATCCCGAGACGGTGCCGCAGCTCTGCTGGGCGGTACGCAGGCCGGCCTCCGTCTCCTCGAACAAGCGGCGCAGCCGGGGCAGCGGCCGCGCGTCACCGTTGAGAGCGGTCGCCCAGGCGCGCTGCTGAGCGGCCCAGTGCTCATCGATGACGGCCAGCGCGAGGGACTCCTTGGAGTCGAAGAAGTAGTAGAAGCTGCCCTTGGGCACGCCGGCGGCCCGGCAGATCTCGGCCACCCCCAGGGCCGAGTAACCATGCGTCTCGATGAGCGAGCGTGCGGCGCTCAGGATCCGCTCGCGAGCATCACTGGTTCGGCCCATGAGGCCAGTTTACGACCGGTCGACTACTATCCGCGGGGCCGTCCTGCGCAGGCCTTCCGGTGCAGGTCACGTCCTTGATCATCCGGTCGTGGCGCGGACATCCCCGTACGGACATACGGGTGAATAGGTACCCATATGGGGATTTATCCCGTCTTCCCCGTGGGTGGGTCGGAGCGAAGCTAAACGTGTCTCTGAACACATGCGCCAACACGGGGAGGAGACGATACACGTGCCAGCCATGTTGCAGCCGCACATCGAGCACGGCACCGCCGGACAGCAGCCCACGCTGCGCCTGCTGTCCTGGAACGGGCTCCTGGCCATGGGGGACGGCCTGGCCGTTCGCGCCGGGTGGGCGGGGCAGGACCGCTCGGCCTCGTGGCTGCTGTCGGCACGGCCTTCGGCGGTGCCGAGCGCGCGGCGCATGACCGCGGTCCGGTTGGCCGCCTGGGGGTTGTGCGAACACGCCAAGAACGCCGACCTGCTGGTCGGCGCGCTGGTCGCCGACGCCCTGCGGCACGCCACCGCCAAGGTCAGGCTCTCACTGTGGGTCGAGGACGACCTGCTGCGCTGCGAGATCGAGGACGACCGCAGCGCGCTCGCCTTCACCGCATCGTGCCGCAAGGCCGCCGATCGCGGGCACAACCCGGTGCTGGCCCGGCTGGCCTGCTGCTGGGGGGTCGCCGGCAAGGTCGTCTGGTTCGAACTCGTCACCGGCGACCGCGCCTGCGAGCCCGCCTGAGCCCGCCCGGCACGTACACCCGTACCTGCCGCCCGAGCGGCACCGAGGGAAAGGAACGACGCATCGTGCGCCACACAAGGATCCGCGTCTCCAAGCGGCCGACGCGCCGCCCCGCCCAGGGTGTGGACCTGCGGACCCCGTCAGGACGGGCACTGCCCTACTGACACCGCCGACGGCCGGAACCGGCCCTCACCCTGGAGCCGGTTCCCGCCTCCTCAGCACCGATCCCTCAGTCGTGCCCGTTGGCCCGGGCCCGCTCCCCCACCCACACCGCGATCTGCGCCCGCGAGTTGAACCCCAGCTTGGTCAAGATGTGCTCGATGTGCCCCTCCGCCGTACGCTGCGCGATCACCAGGGACGCCGCGATCTCCTTGTTCGTCATCCCCTGGGCGACCAGCTCGGCGATCTCCTTCTCCCGCCGCGTCAACGGCGTCTCCTCCGCCGCCTTGGCGGGCCGCTCGGGCTTGTCCTCCTCCAGGGCGTAGGCCAGAGCCTCCTCCAGCGGCAGACGCGCCCCGCGCCGCACGGCCGTCTCGAACGCCGCCTCCCCCAGCACCTCACGCATCGCCCGGTCACAGTCGTCGTGGTAGCGGGCCAGATGCCCGTACCCCGACAGCGGCGCCCCGGCACAGCTCCACATGGTCTCCAGCACCCCCAGCAGGCGGGCCGCCCGCTGGTGACGGCCCTGGCTGGCGGCGATCCAGGCCAGCGCCTCGATGTTGACGCCCGCGCCGAGCGGGTCGCCGACCGCGCGGTTGAAGGTCAGGCTCTGCTTCTCCAGCTCGGTCGCCCGCTCCAGATCCCCCTGGCGCCACACCTGCACGCCCAGCGCCATCGTCGTGTACGCCTTGTGCCAGCCCTCCCCATAGGCCTCGCACTCGGCCAGGCACTCCTCGCCCGCCGCGATGGCGGCCGAGGAGTCACCCAGGAACGAGTGGGCGAGCGTCAGCCGGATGAGCGACAGCGCGATCCCGACCGGGTCGCCGGTACGGCGATGGCGGGCAAGGGCGTCCCTGTATAGCTCGATCGCGGCTTCCGTTCGCCCCTCGCACATGGCCACCATTCCGCGGAACAGGGCCACGTAGGCCAGCACCGGCTCGTCCTGCAGCTCCTCGCCGAGCCGGCTGCTCTCCTCGAGCAGGGCGGTGGCGGCCGGTATGTCGGCCTGAATGATCGCCAGCCAGCTGCCGGCCCACAGGGCGCCGGCCCGCACCGGGCTGGGCTCGGTGTCGGCGGCCAGCGCCTGCTCCAGCCAGCCGCGCCCCTCAGCCAGGTAATAACTGGTGATCCAGTGATACAGCAGGTCGCCGGACATGCTCAGCCCCGCGCGGGCCTCCTCCGGCGTGTTCAGCCAGCTGTCCAGGGCGGCCCGCAGGTTGGCATGCTCGCGCCGCAGCCGGGCGAACCACGCCACCTGGCCGGGCCCGAACAGCTCCGCCCTGGCCCGCGCCGCCATATCGCGGTAATAAGTGCGGTGCCGTCGCTGCAGGGCGGGCTCGCAGCCGGAGCCCGTGAGCCGTTCGCGACCGTACTGCCGCAGCGTCTCCAGCATCCGGTAGCGTACGCCGCCCGGATGGTCCTCTCGTATCAGCACGGACTTGTCCACCAGGCCGATCACCAGGTCGAGGACGTCCTGCGGGTCGATCCCGTCCTCGCCGCACACCGCCTCGGCCGCCTCCAGATCCAGGCCCCCCGCGAACACCGAGGCCCGTTCCCACAACAGGCGTTCTTCTTGCGAACACAGCGCGTAACTCCAATCGATCAGCGCCCGCAGCGTCTGATGCCGGGGCAGCACCGCCCTCGACCCTCCGGTCAGCAGGCGGAAACGGTCGTCGAGCCGGTCGAGCAGCTGCTCGGCCGACAGGGCCCGCAGCCGCACCGCCGCCAGCTCGATCGCCAGCGGCAGCCCGTCCAGCAGGCGCACGATCCGGGTGACGACCTCCCGGTTGTCCTCCGTGACGGTGAAGGACGGCAGCACGGCGCGGGCGCGTTCGGCGAACAGCCGGACCGCGTCCTGCCGGATCAGCCTCTCCAGCGGCACCTGAAGATCCGGCAGCGGCAGCGGCGACAAGGGCACCGCCTGCTCGCCGGCGATGCCCATCGCCTGCCGGCTGGTGGCCAGCACCCGCAGATCCGGCGCCGCCCGCAGCAGCGCCTCGCTCAGCGCCGCACACTCGGCGATCATGTGCTCGCAGTTGTCGAGGATCAGCAGCGCCTGCTTGTCGCGCAGATGACACGTCAGCACCCGCATCGGCGTGTCGCCGGTGTGGTCGCGGATCTCCAGCGCCTCGGCCACGGCCTCGGCGAGCATGACCGGGCCGTCCAGCTCGGCCAGCTCCACCAGCCACACCCCGTCCCGGAAGGCCCGCCGCACGTCCTGGCCGACCCGCACCGCCAGCCGCGTCTTGCCGACGCCGCCCACGCCGGTCAGCGTGACGGCCCTGGAGGCGGACAGCAGCTGTTTGACCTCGGCCACCTCGTGCCGACGCCCCACGAAACTCGTCACCTCGGCCGGCAGCCCGCCGTTGGGCCGCCCTCCGTAGGTGCTGGCAGTCACCGCTGTCATTGGCGCCTTCCGCGACGCGGCCGGCGCTGCCGTCGGCCCGCATCCCACGTCGTCGCCCCCAGGTTATGTCGCGGCCGTTATCCCAGACGAGCACGGTCAAGAACCCACAACAAGTTTTGGCCATCGCATGGTGTAACGGCGTCTCGACCTTGACGGCCGGCCGCTCCTAGCGTGGAGGGAGGGAGGGGAGCAGACCATGTTCATCCAGGTCATCGAGGGCCGGGCGATCGAGGTCGACGATCTGCACCAGGCGCTGGAGCGGTGGGTGCGCGAGCTCTCGCCCGGCGCGCAGGGCTGGCTGGGCACCACGGCCGGCGTCACCGACGACGGCCTGTTCATCAACGTCGCCCGCTTCGCCGGCCGGCCGGCCGCCCACCGCAACGCCGACCGGCCCGAGCAGGGGCAGTGGTGGGTGGAGACCGCGAAACTGTTCGCCGGCGAGGTGACCTTCCTCGAATGCGACGAGGTCATCGAAATCCTGGGCGGCGGGTCCGATGAGGCGGGATTCGTCCAGGTGCTGCAGGGGCGCGTACGCGACCACGCGCGGGTGCGCGAGGTGCTGCAGCAGGGGCAGGAGGAGCTGGCGGGCTTCCGTACGGACCTCATCGGCGCCACCGCCGCGCTGTGCGGGCAGGACAGCTGCGTCGAGACCGCCTACTTCACCAGCGAGGTGGCGGCCCGGCAGGGAGAAGCCAAACTGCAGCCGCCGGCGATCCGGGAGCTGCTGCGGGCCTGGCAGGAACTGTTCGTCTCCGACGTGGACTTCTTCGACCTGCGCGAGCCGTGGCTGTACTCGCCGCGCTAACCGCTCACACATGGGCCGGCATCCGTACCGGCACCTCGAACCAGACCAGCTTGCCCCGGCCCGTGGGAACGCTGCCCCAGCCGGAGGAGAGCACCTCCACCAGCAGCAGCCCGCGCGAGCCCTCGTCGTCGCGGCAGGCGGCACGCGGGCTCGGCGGCACCGGACTGGAGTCCTCCACCTCGCAGCGCAGCAGCCCGTCGGCCGCCGACAGGCTCATGCGCACCAGGCCCCGCGCGTGCCGGACCGCGTTGGTGACCAGCTCGCTGATCAGCAGCTCGGCGTGGTCGCACGCCTGCTGCAGCCCCCACTCCGCGAGCTGGGCGCGGGCGGCGTGCCGGGCCCGGCGCACCGAGTGCGCCTGCGCGGTGAACGTCCACGACGCCAGCGCGGCGCTCACGCGGCCCGCTCCAGGACGGCCGCCGGGACGATGCTGCGCCCGTCGGGCAGCAACTCGCCGGTGTCGTCGAAGAACACCACCCCGTTGCACAGCAGCCCCCATCCCTGCTCGGGGTGGTAGGCGATCAGGCGCGCGGCCTGGTGAGCGGCGGAGTTCGCCGGAGGACAGGGAGGCTGGTGCGTACACATGGTGCGGATTCCCCCGTTCCTCGCATCCAGCTGGTTATCCGTACGCTTCCAACGTGCCTCACAACACCACGCCAAGAAGAGGTGAAAAATACCCTTATAGGTACCTACGTCTGGTAGGTACCTAGTGTCGTCAGCGCCTCCCGGCCCTCATCCCACCGCCACCGCACATCACGGCCACTCAGGTGCACCCCGCCGATCCAGCGGTCCACGCCGTTCAGCCGCACATGATCCTCCTCACCCGCCAGCACCCGGGCGCCCACGGCGGTCAGACCCACCACCGTCGCCCCTCCGACCGGCCCACCGGCGGGCCGAAGATCCAGCAGCGGATACGGCGCCCCCGCCAGACGATCCATCATCGCGAAACACCACGTGTCCCCCAGATACCGGCGCGCCTCCCGGGCCGTCGCCCGCACGAAGACGTCCCCGGCCGAACCCTCCCGCGCCGCGGCGGCCAGGACCCGACGCTCGGTGAGGGAGAGCCCGTCACGGGTGGAGGGATACTCCCGGCACAGACGCTCGAACGCCTCACCCAGGAAACGCAACTCACCGGAACGGACCGCCGCGATACCCGGCAGACCCTCCGGCGTCGGAGCGCGAAAAGCCGCCCACGCCCGGGTCGCCAACTCCAGCGCCGCCGGCGACAACCTCGCGCACGCCCGCGTCGACGGCAACTCCCGCAACTGCTCCGCACGCAACTCACCCAAGCCGCCGAACCGCGCGATGCCAGGATGCTCCCCGATACAGATCAACGTGACAGCCTCGGCCGGCACCCCCAACTCCGCCAGCCAGGCCAGAATCTCCACGATCTGCAACTGATCGTACAGATCAGCCTCGAACCACAGCACATACTCGCCGCCCCGGTTGGCCTCCACCGCCGCATCCCGCTCCACGAACATCCGCAGCCCCTCACCGCGGTCATCGGCGCCCGCCCCCACCAGGAACGCGGCCCTGACCCGGCGCAGCTCCTCCCGCCCCACCGCCGGAACCGGCCCCTCGTGCAGCACATCCCGCCAGAACACGATGCGCCGGGCCAGCCCCGTGCCCGCCAGATCGGTGCCGTCACCGTTACTGATGTGCAGCGCCCCCAGCCAGTCCTGCTCGGCCGCAGGCTGCTCGCCCAGGAGCCGGCGGCGCGCCACCGCGTACGACTCACCGGTCTTGGCCATACGGGCACGCACCCGCCGCTTGAAATCCGCCTGCTTGGTCATGAACATCTCCCGAACGCCGCCGCGGCGCCCCCAGCGACCGGCGCGGCAGACGCACGACCAACCGGCAGATCCTCCGTCCGAGAGGTGAACCTCCCTTTGCCTCCATCAGATGACCCGGCCGGGGCGGGCAGCCGGAGGTTGGGCGGGGACGGCCGCCACCGGCCATGCTAACCCCGCCCCACCGGCCCCCGCGAGACCCCTCAGCCCGAACGCACCGGCTGACGCAGCACCGTACGCGGCTCCGGATCATCGAACGCCGTCAAATACACCTCATGATGCAGCCCATGGGGCACCAGCCCCCGCTCCGCCATGAACGCCTCCATCACCGCCAACGACCGATACTCCTCACTGAACGCGCCCACATGCAGCACCTCCACACACTCACCCTCCGTGAACGTCACCACCCGCACCCGATCCACCGCCGCCCCCGACGAACGCGCACCCTCCCGCGCCCGCTCCACCAGCCCCGCCTCCGGCACCCCCGCCAGCGGCAGCAGCAGATGCCAGCGCCACAACTCCCGCGGCACCTCCAGCCCCGGACGCTCGTCCTCCACGAACCACAACCCCTCCAACGGCCCCGCCGGGCCGCCCATCCCCGCCGCCACCGCATACAGCGCGCCGATGGCCGACACGTGCTCACTCCCGCCCGGCTCACCCATGCCCGTCACATTCAGGCAGGTCACCGGACCGTACGTGACCAGCTCAGGATTCATGACTCCTCCACACAGATCATCAGATGCGTAACGAGATACTCAGGCGAGGTCACAGCCGGATCCGACACGTACACCTCGCGAATCGGCCCCCGAACCGCACACCGGCGCTCGCCACACCAGGCCAGCACCGCATGCGCCGTCAGAGACATCTGGTCATAAGGCCCCACATGCGTCGCACAGGCGAACCTGCCCCCCGGCAACACCCGCACCGGCGCACCCCCACCGCCCTCCCCGTCCCCGAGCACCCGGGCGGCCTCCACGTCGAACACCTCACCGAAATCCACCGGGAACAACCCGATCAGCTGAACCGGCCCGGCAGGCCCCAGCAGACGCGACAACGCCGCCGACGCCGCCCGCCCCACATCCTCCGGCCCCGCCGCCCGCTCGGTCGCCACCGCCACCCGCCGCGCCGGCTCCTCCACCACCCGCACCGGCACCGACGGCAACCCCTGCGCCATCACCCGCTCCAGCGACGCGAGCGTACGACGCCGCCGCGCCAGCTCCGCCTCCAACTCCTCCCTGACCCCTTCAAGCGCCTGCGCCCCGCCCGCCAGCACCTCACCCACCACCGCCAGCGGCACATCCAGCGACCGCAGCAACGCGATCGACAACGCCACCCGAGCCTGCGACGCCCGGTAAAACCGGTAACCCGTCACCGCGTCCACCTGCGCCGGCCGCAACAACCCCAGCTCGTCATAGTGACGCAACTGCTTCACACTCAACCGCCCCAACCGGGCGAACTGCCCGATCGGCAGCAACTCCTCGTCCACGCCGACCAGCATGGACCCTCCCACCGAGGGAGAGTCCAGCCCGCTCCACGACCAATACATGCCCTTGCAGGCATATAGCCAAGCGGGTATATTAACGAGCCATGCGCTTCGACGTGCTCGCGGAACCCGCCCGCCGCCACATCCTCGACCTCCTCCTCGAACGCCCCCGCCTCGTCAGCGAACTCACCACCCACCTCGGCCTCACCCAACCCGGCACCTCCAAACACCTCCGAGTCCTGCGCGAAGCCGGCCTCGTCACCGTCCGCAAAGACGCCCAACGCCGCTGGTACGAACTCCGCCCCGCCCCCCTCGCCGAAATCGACGCCTGGCTCACCCCCTACCGCAAACTCTGGAACCACAGCCTCGACCGACTCGAACACCACCTCGACACCATGGAAGAGGAAGACGACCGATGAACGAAAACCTCACCATCCACCCCGACGGCCGCACCACCCTGCGCATGCAACGCCGCCTCCCCCACCCACCCGAAAAGGTCTGGCGCGCCATCACCCAGCCCGAACACCTCGCCCACTGGTTCCCCGCCACCATCACCATCCACGGCGACCGCATCAACTACGGCTTCGGACCCGACGGCCACATCACCGAGAACAACCCACCCCACACCTACGCCCACACCTGGGGCGAGGACGAACTCCGCTGGGAAATCCACCCCGACGGCCCCCGCGCCAGCATCCTCACCTTCACCCACACCTTCACCGACCACCACGGCGCCGCCAGCTTCGCCTCCGGCTGGCACACCTGCCTCATGGCCCTGCTCCACACCCTCGACGAACGCCCCGCCCAGCAACCAGCCGACAAGCAACCCGCCGAGTTCGCCCGCCTCCACGAGGACTACGTCGCCATCCTCGGCCTCGTCCCCGCCACCGCCGCAAACGGCGACGTACGCGTCGAACGCCAGCTCACCCGCCCCGCCGAAGACGTCTGGCACCTGCTCAACGGCGACGACGCCACCCCCGGCGACCCCCCGCCCGCCCCCTTCACCGCACCCGGCCTCCGACCCGGGCCGGTCACCCGCGCCGAGAGCGCCAAACTCCTCGAATACAACACCCCGACCGGCCCCGTCCGCTGGGAGCTCACCCAGGGCACCGGCCAGGGCGCCCGGCTCATCGTCACCCACACCGGCGACACCACCACCCTCGACGCCTGGCGCATCCACGTCGAGGAGCTGGCTTCCGCCCTGGTGGATCTGTGATTTTCAAAGGGTGAAGAGGGCGGTGCAACCACCCACGCCCTTTACAATGTAGATCACTAACCTTGGATTCCGAGAACCGCCGCCGTCATGGCCCGCGCCCGCCCCGGCGCCGTCAGCAGGTCCGTCGAATCCGACAGCTGATCCACGCATCCCACCAGGGGCAACCCCCTGATCACCGGGTCGGACACCGACTCCAGCAGCGCCTGCGCGAACCGGTCCCCGCCGATCACCTCGAACGGCCGGTCGAAGAACCCCCGTACCCGCTCATCCAGCCGCTCGGCCAGCCCCACCCGGTTCTGCAGCGCCGCCACCCGCGCGTACGCCCCCGACAACCCCTCCTGCCGCTCCCGCCAGGAGCGCGCCGCCACCGCCGCCCCCAGGCACTCCCCCAGCTCCGTCGAGCCCGGCATGCGCGCCAGCGCGCTGCCGAGCCATTTCGCGTACGGCGGGTAGCGCCGCCGCAACAGCAGCGCCAGCCGCATCACCTCCCGCGCCAGCCGCGCCCCCACCACGGCCGAGCCCAGCTCATCGCCCACCTCGCCACATCGGCCCGGGAACGGCTCCTCCTGCGCGATCCGCCGCCACTGACACGCCAGCACATACCGCCACACATCCCCCGGATACCAGCGCAACGCCGCCCGGGCCGTCTCCAGCCCGCCCCCGGGAACGGCGGCCTCCAGCCCGTCGTGGAACACCTCGCCCCGCGTCACCTCGGCCAGGCTCTGCCACGGTGCCGACAACCAGTCCAGCAGCGACACCCCCTCACGCGGATCGAAACCCAGCCGCTCCACCAGCCACGACCCCAGCTCCGTCACCGCCACCCCGGGCTGCACGCTGCCGTGATAGCCGAACACGGTCGGAAAACCGCCGAACCGCTCCGGCAGTCCCGCCACCACCTTCGCCCGCACCTCGGGCGCCATCCCGGGCGCCACGAACACCAGCACCCGCGGTCCCCAGTCATGATCGGCCGAGCGGGCCGTGTCGAACTCCAGCACCTCCGACCCCGGCCCGATCAACGCCGCACTGTGCGCGACCCCGGACACCAAAGGCGCCACCACCTCGCCGTAGAAGGCGCGGGACAACTCGATACCTGGTACAAAATCGGACATCACGCCGTCAACTCTGCCCCAGCGCCGCCCGAACCTCACCCGATTTTCCCGGCGCCCGCCCTGGAGTCAGCCGGGGGTCAGCCGGGGGTCAGCCAGGGAGCCAGCCGGCCACGTGAGAGGCCATCACCCGCCGGCGCCGGTAGCCGATCCGCTCATAGACCGTGACGGCCGCCACGTTGCCGTCGTCGACCATCAGCGCCGCCCGCCCGTAGGCGGCCAGCAACTCCGCCGACGCCCACCGGCACACCCGATCGGCCAGCCCACGCCCCCGCAGGCCCGCCTTCGTCGCCACCCCGGCCAGCAGCCCCACGCTGGGCGCCGGCCAGGCGTCGGCCGCCACCGCCGCCAGCTCGCCGCCGACGTGCACCCCGGCCCACCGCCGCACCCCGGCGATGCCGGGCACCGCGTACGAATCGGGCGCATCAGCCGCCAGCAGCGCCGCGACCTCGTCCTCGTCCTCCGGCTCCAGCCAGCCCACCCCGCCGGGAGCGGGGCCGTCCAGCGCCGGCAGGCTCATCCAGGAGAACGTCCCGGACTCGCGCAGGCCGTCGAGCTTGGCCGTCACCTCGCGTAGCAGCTCCAGCTCCCCGAACGGCCGGTAGGAGGGCCCCAGCTCGGCCAGCGCGTACCCGACCAGCTCCACCGCGTCCGAGGCCGCACCCCACACGCCCAGCCGGTCGCGGCGCGAGGCCCCTGGGCCGGCGGCCACCACCGCCCCGCCCAGCGCCCACGCCCGCGCGCCGCCGCGCAGCCCCTGCGCCACCCACACCAGCAGGTCGTCGTCACCGCACGCGGCGCGCACCTCGGCGTCGTGGCGTAACTCCCGTATCGCCACAGCTCGTTACAGGATGGCGCCGGGCCGGTAGGCCGCCGCCTCCGGGTGCGCCGTCACGACCTCGCCCACCTGCCGGGCCACGGCCTCCACCTGGTCGGCGGCCGCGCCGGTGAACGACACCTGGTCGGCCAGCAGCGCCTCCAACCGGGGCCGGTCCAGCGGGAAGCGGGTGTCGGCCGCCAGCAGGTCGAGCAGCTCGTTGCCGGCGCCGCGCGAGCGCATCGCCAGCGCCGCCCCCACCGCGTGCTCCTTGATCAGCTCGTGCGCGCTCTCCCGGCCCACCCCGGCCCGCACCGCCGCCATGAGCATCTTCGTCGTGGCCAGGAACGGCAGATAGCGGTCCAGCTCGGCGGCGATGACCGCCGGGAAGGCGCCGAACTCGTCCAGCACCGTCAGCATCGTCTCCACCAGCCCGTCGAAGGCGAAGAACGCGTCCGGCAGCGCCACCCGGCGCACCACCGAGCACGACACGTCACCCTCGTTCCACTGGTCGCCCGCCAGCTCGCCCGCCATCGAGGCGTACCCCCGCAGCACCACGGCCAGGCCGTTGACGCGCTCGCAGGAGCGGGTGTTCATCTTGTGGGGCATCGCCGACGAGCCGACCTGCCCCTCCTTGAACCCCTCGGTGACCAGCTCGTGCCCGGCCATCAGCCGGATCGTCTTGGCCAGCGACGACGGCGCCGCCGCCAGCTGCACCAGCGCCGTCACCACCTCGAAGTCCAGCGAACGCGGATAAACCTGCCCCACGCTGGTGAAGCGGTGCGCGAACCCCAGGTGCGCGGCCACCTTCTCCTCCAGCTCGGCCAGCTTGCCCAGGTCGCCGCCCAGAAGATCGAGCATGTCCTGCGCGGTGCCCACCGGCCCCTTGATCCCGCGCAGCGGGTAGCGGCCGATCAGCTCCTCCAGCCGCCGGTAGGCCACCAGCAGCTCGTCGGCCGCCGACGCGAAACGCTTGCCCAGCGTGGTCGCCTGCGCCGCCACGTTGTGCGAACGCCCGGCGACCACCGTGGCCTTGTGCTCCTCGGCCAGCGACGCCAGGCACCCCAGCAACGCCACCACCCGGTCACGCACCAGCAGCAGGCTGTCACGGATCTGCAACTGCTCGACGTTCTCGGTCAGGTCACGCGAGGTCATCCCCTTGTGCACCTGCTCGTGCCCGGCAAGCGCGTTGAACTCCTCGATGCGCGCCTTCACGTCGTGCCGCGTCACCCGCTCACGCGCCGCGATCGACTCCACGTCGACCTGCTCGACCACCTTCTCGTAGTCGTCGACCGCGCCCTGCGGGACCGTCACCCCCAGCTCGGCCTGCGCCCGCAACACCGCCAGCCACAACCGCCGCTCAGCGATGATCTTGTACTCGGGGGACCACAGGCGGGCCAGGTCCGGCGAGGCATAGCGCGAGGCCAGGACATTCGGGATACGCGGCTTGGACGTCACGTCGGACAAGTCTATTCACACGCCCGCGCCCGCACGGCACCAGGCCACGCGAGCGCCGCGATCACGCCCTGACTAGAAGGCGCCGACGTAGGCCGCCAGGTGCTCACCGGTGAGGGTGGAGCGGGCCGCGACGAGATCGGCGGGCGTGCCCTCGAACACGATCCGGCCGCCATCGTGACCGGCGCCCGGGCCGAGATCGATGATCCAGTCGGCGTGCGCCATGACCGCCTGGTGGTGCTCGATGACGATGACCGACTTGCCGGAGTCGACCAGCCGGTCCAGCAGGCCGAGCAACTGCTCGACGTCCGCCAGGTGCAGGCCTGTCGTCGGCTCGTCCAGAACGTACACGCCGCCCTTGT
Organism: Nonomuraea sp. NPDC003707; assembly: GCF_053587055.1. Taxonomy (NCBI): domain Bacteria; kingdom Bacillati; phylum Actinomycetota; class Actinomycetes; order Streptosporangiales; family Streptosporangiaceae; genus Nonomuraea; species Nonomuraea sp. NPDC003707. The sequence continues at coordinate 8,885 of NZ_JBSFNK010000027.1, read as the reverse complement.
CGGCCATGCGGGTGGCCAGCTTGAGCCGCTGCCGCTCGCCGCCGGACAGCGTGGTGAGCGGCTGGCCGAGGCTCACATAGCCGAGCCCGACGTCGGCGAGCCGGCCGAGGATGGCGTGCGCGGCCGGTGTACGCGCCTCACCGGCGCCGAAGAACTCCTCGGCTTCGGCCACCGGCATCGCCAGCACCTCGCTGATGTCGCGGCCGCCGAGGCGGTGCTCCAGCACCGAGGCCTGGAACCGCTTGCCGTCACACTCCTCGCACACCGTGGAGACGCCCGCCATCATCGCCAGATCGGTGAAGATGACGCCGGCGCCGTTGCACGCGGGGCAGGCGCCCTCGGAGTTGGCGCTGAACAGCGCCGGCTTCACCCCGTTGGCCTTCGCGAACGCCTTGCGGATCGGGTCGAGCAGGCCGGTGTAGGTCGCCGGGTTGCTGCGCCGCGAGCCGCGGATGGCACCCTGGTCGATCGACACCACACCCGCGCCGGCCGGGATCGACCCGTGCACCAGCGAGCTCTTGCCGGAGCCGGCGACACCGGTGACGACGGCCAGCACCCCGAGGGGGATGTCCACGTCGACCTCGCGCAGGTTGTTCGCGCTCGCGCCGCGGATCTCCAGCGTGCCGGTGGGCTTGCGCACGCTCTCCTTGAGGGCGGCCCGGTCGTCGAGGTGGCGGCCGGTGACGGTGCCGCTGGCCCGCAGCCCCTCCACGGTGCCCTCGAAGCAGACGGTGCCGCCCGCCGTACCGGCGCCGGGGCCCAGGTCGACGACGTGGTCGGCGATCGCGATCGCCTCCGGCTTGTGCTCCACGACGAGCACCGTGTTGCCCTTGTCGCGCAGCCGGCGCAGCAGGTCGTTCATCCGCTGGATGTCGTGAGGGTGCAGGCCGATGGTGGGCTCGTCGAAGACGTAGGTGGTGTCGGTGAGCGAGGAGCCGAGGTGGCGGATCATCTTGACCCGCTGCGCCTCGCCGCCCGACAGCGTGCCCGCCGGCCGCTCCAGCGACAGGTAGCCCAGCCCGATCTCCACGAACGACTCCAGCGTGCGCAGCAGCATCGCCAGCAGCGGCGCCACCGACGGCTCCTCAAGGCCGCGAATCCATTCGGCCAGGTCGCTGATCTGCATCGAGCACGCGTCGGCGATGTTGACGCCGTCGATCCGCGAGGAGCGGGCCGCCTCGCTGAGCCGGGTGCCGTCGCACTCGGGGCAGGTGGTGAAGGTCACCGCCCGGTCCACGAACTCGCGGATGTGCGGCTGCATCGCCTCCCGGTCCTTGGACAGGAACGACTTCTGGATCTTGGGGATCAGCCCCTCGAAGGTGAGGTTCACGCCCTCGACCTTCACCTTGGTCGGCTCCCGGTAGAGGAAGTCCTGCATCTCCTTCTTGGTGAAGTCGCGGATCGGCTTGTCCGGGTCGAGCAGGCCGGACTCGGCGTAGACCCGCACGGTGAAGAAGCTGTCGGACTTCCAGCCCGGGATGGTGAACGCGCCCTCGGCCAGCGACTTGGAGTCGTCGTAGAGCTGGGTGAGGTCGATGTCGGAGACCGCGCCCCGGCCTTCGCAGCGCGTGCACATGCCGCCGGTGCGGGTGAAGGTCTGCACCTCCGTCTTCTTGGCGCCGCGCTCGACGGTGATCGCGCCGCTCGCCCGTACCGAGGGGACGTTGAAGGAGAAGGCGTTGGGCGAGCCGATGTGCGGCCGCCCGAGCCGGCTGAACAGGATGCGCAGCATCGCGTTGGCGTCGGTGGCGGTGCCGACCGTGGAGCGGGGGTCGGCGCCCATGCGCTGCTGGTCGACGATGATCGCGGTGGTCAGCCCGTCCAGCACGTCGACCTCGGGCCGCGCCAGCGTCGGCATGAAGCCCTGCACGAACGTGCTGTACGTCTCGTTGATCATCCGCTGCGACTCCGCGGCGATCGTGTTGAACACCAGCGAGCTCTTGCCCGAGCCGGAGACCCCCGTGAACACCGTCAGCCGGCGCTTCGGGATCTCGATGCTGACGTCCTTGAGGTTGTTCTCGCGTGCGCCGTGCACGCGGATCAGATCGTGGCTGTCGGCAACGTGCGGCGCAGGCGACTGCGGGTCCGTCCTCGTGGCCTTGCTCATCGTCTCTCCATCTGTTGGGCAGGACCGCCTGGCTCGATCCGACCAGTTTCGAGCATTATGTCGAGTTTTGGTGTTTGTGCGGTCGGCGAGGACCGCCGCTCACTGGTCCTGAAGCAGCCCCAGCACGTTGCCATCGGGGTCGGTCACGGTGGCCACCAGACGGCCGCCGCCGACGTCGCGCACAGGGTCCTTCACGGTGGCACCGGCAGCGGTCACCTCGGCCAGCTTCGCCTCGATGTCCGGCACGTGCCAGTAGGCCACCGGCGAGCTCATCGCCTGCGGTCCACCGGCCGGCACCAGCCCGATGTGCTGGCCCGCGGCCTCGAAACCGACGTAGTAGGGCCCGTCGGCCACCGGCTCGACGCCCAGCAGGGCCGCGTACACCGCCTTGGCCTTCGCCAGGTCCGCCACCGGGTGCAGCACCGTCTTGATCCCCTGGGTGGAAGAGTCGCCCATGGTTCGCTCCTGTTCGAAAAGGTGAGGTCTGTGCTGGTCACGCTAGCCGCACCGTACCGATGCGCGCTTCTCCATTCCTGACCGGTCGCGCCCGGATCCTGTGAGAAACTGACCAGGTGAGACGGCAGGACCTCGACGATCTCGTCCGGCTGCGGCGGGCCCGCGACCGGATGGACCGCGACTACGCCGAGCCCCTCGACGTCCCGGCGCTGGCGCGTGACGCCCTGATGTCGTCGGGCCACTTCTCCCGCAGCTTCCGCGCCGCCTTCGGCGAGACGCCCTACAGCTACCTGATGACCCGCCGCATCGAGCGCGCCAAAGCACTGCTGCGGCGCGGCGACCTCTCCGTCACCGAGGTCTGCTTCGCGGTCGGCTGTACGTCACTCGGGTCGTTCAGCACCCGCTTCACCCAGCTGGTCGGCGAGAGCCCCAGTGCCTACCGGGCCCGCGACCACGACCGCGCCGCCGACATCCCCGCCTGCATGGCCAAGATCTACACGCGACCGGTCAGAAACGGAGAAGCGGGCCCCTCCGCCCGCCCATAAAGTGAAGCGCATGGACATCAAGCTCTCCACCTGCTTCATCGCCGTCGACGACCATGACAAGGCCCTCGCCTTCTACCGCGACGTCCTCGGTCTTGAGGTACGCAACGACGTCGGATACGAGGGAATGCGCTGGGTGACCATCGGGTCACCCTCCCAGCCGGACGTGGACATCGTCCTCGAACCACCACTCGCCGACCCCAACGCCTCACCGGCCGACAAACAGGCCATGGCCGAGCTGATGGCCAAAGGCCTGCTGCGCGGCATCATCTTCACGACGGACGACTGCGACGCCACCTTCGAGCGCATCAGCGCCGCGGGCGGCGAAGTGCTGCAGGAGCCGATGGACCAGTTCTACGGCGTCCGCGACTGCGCCTTCCGCGACCCCGCCGGCAACATGCTGCGCTTCAACCAGACCCTCGCCAAGTAAGCCCCGCGGAGCAGCACAGCCGCCCTATGTCGGTGCTTTGGGGGGTTGTACTTGCGCGGTCGGTTGCCCACAGCCCCACGCCCTTTACAATGTAGATTCGTAAGCTGGGGCGCATGATAAGCGCATGACGAGCGACGACACCCCCCTGGACGGGGCCGCCGCATGGCGGGCCCTGACGCCGCTGATGGACCTGATGACCCCCATGGCACTCCGGGTGGCCGTGACCCTGCGGCTGCCCGACCTGGTGGACGAGCACGGCTCCGACCTCCACGACCTGGCCGCCCGCGCCGGCGCCGACCCCGACGCGCTGGGCCGGGTGCTGCGCCACCTCGTCGGCCGCGGCGTGTTCACCGAGCCCCGGCCCGGCACGTTCGCGGCGAACGCGACCGCCGCCCTGCTGCGCCGCGACCACCCGTCCGCGGCGTGGCGGTGGCTGGACCTGGACGGGTTCGGCGGCCGGATGGACCTGGCCTTCACCGGCCTGCAGGACACGGTGCGGACCGGCCTGCCCGCCTGGCCGGCGGTGTTCGGAGCGCCGTTCTGGGACCACCTCGACGCCGACCCCGAGCTGAGCGCGTCCTTCGACGCGACGATGGCGGTCAACGCCGCGGGCCGCGAGCTGGCGGAGGGCTACGACTGGCCGGCGCTGGGCCGGGTGGCCGACGTCGGCGGCGGCACCGGCAGGCTGCTGGCCGAACTGCTGCTGCGCCACGACGGCCTGCGCGGTCTGCTGATCGACCTGCCGGACACCGTCTCACGCGGGCAGCGCTACCTGGCCGAGCACGGGCTGGCGGACCGGTGCGAGACGGTCGGGCGCAGCTTCTTCGACGAGCTGCCCACCGGCGCCGACGCGTACGTGCTCAACCGGGTGCTGCACGACTGGGCCGACGCCGAGGCGACCGCCATCCTGCGCCGCTGCGCCGGCGCCGCGGGCCCGCACGGGCGGGTGCTGATCCTCGAGTCGCCCAGCACCTCGGAGGTCGATCCGGCCATGTTCGCGGAGATGAACCTGCGGATGCTGGTCCTGACCGGCGGCCGGGAACGGACCGTCGACGACTACCGGACGCTGGCCGCGACCGCCGAACTGCGGGTCGCCGCCGTGCACGACATCCCACCGTGGCACACCGTCATCGAGTGCGTCCCCGCCACCTGACGATCCTCGCGCGCGGCCCGGATTGTCGGTGGCCTGTGCCAGAGTGGGCGCCATGCTCGCGATCACGGTGCAGACGGAGAACGGACAGCGGCACATCCGGGCCACCACGCAGGAGCTTGCCGACCTCGTCGGTTAGGCCGACGCGGAAGCCACCGGGCCCGTTGGCGGCGGCGGATTCAGGCGCGCTGCGGTTCGTAGTGCAGCGCGGCGATCCCGCAGTCGAACGGCCGGGCCGCGACCAGACGCAGCCGCTTGTAGTCGCCGGCGTCGCCGAACACCGGCATCCCGGAGCCGATGGCGACCGGGTTGACGAACAGGTGGAGCTCGTCGAGCAGCCCCTGGGCGATCAGGCTCGACACGAGCGTGCCACCACCATAGGCGATCATGTCGCCGCCCGGCCGGGCCTTGAGCCCGTTGACGATCTCGGCGAGGTCGCCGCCCGCGACCACGGCGTTCTCCCAGGGCGACTCGGTGAGGGTGTTGGAGATGACGACCTTGGGCGTGTCGTTCATCTTGTCGATGGACTTCTGGTCCTCACCCTCGGGCCCGGCCGCCCACGCCGGGATGAACCCCTCGGCGAGCCTGCGGCCCAGCACGATGCAGTCGACGGGGTCGGTGAGCGCGCCGATGTAGGCGTTGATGTCGTCGGTCCACGGGAAGTTCAGCCAGTCCATCTCGCCCTTCGGGCCGGCCATGTAGCCGTCGACGGTCATCTGGACCTGGAGTTTGAACGTGCGCACGAGGTGCTTCCTTCCGGGCCGGGGGGTGGTGATCCAGAGCGTAGCGGCGCGCCCGTACGACCCGCTCGAGATTCCCTCCGCTCAGACCAGGCACCCGTCCTGGCCCTGGTCGTGGAGCCCGGCCGCGCTCTCCACGATGCGCCGGTAGTCGGGGCACTGGGTGAAGTCGTCGGCCGTGCACCGCATGAGGTGCTCGATCAGCGCCTTGGACGCCGCGAGCTCCCGCTGACGTTCCTCCAGCTCGGCGTGATGGCGCTGGAGGAGCGCCTGGCGTTCGGCCAGGCCGTAGGCGCCGAGCATCTCCCGGATCTGCTCCAGGCTCATCCCGCCCGCCTTCGCACGGATGATCGTCAGGACGCGGATGACGTGGTCGCGGGTGTAGCGGCGGCGGCCGCTCACCCGGGCGGCCGGAGTCAGCAGGCCCATCGCCTCCCAGTGGCGCAGGACATGCGGCGCGAGATCGAACCGCTCGGCCAGCTCTCCGATCTGCATGAACTCGCTTGACTTCATGTCGACATTAACTTGCAGAGTTGTCTCCACGTCAAGCGATCATCGCTTTGGGAGGCAGAGATGTTCGACGCCGTCATCGTCGGCGCGGACCCGGCGGGCATGGCCGCGGCCCTGACCCTGGAGCGGGTCCACCGTGGGGTGCTCCCGTTCGACACCGCGCTGGGCCGCAACGCCCCGGCCGGCCACGTCCACGACTTCCTGACCCGGGACGGCACGCCGCCCGCCCGGCCCGCGCGGGGTGCGGGCGCTGTGGGGCCGCACCGCCTTCCACTGCCCGTACTGCCACGGCTACCGGTGCACCGGCAAGCACGTCGCGGTGACCGGCGCAGACCAGCGGCCTTCCTGGTGCAGTGGCGTGGTGTGGGGGGCATTGCGACCGTAGAGGACAGGCGCTTATGCCTTCAAAGACCGGCTTTGCCATGAACAGATAACTCGAAATGCATAGCCCCTCGCTGAGGGCCCGCATCCAGCTCGCCACCCCGCATTGGCTCACCCAAGGAGCGTTCGACGCAGAAGAGCTTGAGCTTGCCCGTGTCGTCAGCAGAGGGCCAGGCCGCTGCGATCGAACGGAGGCGCGCCCGGCTCGCCCTCTCCAGCCCAGCGGCGGTACGGCCGGGCGATGCGAAGCGCATCGCGGCCTGGCAGCACTCCATCATGCCACCCAGAACATAACGCCATAGCAATATTCATCTTAGACAAGATAACTCCAGAGCCATAGCGTCGGAGGTGTGAGAAGCCAAGGTTCCGCCGCAAAGGGAAGGGCTGGGGTAGCGATGCCCACGCAACGCGAGGTAGATGAAGCCAAGATCCGCCAGCTGGTCAGCAAGATCGTCGAAGGGCTCCAAGGCAAGGATCTCGAGGGTCTGAAGCGGCTTTACGCAACGGACATCGTGTCCTTCGACATCGAGCCGCCGCTCCAGCATGTGGGGATCGAGGCGAAGCTCAAGAACTGGGCGCCCGTGTTCACGTTCTTTGAGCGTGTGACTTATGAGGTTCGCGACCTGGCGCTCACCGTGGGCGATGATGTGGCGTTCGGGCACGCGTTCGCTCGTCTCAGCGGCACGCTGAAGAACGGGACGGCGACGAGCGGTATGTGGGTCAGGGTCACCTACTGCCTCCAGAAGATCGACGGCACCTGGTTGATCGTGCACGACCAGGTCTCGGTGCCGCTCGACATCTCCAGCGGCAAAGGCGTTGTCGATCTCGAGCCCTGATCCTGCCACCCCACTCCCGCCTGCGCCGCGTCGCCGCGGCACCCCATCCATGGAGGAACCCCATGATCCCCGTCCCCGCGACCGTCGAGATCCCGGGTTATCTGGTCGGCACCTGGAAAGCCGACCCGGTGCACTCCGAGATCGCCTTCACTGTCCGTCATCTCATGATCAGCAAGACGCGTGGCCGGTTCACCGCCTACGACGTCACGATCGTTACAAGCGAGGACCTGCTGGGCTCGTCGGTGGCCGCGACGATCGACCTCGCGTCCATCGACACCGGCCACGAAATGCGTGACAACCACCTGCGCACCGCCGACTATCTCGAGATCGACAAGTACCCGACGATGAGCTACCGCTCGACCGGCATCCGCCAGACCCGCGACGGTTGGGCCATCGACGGTGAGCTGACGTTGCACGGCGTCACGCGGCAGGTACCGCTGGCCGTCGAGGTGAACGGCTTCGGCTCCGACCAGTGGGGTGCACAGCGGGCCGGCTTTTCGGCGACCGCGGAGATCAACCGGCGCGACTTCGGCATTGACATCAGTACCCCGATGGAGGCCGGTGGCGTCGTGGTCGGCGACAAGGTGTCGATCAGCCTCGAGATCCAGGTCGTTCTCCAGAAGTGACCCGACCCGGACGGGCGGCCCGCAAGGCCCTCATCCGCCGATCGTGCGCTTCCGTGGTTTGACCGAGCGGGATCGGGACACCGCCGCACCGGTCCAGCGCCTCGTCGAGCTCAGGAGGATTGCCATGAGCGCCGATCCCGGCATCGTCATCATCGGAGCGAGCCTGGCCGGCGCGAAGGCCGCCCAGGCCCTGCGGCTCGACCACGGCTACGACGGGCCGATCACCCTCGTCGGCGACGAACCCCACCTGCCGTACCAGCGCCCTGCCCTGTCCAAGGGCTACCTCCTGGGCACCACCGGGCCCGGCGACCTCGACGTCCTGAAGCCGCAGTTCTACGCCGACCAGGACGTCATTCTGGCACTCGGCGGCCACCGCCACCGCCCTCGACCTGGACGCCCGGCGGGTACGGCTAGGCGACGGCACGGAGTTCCCCTTCGCCCGGGTGCTGATCGCCACCGCCGCCCGCCCGCGCCGCCTCCAGGTGCCGGGCGCCGATCTCGACGGCGTCCGCTACCTGCGCAACCGCGACGACAGCGAACACCTGGCCGCGGCCCTGCGCGCGGCCGGCAACGTCGTCGTCATCGGCGCCGGATGGCTCGGCTCCGAACTCGCGGCCGCGAGTCGTACCTTCGGCAACCACACCACCGTCATCGACCCCCTGCCCACACCGCTCTACCACGTGCTGGGCGACCGGATCGGGGGCCTCATCGCCCGCCGGCACCGCGACCACGGCGTGAACCTGCTCCTCGGCGACGGCGTCGAGGCCATCCTCGGCACGCGCTCGGTCGAAGCCGTCCAGACCATCACCGGACGGACGATCCCCGCCGACCTCGTCATCGCCGGCGTCGGCGCCACCCCCAACACCGAACTCGCCCAGGCAGCGGGACTGCACGTCGACGGCGGCATCCTCACCGACCAGCACCTGCGCACCTCGCACCCGGCCGCCGTGGCCGCCGGCGACGTCGCCCGCCACCGGCACCCGCGCTACCTGAACCCCGTACGGATCGAACACTAGACGAGTAAGTCCGAAGTTCTTGGGCGGTAGCCACCAATGGGGAAGGGCCTCGTTGATCGTTTTGTGACGAACGACATCGAGACCCTTCTTA
>NZ_JBSFNK010000026.1:0-189766 GCF_053587055.1 Nonomuraea sp. NPDC003707 | reverse complement strand
CTCGGCGACGCCGGAGATGTCCCAGCCGCGGGCGGCGATCCACCCCAGGTGGGTCTCCAGCACCTGGCCGACGTTCATCCGGCCGGGCACGCCCAACGGGTTGAGGATGATGTCGACCGGCGTGCCGTCCTCCAGGAACGGCATGTCCTCGACGGGCAGGATCTTGGAGATGACGCCCTTGTTGCCGTGCCGGCCGGCCAGCTTGTCGCCGTCGGTGATCTTGCGCTTCTGGGCCACGTAGACGCGGACCAGCTCGTTCACACCCGGAGGCAGCTCGTCGCCCTCCTCGCGGGAGAACACGCGAACCCCGATGACCTTGCCCTGCTCGCCGTGCGGCACCTTCAGCGAGGTGTCGCGGACTTCGCGGGCCTTCTCACCGAAGATCGCGCGCAGCAGCCGCTCCTCCGGCGTCAGCTCGGTCTCACCCTTGGGCGTGACCTTGCCGACCAGGATGTCACCGGGGACGACCTCGGCGCCGATGCGGATGATGCCGCGCTCGTCGAGGTCGGCCAGGACCTCCTCGGAGACGTTCGGGATGTCCCGGGTGATCTCCTCGGGGCCCAGCTTGGTGTCGCGGGCGTCGACCTCGTGCTCCTCGATGTGGATCGAGGACAGCACGTCGTCCTGCACCAATCGCTGGGACAGGATGATCGCGTCTTCGTAGTTGTGGCCCTCCCACGGCATGAACGCCACCAGGAGGTTCTTGCCCAGCGCCATCTCGCCCTGGTCGGTGCAGGGACCGTCGGCGATGACCTGGTTGACCTCCACCCGGTCGCCCTCGGCGACGATGGGCTTCTGGTTGAACGAGGTGCCCTGGTTGGAGCGCTTGAACTTGGCGACACGGTAGGTGGTGCGCGTGCCGTCGTCGTTCATGACGGTGATGTAGTCGGCGGAGACCTCCTCGACCACACCGGCCTTCTCGGCGTTGATGACGTCGCCGGCGTCGGTCGCGGCACGGTATTCCATGCCGGTGCCGACCAGCGGCGACTCGCTCTTCAGCAGCGGCACGGACTGCCTCTGCATGTTGGAGCCCATGAGCGCGCGGTTGGCGTCGTCGTGCTCGAGGAAGGGGATCATCGCGGTGGCCACCGACACCATCTGGCGCGGCGACACGTCGATGTAGTCGACCTCCTCGGCCCGCATGAGCTCGGTCTCGCCGCCCTTGGTGCGGACCAGGACGCGAGGCTCGGCGAACGAGCCGTCGGCGTTGAGCACCGTGTTGGCCTGCGCCTTGACGTAGCGGTCTTCCTCGTCGGCCGTGAGGTAGTCGACCTGCTCGGTGACCTTGCCGTCGACGACCTTGCGGTAAGGCGTCTCGACGAACCCGAAGGCGTTGATCCGGCCGTAGGAGGCCAGCGAGCCGATGAGGCCGATGTTCGGGCCTTCAGGGGTCTCGATCGGACACATCCGGCCGTAGTGGGACGGGTGCACGTCACGGACCTCGAAGCCGGCCCGCTCACGGGACAGACCACCGGGGCCCAGCGCGGACAGACGCCGCTTGTGCGTCAGGCCGGCCAGCGGGTTGGTCTGGTCCATGAACTGCGACAGCTGCGAGGTGCCGAAGAACTCCTTGATCGACGCCACGACCGGGCGGATGTTGATCAGGGTCTGCGGCGTGATCGCCTCGACGTCCTGCGTGGTCATACGCTCGCGAACGACGCGCTCCATACGGGCCAGGCCCAGGCGGACCTGGTTCTGGATGAGCTCGCCGACACTGCGCAGACGACGGTTGCCGAAGTGGTCGATGTCGTCGACCTCGACGATGATCTCGCGGTCGTTGGCACCCGGCATCGACTCCTCGCCCGCGTGCAGGCGGACGATGTACTCGATCGTGGCGACGATGTCGTCCTCGGTCAGGGTGCCCTGCGAGATCTCCGAGTCGACCCCGAGCTTCTTGTTGATCTTGTAACGACCGACCTTGGCCAGGTCGTACCGCTTGGGGTTGAAATAGAGGTTCTCCAGCAGGGTCTGCGCCGACTCCTTGGTCGGCGGCTCACCCGGCCGCAGCTTGCGGTAGATGTCCAGCAGCGCGTCATCCTGGCCGGCCGTGTGGTCCTTCTCCAGGGTGGCCCGCATCGACTCGTACTGGCCGAACTTCTCGAGGATCTGCTCGCTGGTCCAGCCCAGCGCCTTGAGCAGCACCGTGACGGCCTGCTTGCGCTTGCGGTCGATGCGCACACCGACGCTGTCGCGCTTGTCGATCTCGAACTCCAGCCAGGCACCCCGCGACGGGATGACCTTGCAGCCGAACAGGTCCTTGTCGGACGTCTTGTCGACATTGCGTTCGAAGTAGACACCGGGCGAGCGGACCAGCTGCGAGACCACGACACGCTCGGTGCCGTTGATGATGAACGTGCCCTTCGGCGTCATGAGCGGGAAATCGCCCATGAACACCGTCTGGCTCTTGATCTCACCGGTGGTGTTATTGATGAACTCCGCCGTCACGAACATCGGGGCGGAGAAGGTCATGTCCTTGTCTTTGCACTCATCTACTGAGTACTTCGGCGGCTCGAATCGGTGGTCGCGGAACGACAAGGACATGGTCCCCGAGAAGTCCTCGATCGGACTGATCTCTTCGAAGATCTCTTCGAGGCCCGACTGAGTCGGGACGTCCTTGCGCCCGGCCTGGCGAGCCGCCTCTACCCGGGCCTTCCACTTCTCGTTTCCGAGCAGCCAGTCGAACGACTCGGTCTGCAGAGCGAGAAGGTCAGGAACTTCGAGGGGCTCCTGGATGCGCGCGAATGACACGCGACGGGGACCAGCGGGTACGGCGGAGGCGTTGCGCGAGGCTGCCAACAGATGTCCTTCCGAGGGCTCGCGGCGGACTGACTACACGCACGCCAGACAACCTCGCAACGTGAGCAAGCGGAGCGGGTCGTCAAAGGGCAGCGCAAAGGGGCAGTGTAGCCGAACGGCACACGCCTGTCCACTTCGCTCTCGCTTCATGCTCCACGTTGGTCGCAGCATCGCCCGTTCAGGCGGAAACGTCAAGCCCACAAGCCCGACTTTTAGCCGACTAGGGGCCCGGACGCTGGGTTTTCTCCCCTGTGTGACCGGGCGCCTACCGCCAGGCCCAAGACGATACCCGCGAACGGGGGCGGTTAACGCTCCGTCACACCGGGGGCCGAACCCATGCCGACAACCGGTGTAGCTGTGACGGAGATACCCGCTCCAATGGCTTCGCTAAACCTGATTTTTGGTAACAATTGAACGAAGCGGCGCGCCGTGGACGTCAGGCGGTCCCCAGCAGGGTCGACAGGTCGGCCACCAGCCAGCGTGATCCTTGCCGGATCATGACGAACCTGGCGCGGTTCTGGGTGAACTGTTGCTGTGGCGCAGCCTCGCCCGGAACGTTCTTGACCATACCCGTGTTCACGAACAGCAGAACCTCTACGCGATCGGGCGCCGCCCGCTCGACCGCCGCCCCCGCCACGGCCACGGTCTGCACGATCTTCTGCGCCTTGGCCCTGGACACCAGGGACGTGGTCAGCTCCTTGTAGTGCTTGGTCAGTTCCCCGGTCGTGTGCGTCCCCGCCCGGGCCAGATCCTCCTCCACCGTCCGGTAGTCGTAGGAGAGCAGATCGGGCGCCACCTCCTTGGCCGCCGCCATCGCCTGCGTCCCGGCCGCGTCGGCCGCCCGCAGGTCGCGCAGGTTGAACCACATCGTGGGCACCAGCACCCCGGCCACCACCACGAGGATCCCCAGCAGCACGATCGTGACCGTCCTCACCTGGCCCTCCACCACCTCATGCCACCTGCACCGCCTTGGACACCAGCCAGGCGCCGCCGACCTTGGCCAGCTCCATCGACCAGCGGTAGTACCGCTCCTGCGGCGGGCTCTTGGAGCCGTCCCAGCGGATCTCCACGTCGGCCACGACCAGCACCTTGGCCGTGGTGCCGGCCAAGGAGGCCAGCCCCGTGGCACGCAGCACGCCGTGCTGGATGACCTTGTTCTGGACCGTGGTGGACTTGAGCTTGGCCGCGTTGGACTCGTACTCCGCCCTGGCCGGCCCGGTCGAGGTGTCGAGGATGCGCCTGATGTCGGCGTCGACGGTCTTGTAGTCGAGCGAGATCAGGTTCTTCGCGTGGGTCCCCGCCGCCAGGAGCGCCGCCTGCTTGTCGCCTGCCCTGCCCTGCTCCTCGCGCGCCTGCGCGGCGATCCACACGCCCAGGCCGACCAGCACCGCGAGCACTCCGCTGAGCGCGGCGATCAGGATGCGGGCGGGCCGGGCGGCAAGTCCTGCCACGTTACTCACCCCTTCCCCAGCCGGTCGCCGGATCATAACCCCCGGCTCCGCGCCGGAGCCCCCGAACCAACCGAGACGGTAGAGGACGTGGCACGAATCGGGCAACGAGCCCGGATCTCCCCGATATGCCCTCAGGCGGCCCTCAGCTGCCCGCTGAGGGCCTGGCGCCGCCCTACCTGACAGGAAGTCAGGGGGTCACTGGACGCCGTGGAGGTAGGCGTTCACGAGGCGGGGATACTCCTCCAGCCAGTTACGCCCGCGTTCGTCGACGAACGACCCCTGCGGCGGGATCACGCCGTTGGCCGCCAGCCACGTCCCCGGCGGCTGCTGCGAGCGACGGATCCGGTTGCCGGTCGGCATGAGCTGCGGCGGGATCGGCGGCAGCACGCCGGGGTCGAGCCCCATCTGGGCCTCGGCCTCCAGCTCGGAGAGGTCCTTCTCCTCCGACATGCCGATGGGGCCGTGCCTCCTGGCGTTGAGGAACTGCCGGACCACCGGCTCGTCGCTCGACAGCAGCATCTCGCGCGGGCCGAACATGACCAGCTCGCGCCTGAACAGCATCCCGATGCTGTCGGGGACCGTACGGGCGGTGTTGATGTCGTGCGTCACGATCAGGAACGTCGCCTCGATCTCGGCGTTGAGGTCGACGATGGTCTGGTTGAGCAGCGCGGTGCGGACCGGGTCGAGGCCGGAGTCTGGCTCGTCGAACAGGATGATCTCCGGGTCCAGCACCAGCGCCCTGGCCAGCCCGGCGCGCTTGCGCATGCCGCCGGAGATCTCCCCGGGCAGCTTGGACTCCGCGCCGACCAGGCCGACCAGCTCCACCTTCTCCATCACGATCTGGCGGATCTGCGACTCGGTCTTCTTGGTGTGCTCGCGCAGCGGGAAGGCGATGTTGTCGTAGAGGTTGAGCGAGCCGAACAGCGCCCCGTCCTGGAAGAGCACCCCGAACAGCCGGCGCAGCTCGTAGAGCTTGTTCTCGTTGCAGTTGGCCAGGTCGTAGCCGTCGATCCAGATGTGGCCGCGATCGGGCCGCAGCAGGCCCACCAGCGTCTTGAGGAAGACCGACTTCCCGGTGCCCGAGGGGCCGAGCAGGACGGAGATCTCGCCCGCGGGGAGCGTGAGCGAGACGTCCTCCCAGATGACCTGCCGGCCGAACGACTTGGTCAGCCCGTCGACCACGACCTCGACTCCCACCGGACACCTTCCGATCGCAGGCAGTATTCAGGGGCCTCTCAACCGTAACGGCGGCCGACCGAATTGGAACCCGTTCCAATAACTTGTTACGGCGCGGTTATGAGCCCTCCGGGCCGGCGAGCGCCTGCAGGCCGGGCCGCAGCAGCCGGGCGATCTCCTCCTGCGGCACCCCGCGCAGCTCGTCGAGGTCGAGCAGCTGATGCCCGACGGTCACGCCGAGCATGATCATCATCATCAGCGCCGCCCGCAGCCTCGCGTCCTCGCCCGGTACGACCTGGGCCAGCCGGTCGATCTGCTCACCCAGCACCTTGCGCGCCGAGACGGCCGCCTCGGGGTGCGTGAGCATGGACCGCATCATGGCCAGCGAGCTCTGCGGCAGCTCGCCCAGCTTCAGGCCGAGGGTGCCGAGCACCTGCTCGACCACCTCGTCGGCGCCCAGCGCGCCATGCGCGACCGGCGCCACCCGCACGGCCCGCTGGAAGAGCTCCTGCTTGCTGCCGAAGTACTGCATCACGAGGGCGGGATCGACTTCGGCCCGCTTGGCGATGGCCCTGATGGTGGCCCGCTCGAACCCGACCTCGGCGAACAGCGCCCTGGCGGACTCCAGGATCCGCTCCTCGCTCCTGCGCCGCCGCTCGGCCCGCGGAAGCCCCTTCTCGACCACGCCCCGACTCTACATGCGTTGACCGACCTCACCCATTCGCTCTACGCTCGTTGAGTCAACGCCTGTTGAGCGAACCGGGAGGGATTCCCCATGTCCATCGAAGAGATCGTCACCGCCTACCACGCGGCCATGCTCCACAAGTCCGCCGACGAACTGGCCGACCTCTACGCGGAGGACGCGCTGCACGAGTTCCCGTTCGGGGGGCTGGCGCCGTTCAAGGGGAGGGAGGAGATCCGCGCCGGGTACCGGGCGATGTGGGGCGCGATGCCGTTCAAGCCCGACGAGGTACGGCGCGTCTCGCTCCACCAGGCGACCGACCCGGAGGTCGTGCTGGTGGAGCAGGACACGTTCGTCACGGTCGCCGGGCAGTCGATCACCGTCCCGGGCCTGCTCGTGCTCAGGATCAGGAACGGCCTGATCATCCACACCAGGGACTACATGGACACCGGCGCCGTCACCCAGGTCCGCGCCGCCGCCGCCTCGCTCAAGCCTGCGTGAGGTCGAAGACCGTCGTCCCTCCCACGGTGGTGGCGGTGAAGGTCTCCTGCACCCAGGCCGCGATCCGGGCCGCGTCGTCGCTGCCGCCCGTGCTGCGGCCGCCCATCCCCATCCCCGTGCCGATGAAGTAATGGATCTTCTTCTCGGCGACGTACTGCTTGAACTGCTCCAGCGTCGGCGCGGGGTCGGTGCCGTTGAAGCCGCCCACCGCCATCACCGGCGCGCCGGCGGCGAGCTGGTAGCCGGCCGCGCTGTTGGAGCCCACCGTCGCCGCCACCCACGTGTACGCGGAGGCGTCCGTCTTCAGCAGCGCGGTCAGCTCGGCGGCCGGAGTGCCCGCGTTGAGCAGCCCGCCCATGCCGCCCCGCCCCATCCCCCGGCCACCGGGCGGCGCCTGGAACGCCGCCCGGCCGGCTGACGGGCCGTTCCCGGGCATCCGCCGGAACTGCTGGCCGCCGCCACCGAACCCGCCGGGCCCGCCGAAGCCCCTGCCACCGGTGGAGGGCCCCGCCGTCGGAATGGCTCCGGTGTGCGCCGACGAGGCCGTGTCCACCGCGTACGCGGCCGGACCCGCCAGGGACGCCAGGCACGCCACCACGGCGACGGCCACCACGACCAGGGCCCGGCGCGCGAACAACATCGCCAGGGCCGCCCCCAGCCCCGCCACCAGCACGACCAAGCCCAGCCAGGAGTTCCACTCCGCGCTGCGCGACAGCAGCACGTACGACCACACGGCAGTGCCGGCCGTGATCACCGCCAGCGGCCGGTACGCCCGCCGCTCCCACAGGACGGCCGCCCCCATGCCCACCAGCACGGCGATCGCCGGAGCCAGGGCCACGGTGTAGTACGCGTGGAAGATGCCCTGCATCAGGCTGAAGACCAGCCCGGTCACGATCAGCCAGCTCCCCCAGACCCAGGTGGCGGCCCGGACCGGATCGACCCGCGGCGCCCGCCGGGTGACCCAGGTGACGGCGGCCAGGAGCACCAGCGCCGCCGGAAGCAGCCAGGCGATCTGCCCGCCCGCCTCGGTGTCGAACAGCCGCAGCCACCCGGCCTGCTGGTTCAGGTTGCCCAGCCCGCCGTAGTCACCGCCGTTGAGCCGCCCGATCCCGTTGTAGCCGAGCGCCAGCTCCAGCACGCTGTTGGTCTGGGAACCTCCGATGTAGGGCCGCTCGGAGGCCGGCACCAGCGCCACCGCCAGCACCCACCACCCGGCCGAGACCACCATGGCCACACCGGCCAGCGACAACTGCCACATCCGCCGCCAGAATGGCACCGTCGCCGTGACGAGATAAACCAGGGCGAACCCCGGCAACACCAGGAACGCCTGCAACATCTTCGCCAGGAACGCGAACCCGATCGCCGCCCCCGCCAGCACCAGCCACCGCGTGGCCCCGCGTTCCTGCGCCCGCACCACGCAGTACCCGGCCGCCGTCAGCAGCAGCACCAGCAGCGCGTCGGGGTTGTTGAACCTGAACATCAACACGGCCACCGGCGTCAACGCCATCACGGCCCCGGCCAGCAGCCCGGCCCAGACGTTGGTCAGCCTGCGCACGGACGCGTACACCAGCGCCACAGTGCCGACGCCCATGAGCGCCTGAGGAATGAGAATGGCCCAGGAATTGAGCCCGAACAGCCGCACGCTGAGCGCCATCGGCCACAAGGAGGCGGGCGTCTTGTCGACGGTTATCGCGTTCGCGGCGTCGGAGGACCCGAAGAAGAACGCCGTCCAGCTCTGACTGCCCGCCTGAACGGCCGCCGAATAGAACGAATTTGCCCACCCGGAGGCGCCGAGCCCCCAGATGTAGAGCACTCCGGTGCCTATGAGCAGGGCGGTCAGCGCCCAACGGGACTTCGCTTCGGTAACCACAGCTCGCACGCTAGGCAAGCCGCTTCGCGGCGCGATGAGACGGACATGAGAATCTCCTGAGCGAGGTTGCTCAGGGCACGAAAAAGGGGCGGCGGACATCCGGCACCAGGATGTCCCCGCCCCTTTTCAGCGAACAGAAACCGTCTTACTTGACGGTCACGGTGGCGCCGGCGCCCTCGAGGGCAGCCTTGGCCTTCTCCGCCTGCTCCTTGTTGACCTTGCCGTCGAAGACGGCCTTGGGAGCGCCGTCCACCAGGTCCTTGGCCTCCTTGAGGCCCAGGGACGTGAGGGCGCGGATCTCCTTGATGACCTGGATCTTCTTGTCGCCGGCAGCCTCGAGGATGACGTCGAACTCGTCCTGCTCCTCAACGGCCGGGGCCTCGGCGCCACCCGCGGGGGCGGCGGCGGCAACGGCGACGGGGGCGGCGGCCTTGACGTCGAAGACCTCTTCGAACTGCTTCACGAACTCGGACAGCTCGAGGAGGGTCATCTCCTTGAACGCGTCGAGCAGCTCGTCGGTGCTGAGCTTCGCCATGATGCTTTTTCCTTACGTTCGGGACTTGCTGAAACTAGAAACGGGACCGCGGGTGTTGCGGCAACCCCCGTGTTACTCGCCCGCCTCGTCGCGCTTCGCGCGCAGGGCATCGGCCAGCTGAGCCATCTGCGTGGGGAGCGCGGCGAACACAGCAGCGGCAGCGCTCTGCTTCGCCTTGAGCGCGCCAGCAAGCTTCGCGAGGAGGACCTCGCGGGACTCGAGGTCGGCGAGCTTGGTGATCTCGGTGGCGTCGAGCGTCTTGCCCTCGAGGACACCGCCCTTGATCACCAGAAGGGGATTGGCCTTGGCGAAGTCACGCAGACCCTTGGCGGCCTCGACAACGTCGCCGTTGACGAAGGCGATCGCGGTCGGACCGGCGAGCAGGTCATCGAGACCCGAGAATCCGGCCTGGTTGGCCGCAATCTTGGTCAGGGTGTTCTTCGCCACGGCGAACTTCGCATTCTCACCGAGAGACTTACGCAGCTCCTTGAGCTGCGCGACGGTGAGACCGCGGTACTCGGTCAGAACGGCGGCAGCGCTGCCTTCGAACTCACTCTTGAGCTCGGCAACCGCTGTCGCCTTATCCGCCCTCGCCATGGGCCTCCTTCCAGATGTGCCGCCGGCGAAGGCCCTGAAAATGAGAACAGCCCCGGGCGCAGGGCGCACACGGGGCTCACGCACATGGGTCACACCATGCGGGAAACTCGCATCACACCTGCGCGGGCCGTCCACAAGATATGGATCCTTCGGTCGCCAGGCATTGAGGCACCTGACGACGACCGGCGGTCTTCGGCAACGACCAGACTACGTCCTGGCCGCCGAGTTTCCAAATCGTTCTCAGTTGGTCGTGCCCTTGGGCATCTCTCCGACCTGGTCAGCGGGCGGGGCCTCGATGGTCACCGGCTCGTTGAAGCCCTTGAAGAGCAGGGTGGCGTCGAGCGTGGCGCCTTCCTTGGAGCCGTTCAGCGCGAGCTTGCGCGGCAGGCCGTCGGAGGCCACCCAGATGTCGAACTTGACGTCCTTGAGCTCCGCCAGGTTCGTACGCGCCTGCTCCTGCTGGTCGGCGGGCAGCAGCTGCACGGCCGCGTCCACCGGGAACGTGCCGCTGTAGTGCGTGGTGTCCGTGCCGTTGACGCTCTCGTTGCCGGCCGACTTCACGTCCTGCGAAGCCGTGACGAGCTTGGTCACGTTGCCCAGGTCGAACTGCTGGATCTTGCTCAGGTAGTCGTTCACCTGCGAGGAGTCGCCCATCTCGCTGAGCGATACCTTGATCCACGGCTTGGTCGCGCCCACGAGGTCCTTGAGCGCCTCCACCTTGACGTAGACGGTGTCGCCCTGCAGCACGGCGCGCACGCCGCCCGGCAGGCTCTTCCCGCCCATGTCGACGGTGTCCAGGGTGAGGTCCACGGCGAGCTGGGGCTTGCTCTGGTAGAGCATGCGCCCCTGCACCTTGCCCGAGCCCTCCTGCGGGTGCGTGACGTTCACCACGGCGTCGACCGTGTAGCTGCTGACCTCGGAGGTCTTCTGCGCGGCCTGCGCGAGCACCTCAGAGGCGGCCAGGTTGACCTGGATGGGCTGGGCGTTCGATCCACAACCGGCGACCGCCGCCACGACGAGCGCGGCACCGGCCGCAGTGAGTCCTATCGTGCGCTTCAGCATGTCTTGACCCTACTTTTAAGTGGCATCGCCGTAGCGACTTCCCCTCATAAATAAGGGAAAACCCAGGGTTATCCCCCACACCCCTCACACATTCCCTGCACAACTCGACTCAGCCCAGGCCCGCCTGCCTGACGACCTCGGGCGAGCCACCCCAGCCCGGCGCCGCACGGCGGAACGCCACCACACCGCGATCACGGTCCTGCCCATCGCCCGGGCGGCGCCCACCCACCGCCCGAGCGCGACCGACAGCGCCGGCACACGCCCGCCCCAAAGCCACCGGCAAGCCGCATCGAAGCGCCCGGCCCCGCGCGGGTCCCCGGGTGCGGGGGGCCATCCCACGCCGCTCGGAGGCGGTCCCCGTACGCGGGGCGGTGGCCACGGCCCGCCGCGGGAAAACGGCCCTCCGCGAGAAACCACAGCCCGCCAGAGGAAAAAGAAAGAGCCCCGCCCGAAACCGGGCGAGGCTCGATCAGAAAAACGCTTACGCGTCGAGCTCAGCGGTGAGGCCGCGCGTGACGTTCGGGTCGACCGGGACGCCGGGGCCCATGGTCGTGGAGAACGTGACCTTCTTCAGGTAGCGCCCCTTGGCCGCGGACGGCTTGAGACGCAGCACCTCGTCAAGGGCGGCGGCGTAGTTCTCGATGAGCTGGCGCTCGCCGAACGACGTCTTGCCGATGATGAAGTGGAGGTTGGCCTGGCGGTCGGTGCGGAACTCGATCTTGCCGCCCTTGATCTCCGTGACGGCCTTGGCGACGTCGGGCGTCACCGTGCCGGTCTTGGGGTTGGGCATGAGACCGCGCGGACCGAGCACGCGGCCCAGGCGACCCACCTTGCCCATCATGTCGGGCGTGGCCACCACGGCGTCGAACTCGTTGAGCCGGTTGCCCTTGGAGATCTCGTCGATCAGCTCGTCGGCGCCGACGATGTCGGCACCCACCTCGCGGGCCGCCTCGGCACGGTCACCGGTCGCGAAGACCAGGACCCGGGCGGTCTTGCCGGTGCCGTGCGGGAGGTTGACCGTGCCGCGCACGATCTGGTCGGCCTTACGAGGGTCGACGCCCAGCCGCAGCGCGACCTCGACGGTGGCGTCGAACTTGGTGGTCGACGTCTCCTTGGCCAGCTTCGCTGCCTCGATGGGCGTGTAGAGCTTGTCGCGGTCGACCTTGCCGGCCGCGTCCTTGTGCGCCTTGCTGCGCTTCATTGCTAACTCCTAGTGGTACGCGGGCCCGAGGGCCCTCCCACAACGTCTGGAAAGGGTGTTACTCGGCGACGGTGATGCCCATCGACCGGGCGGTGCCGGCGATGATCTTCTCGGCCGCCTCGATGTCGTTGGCGTTGAGGTCGGGCATCTTCGTCTCGGCGATGCTGCGCAGCTGCTCGCGGCTGAGCTTGCCCACCTTGTCGCGGTGCGGGACCGCGCTGCCCTTGTCGAGACCCAGGGCCTTCTTGATCAGCTCAGGCGCCGGCGGCGTCTTCGTGATGAAGGTGAAGCTGCGGTCTTCGAAAATGGTGATCTCAACGGGGATGATGTTGCCCCGCTGGGACTCCGTCGCAGCGTTGTACTGCTTGACGAAGTCCATGATGTTCACACCGTGGGGACCGAGCGCGGTACCCACCGGCGGCGCCGGGGTGGCCTGTCCAGCGGGGAGCTGGACCTTCACCAGAGCGGCGATTTTCTTCTTCGGAGGCATTTGTCCTTCTCCGGGTCCTGATTGCGATGCCTGTCAGGGCCAGCGGATTGCAGCCCTGACACGTCGGAGGCCGCCCTTATGATCAGGCGGCCGACCGAACGTCTCAGTGTATGTGATTGTCCTAGATCTTCGAGACCTGGTTGAACGAGAGCTCGACCGGGGTCTCGCGGCCGAAGATCGAGACAAGCACCTTGAGCTTCTGCGACTCGGGGCTGATCTCGCTCACCGAGGCCGGCAGCGTGGCGAACGGGCCGTCCATGACCGTGACGGACTCGCCGATCTCGAACTCGACCGCGGGGCCGGCGCTCGCCTTGGAGGCGGCCTTCTTGGTCTCCTCGGTCGGCTCGGGCGCCAGCAGCTTGGCGACCTCGTCGAGGCTGAGCGGGCTCGGCTTGTTGGACAGGCCGACGAAGCCGGTCACACCGGGCGTGTTACGCACGGCGGCCCAGGACTCGTCGGTCAGCTCCATGCGCACCAGCACATAGCCGGGCAGCACGCGCTCCTTGACCGGCACCTTCTTGCCGCTCTTGAACTCCTGGACGGTGTGCGTCGGCACCTCGACCTGGTAGATGTAGTCCTCCATGTTGAGCGACACGTTGCGGCTCTCGATGTTGGACTTCACGCGATTCTCGTAACCGGCGTAGGAGTGGATGACGTACCACTCACCGGGAAGGCCGCGCAGCGAGCTCTTGAACTCCTCGACGGGATCGACGTCGGGAAGAACCGTCTCGTCCTCGACGTCGGAAGCCTCGGCTGCCTCGTCGCTCTCCGCGACCTCGGCCTCCTCCTGGAGCTCCGCCTCCTCGGCGGACTCCTCAGTGGCCTCTTCCAGCTCGTCGTCCCACTCCTCGCGGGACTCGCCGGCCGGAACTGAAGACTCGGACACGGTGACTCTTCCTCTTTCGTCGTATCGAACTGGCGACTCCGTCAGCTGTCACCGGCGGCGTCTCGATCAGCCGCCGCCGCCGAAGACCTTGAGGACTGCCCATCCCAGGGCGCTGTCGAGCCCGTACACGATCGCCACCATGATCAGAACGAATACCAGAACGACCGTGGTGTAGGTGATGAGATCCTTGCGTGTCGGCCAGATGACCTTGCGGAGCTCGTTGACGACCTGCCGATAGAAAAGGGCAGGCGAAGTGCGCGTCTTCTTTTCGCCACTCGGCTTGTCGGCGGTCTCGCCGCGCGTGTCGATCGCCACAGTCCTCACCTGAATCTGTCGTATCCAACGCAGTTTTGCGGCGCGCTTACACGCCCATTATTGCGCGGACCGCACTCGCAGGGCACGAGGGACTCGAACCCCCAACCGCCGGTTTTGGAGACCGGTGCGCTACCAATTGCGCCAGTGCCCTATGTCGCTAGACCAGACTACCCTGATCGACCCACTGCCTGGACCGAACCGCTCGCCGACATGCGGTGCGGAAGGACCGATCGAAAGCATACGGGTGATTGCCGGGTACGTCGAACCCAATCCCGATCGCCCAGGTCACCGAGCACATGGGACCATGGAGCCATGTCCACCCGACCCCGCGTCTCCGCGAGAATCTCCGCTATTTCCGAGTCCGCCACGCTCGCCGTGGACGCCAAGGCCAAGGCGATGAAGGCGGCCGGGCGGCCCGTCATCGGCTTCGGCGCGGGCGAGCCCGACTTCCCGACGCCCGGCTACATCGTCGAGGCGGCGATCCAGGCCGCCCGCGAGCCGCGCTTCCACAAGTACACGCCGGCGGGCGGCCTGCCCGAGCTCAAGCAGGCCATCGCCGACAAGACCCGGCGCGACTCCGGCTACGCGGTCGAGGCCTCGCAGGTGCTGGTCACCAACGGCGGCAAGCAGGCGGTCTACGAGGCGTTCGCGACGCTGCTCGACCCGGGCGACGAGGTCCTGGTCGTGGCGCCCTACTGGACCACCTATCCCGAGGCGATCAAGCTGGCCGGCGGCGTGCAGGTCGACGTCGTGACCGACGAGTCCACCGGCTACCTGGCGAGCGTCGAGCAGCTGGAGGCCGCGCGCACCGAGCGGACCAAGGTCCTGCTGTTCGTCTCGCCGTGCAACCCGACGGGCGCCGTCTACTCCCGCGAGCAGACGGAGGCGATCGGCCGCTGGGCGGCCGAGCACGGCCTGTGGGTCGTCACGGACGAGATCTACGAGCACCTCGTGTACGGCGGCGCCGAGTTCACCAGCATCGCCACGGCCGTGCCCGAGCTCGGCGACCGGGTCGTGATCCTCAACGGCGTGGCCAAGACCTACGCGATGACCGGCTGGCGCGTGGGCTGGCTGATCGGCCCCTCCGACGTCGTCAAGGCGGCCACCAACCTGCAGTCCCACGCCACCTCCAACGTCGCCAACGTGTCCCAGGTGGCCGCGCTGGCCGCCGTGTCCGGCGACCTGTCGGCGGTGGCGGAGATGCGCACGGCGTTCGACCGGCGCCGCCAGACGATGGTCCGGATGCTCAACGAGATCCCGGGCGTGTTCTGCCCGGAACCGAAGGGGGCGTTCTACGCGTACCCGTCGGTAAAAGAGCTGATCGGCAAGGAGCTGCGCGGCCGTCGGCCGCGGTCGTCCGGCGAGCTGGCCGAGCTGATCCTGGAGGAGGCCGAGGTGGCGGTGGTGCCGGGCGAGGCGTTCGGCACGCCGGGCTACTTCCGCCTGTCGTACGCGCTGGGCGACGACGACCTGGTCGAGGGCGTCAGCCGGGTGGCCAAGCTGCTGTCAGAGGCGCACTAGTCGTTCAGGGTGCCTGGTCCAGGGCGACGCCGGCGGCGACGTGCCTGATCTGGGCTGCCAGGCCGGGCGTCGCGGCGATGTAGACCGCGGTGCCCGGCCGCTGCAGCCACATGAAGTTGCGCACGCCGGTGCGCGTGTTCCAGCGCAGCGCCGGCATGCCCCGGTACGCCGTCAGCGACGACCTGGCGACCAGCGTGACGAACTCCTCGGCGGTCCGCGCCCCGCACACGACGCCGACGTACATCTGCTCGTCCTCGCGCCGCCAGATCACGCCTTTGGCCTCCAGCGGGCGGGTGAGCGAGCCCAGGCGGCCGAACGAGCCCGCCCTGGTCATCCCCTCGGGCATGGCGGGCAGCCCCACCTTGGTCTGGCCGCAGGCCAGCCAGACGCCCTGGTGCGGGGCGTGCGCGGAGGACGGCGGCGAGGCGATCGCCTCGGGCGCGGGCACGTCGTCCGCGCCGCACCCGCTCAGCGCGAACATGAGGAGCACCGCTGCCAGACGCCGCATCGACCCCCCAGGAACGCATGGAAAAGGCTCTCAGTCTCCTACAGGACTCTTGACTGAGGCAGCAATTGCCACCAGTTCGCCACCGAGGGAATCGCTGACCCGGATCCACGCCCCCGTGCCCGCGCGCTCCATCCAGATGATCGTCCGACCGCCGTTCGGATGCCTGCCGACCACGGCGGGCCTGCCGCGCACGGTGACGGGGCGGGCGTCGAGCAGGGCGGCCTTCCTGGTGTAGCTCACCCAGTCGGCGGCGGGCTCGACCTGGGCCTCCACGAACCGCTGGGCCGAGCCGAACCTGGCCCACGACCCCTTCGGCTTGACGGGTCCCCCGCCGCTGCGCTCCAGCCCAGCGGGGAGGTAGGTGAGCCAGAGATCGTCGGAGACCACCGCGAGGGTGGCCTCGGCGACGGAGGCCCCGACCATGACAGGGCCCTCCACAGGGGCCGGGCGCGGACGCCCGAACCCCGAGGAGAAGAGCGTGTAGATGATCAGAGATGTCGCCGCGAAGGCCAGCGCCGTGAGCGCCGCGCGGCCTCCCTGCCCGATGCCGGCAGGCCCCTCAGGGATCATGCAAGGTTGATCCCCCGTTCGGCCTCATCCGTACCACGGGTTCAGCCGGTCGCGCGGATGCCTTCCGCGATCTTCTTCGCCTCGGCCGGGCCGTCCACGTCCTTGGCGTAGTCGGGGCTGAGGCACACCTCGACCGCGAGCCCGTCGCGCAGCGTCCAGGTGACCGTGAGCGTGCCCTCCGACACGACCTCGCCGCCCTCACCGAGCGTCGCCAGGCGTGCCTTCGCGCCGCCGATGTCCACGGTCTCGGCGCCGGCCTTGGGGAAGCGGGCCATGGCGCTCTTGGCGGCCTCTCCCTCGAACACGATCACCTGTACGGAGTAGCGCCCAGGCTCGTTGCCCGGCTTGTCATAGGTAGTGGTGAAACTGTGCTTGCCGAACCCATCCTTGCCCGACCACTTGCCCCATTCGAGCCCTTCCGGCAGGTAATCCAGGCGGATGCCGCCGAACTCCCGCCCGTCGCCCAGATCGCCCAGGTCCTGCGGCATCGTGACAGGCGGCGGCTCCAGGGTGAGCTCGACATGGCTGCCGGGCGCGACCTGCTCCCCGGCCGCGGGCTTCTGCCCGATCACCCGGTTGTTCCGCACCTCCTCCGCCGCCATGTCGGCCAGCAGGCCGGCCGCGCGCAGCAGGGGCACCGCCTCGGTGACGGGCTTGCCCGTCACGTCCGGCACGGTCACGTCGTTCCGCACCACGGCCCGGTCCTGACCGGTCGCGGCCTCCCCTCCGGCGGGTTCCCCGGAGTTCAGCGCCACGGGCACGGCCACCGCTACCGCCGCCGTGACGAGCGCCGCGCCCGCCACGCGAAAGCGGAGCACGCGCGAGCGGTTGCCGCGCCGTACGGACCTGCCCAGGTCCGGCGGGGCCTGCACGTCGGCGACGTGTGCCCTCATGGCGTCCGCGAGGTCGTCCTCGATCCTCATCTGGTCACTTCCTTTGCGACAGTCATGTTTTCGCGGACCCTGGCGAGCCCCCGCGCCGCCTGGCTCTTCACGGTCCCGACCGAGCAGCCCAGCAGGGCCGCGGTATCCCCTTCCGACTGGTCCTCCCAGTAGCGCAGGACGAGCACGGCCCGCATCTTGGGCGGCAGCCTGCGCAGCTCCCTGATGAGCGCGTGGCGCAGGTCGAGGTCTGGAGCGTCGGCGGCGGTCTCGGGCGGCCGGGCGAAGGTGATCTCCTGCACGATCTTGCGCCGCCGCGCCTTGCTGATCGCCGCGTTCACGACGACCTTGCGCGCGTAGGCCTCCGGGTTGTCCCACCTGATCCGCGGCCAGTGCCGGTAGACCTTCTCCAGCGCGTGCTGCA
This sequence comes from Nonomuraea sp. NPDC003707, assembly GCF_053587055.1. NCBI lineage: Bacteria > Bacillati > Actinomycetota > Actinomycetes > Streptosporangiales > Streptosporangiaceae > Nonomuraea > Nonomuraea sp. NPDC003707. The sequence continues at coordinate 172,300 of NZ_JBSFNK010000026.1, read as the reverse complement.
CCAGGTCCTCGGCGTCGTGCTCGGTCGCTCCGCAGACCAGGATCGCGGTGCGCAGCAGCGAGGTGCTCCGGGCGGCCAGGAACTCGTCGAAGGCCGCTTCATCGTCATCTGTCATGAGCGAAGGTCCCCTTTCGCCCTCCCCAACGCGCGAAGCGGTCCCGGGGTTGAGTGGCAAGATATGCAAATGGCAAGGCCCCTGAACACGCTGCCCAAGGCGCATCTACACCTACATTTCACCGGATCGATGCGGCATTCCACGCTTATCGAGCTGGCCAGGGAGCAGGGGCTGCACCTGCCGGACGCGCTGGAGGAGGACTGGCCGCCCAAGCTGCGGGCCACCGACGAGCGCGGGTGGTTCAGGTTCCAGCGGCTGTACGACATCGCCAGGTCCGTGCTGACCCGTTCCGAGCACGTCTACCGGCTGCTGCGCGAGACGGCCGAGGACGAGGCGGCGGCCGGGTCCCGGTGGCTGGAGATCCAGGTGGACCCGTCGGGGTACGCGCAGCGGTTCGGCGGGCTGACGGCGACGCTGGAGCTGACGCTGGACGCGGCGCGCCTGGCGGCCGAGCACGCGGGGATCGGGATCGCGGTGGTCGTGGCGGCCAACAGGACCCGCCACCCGCTCGACGCGAACACGCTGGCCCGGCTCGCCATCCAGTACGCCGGCAAGGGCGTGGTGGGGTTCGGGCTGTCCAACGACGAGCGGCGAGGCGAGGCGAGGGACTTCGAGCGGGCGTTCAGGATCGCCAAGCGGGGCGGGCTGCTGTCCGTGCCGCACGGGGGCGAGCTGCTGGGCCCGCGCAGCGTGGCGCAGTGCGTGGACGACCTGGACGCGGACCGGGTCGGGCACGGGGTGCGGGCGGCGGAGGACGAGCGGCTCATGCACCGGCTGGCCGACCGGCAGATCTGCTGCGAGGTCTGCCCCACCTCCAACGTGGGGCTGGGGGTGGCCGAGCGGGCCGCCGACGTGCCGCTGCGGCGGCTGTTCGACGCGGGCGTGCCGATCGCCCTGGGGTCCGACGACCCGCTGCTGTTCGGCGCGCGGCTGCTGAGCCAGTACGAGCTGGCCAGGGACGTCTACGGCTTCAGCGACGCGGAGCTGGCCGAGCTGGCCCGCCAGTCCGTACGCTCCTCCGCGGCCCCCGAGCCGGTGCGCAAGGAGCTGCTGGCGGGCGTGGACGAGTGGCTGACGGCCTCACCCGAGTGACGTGGCGACGCGGACGGCCTCTTCCTCGGTCTTGACGCCTTCCAGGCGGTAGTTCAGGGCGTCCTGCTGCCAGATGAGGGTGGGGCCCGCCTGGCGCAGGGGGATCTCGGTGCCGTCCTGGCGGCTGAGGTAGCCGAGGGGGTGCGCCCCCGGGACCCACCAGGCCTGGTACGGCCCGACCTTGGTGTAGTCGGGCCAGGGCGGGCCGAGCTTCTTGAAGAGCACCGGGTCCAGGCCGCCGTCGAACTGGTCGAGCCGGACCCCGCCCGGCCAGAACATCGACACGACCCGGCCCCTGTCGGACACCGTGGTGCGCTCGGGCTCCCCCAGCGCCTTCGGCGTCCTGACCTGGAACTTCACTTCGGCCTTCAGGCCGTCCCGGTCCACGGGGTGCTCGTACGGCAGGGGCGTGACGCCGGTGACGGCCTTGGGCGGCGTGTCGCCGATCCGGAGCTCGATCCCGGCGAACCGCAGGATCCGTACCACCGCCGCCCGCCCCTGGGGGGTCGCGGCCGTGATCGCGATGACGACGAGGATGACGGCCGTGACGACCTTCCACCTCGCGCGCCGGCGGCGGCGCACCGGGGAGTGCGGCCGGACGGGGCCGCTGACGGGGCCGTGGGCCGGATCGGGCACCTCACCGCGCGAAGCCTCGTCCGGAGCCTCCAGGCGGGCGCGTACGGCCGCGGCGACGTCGGCGGGCGGCGGGCCGGGGACGTCGAGGAGGTCGCCGAGCGCCAGGAGTTCGGCCTCCAGGTCGTCGAAAGGCTCACGCGAGCTCATTGCCCACCTCCTCCCTCAGCCGGGCCAGCCCCCGATGCGTGCTGGACTTGACGGTGCCCACGGGCCAGTCGAGCACCTGCGCCGTCTCCGCCTCGGTCAGCTGTAAGAAGTACCGGCAGACGACGGCCTGGCGTTCCCGCTCGGGCAGCCGGCGTACCGCCTCCAGCAGGCGCGAGCGCCGGTCGCCGGCCACCGCGGTGCCCTCGGGGTCGTCGGGCGCGGCCACGGACGCCGTGGCGCTCAACCGTAAGGCCAGCTCGGAGCGGCGCCCCCGCGACCGGGTCAGGTTGTGGGTCTCGTTGGCCACGATCCGCAGCAGCCAGGGGCGGAACGGCGAGTTCCTGCGGAAGCCCGGCAGATGCCGGAACGCCTTGACGAACGCCTCCTGCACCACGTCCTCGGCCTCGTCCCCCGCCCCCAGCATGAAAGCGGTACGGTGGGCGAGCGCGCTGTAGCGGGCGACCAGCACCTCATAGGCGGCTTGGTCACCGGCGAGCGAGCGCTCGATCGCCTCGTCGTCGTCCATGGCGAGTCAGATTCCACCCCATTCGAGGTGCCCTGGGGAAGGGTCTTTCGCGTATCGGGTGAACGTCACCAGTGATCGGGGCATTAGACTCGGGCAATCCATGAGCCCCCCGAGAAGGAACGGGACTATGTCTGGGTATGACCGTGTAGTGCAACCGGCGGCCGGTGACGAGGCCCTGGAGAACCACCTAGGTGGGGACGAGGCCAAGAACTATCGGCAGTACGAGCTGGACATGGTCGCCCCGCATGTCGGCCGTTCGATGCTGGAGATCGGCTCTGGCCTCGGCCACTTCGCCGAGGCGTTCCTGCCGCGGCTCGACAGGCTGGTCGTGAGCGACTTCGACCCCTACTGCGTCGAGCAGCTGGAAAAGCGGTTCGCGGGCCGCGACGACATCGACGTCCTGCAGTTCGGGCTGCCGACGAACATCCCGCTCGAGGACAAGGTCGACACCGTCGTCATGATGAACGTCCTGGAGCACATCGAGGACGACGCCGAGGCGCTGCGCTCGCTGGCCCGGGTCACGCTGCCGGGCGGGCGGATCATCATCTGGGTCCCCGGCTACATGCAGCTCTACGGAGACTTCGACCGCAAGGTGGGCCACGTCCAGCGCTACACGCCCAAGACGCTCGGCGCGACGGTCGCCAAGGCGGGCCTGGACATCGAGGTGCTCAAGCCGATCAACTTCCTGGGCGGCATCGCCTGGTGGGCCGCCGTGCGCCGGGGCGGCGTCGGCTACCCCGACCCGCGCCTGGTCAAGATCTACGACCGTACGGTGGTCCCGACGACCCGCTTCATCGAGCGGTTCATCAGGCCACCGTTCGGCCAGACGGTCTTCTGCGTGGCACGGGTGCCCCAGCCCAAGGCGTAGGCGCTACTTGATCGACCCGGCCGTGAGGCCGCCCACCACCTTCCGCTCGATCAGCGCGAAGAGGATGATCACGGGGATGGTGGCGATCACCGACCCGGCGAACAGGTTCTGCCAGTCCACCTGGTACTGACCGATGAACGAGTTGAGCGCCACCGTGAGCGGCTGGTTCTCCGGCGTCGTGGTCAGGGTCAGGGCGACCACGAACTCGTTCCAGGCGGCGATGAAGGTGAAGATCAGCGCCGTGATCACGCCGGGCAGGGCCAGCGGCAGCGTGATCCTGAACAGCGCCCCGAAGCGCCCGTTCCCGTCGATGAACGCCGCCTCCTCCAGCTCGCGCGGGATCGAGGCGAAGTACGCGTTCAGGATCCACACCGCGAACGCCAGGTTGAACCCGCCGTTCACGAGGATCAGCGACCAGATCGAGTCCACCAGCCCGAACTGGAAGAACTCGCGGTAGATGCCGACCAGCATGGCCGTGGGCTGGAACATCTGGGTGATCAGCACGAGGATCAGGAAGGCCGTGCGCCCCCTGAAGTCGTGCCGGGCCGAGTAGTACGCGGCCGGCAGCGCCACCAGGAGCACCAGCACGGTCGAGCCGCCCGCGACCTTGAGCGTCACCCACAGGTTGCCGGCCAGGCCGCTGGCCCAGAAGTTGGCGAGGTTCGACCACACCCACTCCTTCGGCCAGAACGACACCTCGCGCAGCGACTCCTGGGAGCGCAGCGAGGTGAGCAGCATCACCACGTACGGGAACAGGAAGACGAACGCGACGACGTACGCGGCGGCCGCGACGAGCACGGTCTTGAGCTTCGGCATCGTGCGCCGCGACGACGGCCTGACGTGCTGCCGCGGCCGGGTGGCCTGCGACGGCAGGGTCTTGATCGCCATCACGCCACCTCCTTGTTCCAGCGGGAGACCTTGAGGAAGATCGCGGTCAGGATGATCACCATGCCGAAGTTGACGACGGACATGGCCGCCGACTCGCCGATGTTCGAGCCCTTGAGGATGAACATGAGGATCGTCGAGGTGGCCGTGGAGTAGCCGGGCTGGCCGTGTGTCATGGCCCAGATGATCGGGAAGCTGTTGAAGACGTTCATGACGTTGATGAGCGCGGCCACGGTGAGCGCGGGCCGCAGCAGCGGCAGCGTGATCGACCAGTACGTCCGGAACCGGGTGGCTCCGTCCATCTTGGCCGCCTCATAGACGTCGGCGGGGATCGTCGCCAGCCCGGCCAGCAGCGCGTACGTGGTGAACGGCACCGACACGAAGACGGCCACGAACACCAGCCACGGCATCGCGGTGGAGGCGTCGCCGAGCTGGTCGGCCGAGGCCCCGCCCATCGCGTCGATCAGCCCCAGCTTCAGCCGGATCTGGTTGATCACGCCGACCTCGGGGTCGAGCATCCACTTGAAGATGATCGCCGTCATCAGCACCGACGCGGCCCACGGCGCGATCAGCGCCCACCGGGCCACCTTGCGCAGCGGGAAGTTCTGGTTGAACAGCTGGGCGAGGGCCAGCGAGATCAGCACGGTGAGCGCGACGACCGCGACCACCCAGATCACGCTGCGGAGCATGATGTCGGCGAAGTCCTTCTCACCGAACAGCTTCTCGTAGTTCGCGTAGCCGTTGCCCCCCTGGACCACCCCGAACCGGCTGATCTTGAGGAACGACGATCTGATCATCTCGATCACGGGCCAGAGGACGACCAGCGCGATCAGCACCACGGCGGGCCCGACCCACGCGAGGGGCTCCAGGGCGCGCAACCTTCTCATGAGCAACCTTCCAAGACGGTGCGGCCGGCACCGCTGAGAGCGCCGGCCGCACGGGCCCCCGACGTATCAGCCGGCCGCTTCGGCGGTCTTCTGCAGCTCACCGAGGACCTTGGCCGGGTCGTCCTTGACGGCCCCGCCGATGGTCTGCTTGATCGCCGGGTTCACCTCGGCCCACTTGGGGTCCTGGAAGGGGTAGAAGCTGGCGTTGGGCAGCGCGTCGAGGAACGGCTTGAGCTTCTCGTCGCCCGACAGCTTCTGGATGCCGCCGTTGGTGACAGGCAGCAGCTTGTACGTGTCCGAGATCTTCTGGGCGGCGCTGCCGGTGTAGAAGAAGTCGAAGAACTTCTTGATCTCGGCACCGTGGCCGTTCTTGTTGAACGCCATGATCCAGTCCATGACGCCGAGCGTGGTGTCGAGCGGGCCGCTCTTGCCGGGGATCGGCGCGACGCCGTAGTTCTTCAGCCCGGCCGCGTCGAAGATCGGGATGGACATGGGGCCGCCGTTGACCATGCCGACCTTGCCCGCGCCGAAGTCCTCCCAGACCGTCTTACGGTCCTTGGTGCCCGGGTTGGGGGTGGTCAGGCCCGCGTCGACCAGGCCCTTCATGTACGTGAACGTCTCGACGTTCTGCGGCGAGTTGATCGCCCACTTGCCGGAGGCGTCCTTGTAGCCGCCGCCGTTGCCCAGCATCCACAGGAACGACTCGCCCTGGGCCTCCTCCTGGCCGAGCGGCAGGCCGAACGGCTGCGTGACGCCGGCCTTCTTCAGCTTCTCGGCGTCGGCCTTCAGCTCGTCCCAGGTCTTCGGCGGCTCGGCGATGCCGGCCTTCTGGAACAGGTCCTTGTTGTAGAACAGCGCCCGCGCGGAGGAGACGAACGGGATGCCGTACGCGGCGCCGTCGACCTTGCCGAACTCGGCGAACTTCTGCAGCATGTCGCCCGAGACGTTCGGCGACAGCACCTCGTCCACCTTGTAGAGCAGCCCGTCCTTGACGAAGCCGGAATAGTCGCCGGTCTGCAGGATGTCGGGCACCTGGCCGTTCTGGACCATGGTGGCGACCTGCTTGTCGATGTCGTTCCAGTTGATGACCTGGACGTCGACCTTGATGTTCGGGTTGGCCGCCTGGAACTCGTCCACGACGCCCTTCCAGAACGTCTCGCCCGAGTTCGGCTTGCCGGGGCCGTCGCCGTAGTCGGCGGCGACCATCTTCAGGGTGACCGGCCCGCCGCCCGACGCCTGCGTGTTGCCTCCGCCACCGCCGGAACCGCCGGAGCCGCAGCTGGACAGGACCAGCATCGTGGCAAGGCCGAGAGCGGCGCCGCCCACAAGCTTCATGTTCACTGGAGATACCGCCTTCTCGTCGGACGGGTGCTGGTCCGTACCAGCCAACGGACCCCGTCCTGGGGGATGGGGCACGCGAGCGTACAGCTCGACGCGTTTGCGCCAGCGTAAGCCTGGATCGACGAGCCGGTCTATACCGGCTCGTATCAGTTTGAAAACGCTGAGGCCCGGAAAACCTCACAACCGGTCTAGACCGGGCGTCAGAGGATCTTTCTCCGGACGCTCTCCCCGCCCTGCGGCGTGCCGATCCACGGGCCCTCGATGGAGGGGTCGAGGATGCCTTCCTCGACGAACCCGTAGCGGCCGTCGAGCACGTAGCCGGCCAGCCGCACGTCGCCCGCGTCGCTGTTGTCCCAGAGCCGGTCGAACAGCGCGTCCACGCGGCGTCGTGCCTGGTGGCAGAAGGTGTCGGCGAGCTCGTACGGCCGTCGCCCGAGGTCCCTGGAGTCCTCCTCCGCCTTGACGCACACGGCGGTCATGGCGAACAGCTCGGCCCCGATGTCCACGAGCCTGCCGAGGAACGACTGCTTGTGCTCCAGCCGGCCCTGCCAGCGCGACATGCCGTAGAAGGTGGACCTGGCCAGCTTGCGGCTGGTCCGCTCCACGAAGCGCAGGTGCGCGGCCAGCGGGCCGAAGTCGCCGTACGACGCGGGCAGGTTGCCGGTGCCGGCCACCAGCGTGGGCAGCCACCTGGCGTAGAAGCCGCCGGCCCGGCGCAGGGCCTGGGCGCGTTCCTGGCGGGAGGCCTCCGGGTTGATCAGCTCTCCGGCGGCCGACAGGTGCGCGTCCACCGCCTCGCGGGTGATCATCAGGCGCATGATCTCCGAGGAGCCCTCGAAGATGCGGTTGATGCGGGAGTCGCGCAGCATCTGCTCGGCGGGCACGCCGCGCTCGCCGCGCGCCACGAGCGACTCGGCGGTCTCGTAGCCTCGCCCGCCCCTGATCTGGACCAGTTCGTCGAGTGCCTGGTACGACAGCTCCGACGCGTACAGCTTGGCCAGCGCCGCCTCGATCCTGATGTCGTTGCGCTGGTCGTCGGCCAGGCGGCTGGTGAGCTCGCAGAGGGCTTCGAGCGCGTACGCGGTCGCCGCGATGAACGCGATCTTCGTGGCCACGGCCTCGTGCTCGCCGACCTTGCGCCCCCACTGCACGCGCTCGTTGCCCCACTCGCGGGCGATCTTGACCGCCCACTTGGCGTTGCCCGCGCACGTGGCCGGCAGCGACAGGCGGCCCGTGTTGAGCGTGGTCAGGGCGATCTTCAGCCCCTGCCCCTCGCGCCCGATCAGGTTCTTGGCCGGCACCCTGACCTGGGAGAACTCGGTGACCCCGTTCTCGATGCCGCGCAACCCCATGAAGCCGTTGCGCCGCTTGACCGTGATGCCGGGAGAGTCGGCCTCGACCACGAACGCGCTGATCTTCTTGCCGGTCCTGGCCATGACCACCAGGAGGTCGGCGACGACGCCGTTGGTCGTCCACAGCTTGACGCCGTCGAGCACGTAGTCGTCGCCGTCGCGGACGGCGGTGGTGGACAGACGCGCCGGGTCGGAGCCCACGTCGGGCTCGGTCAGCAGGAACGCGGAGATCTCGCCCGCCGCGCACCTCGGCAGGAACTCCCGCTTCTGCTCCTCGGTCCCGAACAGCTTGAGCGGCTGCGGCACCCCGATCGACTGGTGCGCCGACAGCAGCGTGGCCAGCGCCGGGCAGTAGGAGCCGACGAGGATGAGGGTGCGGCAGTAGTACAGGTAGGGCAGCCCGAGCCCGCCGTACTCCTCGCCGATCGTGATCCCGAAGGCCCCGAGCGCCGCGAGCCCCTTGACCACCTCGTCGGGCACCTGCGCGGTCCGCTCGATGAGCGCGGGATCGACATGGGCGTCGAGGTAGCGCCGCACCGCCCTGACGAACTCCTCACCCCGCTTGGTCGCCTCTTCGGACAGCGTCGGCACGGGGTACACGAGATCCAGCCGGTAGTCACCGAGGAAAAGCTGCTTGGCGAAGCTCGGCCGCGTCCACTCCTTCTCGCGCGCCTGCTCGCCGACCTCCCTGGACTCCGCGTACTTGGCGTGCTCGGTCATAGCACCTCCCGACGATCCGCCGTCCTGTGCTAGGAGTACTGCCCGCCTGACGGCGCCTCATCGCCTGATTCTGTACGAACGGCGAACATTCGCTTTCAGCACCCCGATCGCCACCAGTGCCAGCACGGCGGGCACCACGAGATAGGCGCCGCAGAACACCAGCGCCACGAGCGACAGCCCGGCGCCCACCACGGCCGTGTTCCGGTGCCGCCCAGCGGGCAGCATCCGCACGGCCGCCACCACGCCCGCCGCCGTGACCGCGGCCAGGCAGGCCGAGGTGGCCCGCATGAGCAGGTCCAGATCCACCGCCCACACCAGCACGGGCACGCTGAGGACGGCGAGCAGCCCCAGGCTCCGGTACGGCGTCTCGCCCGGCGCCCCGCCCTTGGCGAACCAGCCCGGCAGCGCCCCGTCCCTGGCCATGGCCGCACCCAGCCGGGAGGCCCCGGCGAGATAGGTGTTGACCGCGCCGAAGGTCAGCAGCACCGCCACCACCCCGGTGACCGGCCGCGCGGCCGGCCCGATGCCGGTCTCCAGCATGGCGGTGAGCGGCACGCCGGTCATGCCGGGGCCGAGCACGCCGACGGAGGTGACCGACACGCCCACGTACAGGATCCCGATCACGACGAGCGTCACCGTGGTGGCCCGGACCAGGCCGTTCCCCTTCCCTGCGAACTCGGCCGACAGGTGGCTGGCTGCCTCCCAGCCGACGAAGGCGAACAGGAGCACACCGGCCGCGTCCGCCACGCCCGCGGCGCCGTACGGGGCGAAGGGGGTGAAGTTGCCCGGGTCGACATGCGGAGCGGCGGTGATCACGGCCGTGGCCAGGAGCGCGACGAGCAGGACGACGAAGCCGATCTGCAGCCGTCCCGAGGTGCGCAGCCCGGCGGCGTTGGCGGCGAAGGCGGCCCCCAGGATCAGGCAGGCGGCCAGGGTGGCGTCCATGCCCAGCGTGGCCTCGACGTACTGGCCGCCGACCAGCGCGCCGGCGACGGTGCCGATGGGGACCGCGCCGTAGAACCACCAGCCGACCACGGCGGAGGCGTGCCGGCCGAACGCGAGCCCCACGACGCTCGCCACTCCCCCGCCGTCGGGGTATCTGGCGCCGAGCGCGGCGAAGGTCAGCGCGACGGGGACGCTCAGCGCGAGCAGCCCGGCCCAGGCCAGCACGGACGCGGGCCCCGCGGCAGCGGCGGCGAGGTGCGGCAGCACCAGCATCCCCGGCCCCAGGACCGCCCCGACCAGCAGTGCCGTGCCGTGTCCTGCGCCTATGCGATGTTCCGACATGCAGCCGAAACTAATGCACTCATTCGGCACCAACCCCTGCCAGTCGAACGAATGGCCGGAACCACATGACACCATCCACTCATGGACGAACTTGATTCGGAAATCGTGCGGCTGCTCCAAACGGATGCGCGGCAGTCCAACCGGGAGCTGGCCCGGCAGCTCGGCGTCGCGCCCTCGACCTGTCTGGAGCGGGTCAGGTCGCTCACCCGGCGCGGCGTCATCCGCGGCTACCACGCCGAGATCGACCCGGCCGCGCTCAACCGGAGCGTTCAGGCCATGGTCTCGGTCCAGGTACGGCCGCTGAGCCGGGCGGTGATCAACGCGTTCAAGTCGTCGGCGGCGGCGATGCCGGAGGTGCTCAGCGTGTTCGTGCTGGCGGGCGGGGACGACTTCCTCCTGCACGTGGCGGTGCAGGATCTGGACCACCTGCACTCGTTCCTGCTCGACCGGCTGAGCAAGCGCAAGGAGATCGTCGGCTTCCGCACGTCGGTGATCTTCCAGCAGGTGCACAACACCGTCCCGGAGCGCCTGACCTGACTTTCGTCAGGGGTGGTACTGGACGGTCGGCCGATCCGGAGGACGGGGGCGACTTCCTAGGTTTCTCTCCGTGATAGCAGTGAAGTCCCTCCTGATCGGCCTCTCGACGGCGCTGACCCTCGCCCCCGCCCCGCAGCCGACCTCCCAGACCATCGACGCCTACCTGCGCCAGGCCATGGAGTCCACCGGACTGCCCGGCATGTCCGTGGTCGTGACGCACAACGGCGAGGTCGTGCACGCGGCCGGCTACGGCCACGACTCCGAGGGGCGTCCCGTCACCGCGAGCACCCCGATGCGCGTGGCCTCGGTCAGCAAGTCGTTCACCGCGATGGCCGTGATGACGCTCGTGGAGCGCGGCAGGATCAAGCTGGACGAGCCGGTGGCCGGGCAGCTGCCGGGGTTCAGGATGGCGGACCCGCGCGCAGCGGCGATCACCGTACGGCAGCTGCTCAACCAGACCTCCGGCCTGTCGGACACGACGGTCGACATCGCCGCCGTGGAAGGCGCCACCTCGCTGGCCGACTACACCTCACGGCTGTCCGGCTCCGAGCTCCGCGCCGACCCCGGCACCCGCTGGGAGTACTGCAACGTCAACTACGACCTGGCCGCGCGGCTGGTCGAGGTGGCCTCCGGGCAGCGGTTCGGCGACTACCTGCGGGAGCGGGTGTTCGGCCCGCTGGGCATGAAGTCCAGCGCCGTCAGCGACCAGGTCGTCCGGCCGGCCGACGGCTACAACTCGATCTTCGGCGCCTGGCTCCCGCGTGCCGAGCTGTCCGGCTTCCTCAACGACAGCGGCTCGGGCGGGGTCATCACCACGGCCGCCGACATGGGCAAGTGGCTGATCGCGCAGTCGGGCGACGGGCGCCCGCTGGTCAAGCGGGAGAGCCTGGACGTCATGCACACGCCGAGCAAGATCCGCGACTACGGCATGGGCTGGGGCGTCGAGCGGGAGACCGGGCAGCTCGTGCACTCGGGGAACCTGTTCACGTACAACGCCGTCGAGGCCGTCTCCCCCAAGACAGGCTACGGCTTCGCCGTCATGGCGAACGGGGCGGCGCTGACCGACGACACCTACACCGTCATGGAGGGGCTGACCGCCCTGAGCGAGGGCCGCGCCCCTGAGGTGCCCGGAGGCGACCGGCAGCTGTACGAGCTGGTGCTGGGCGTGCTCGCGATGGCCGCGGCCGGCCTCGGCGTCCTGGGCGTGCTGCGCGCCCGGCGCTGGGCCGCCCGGCGGGCCTGGTGGCGGCTGGTGCCCGTGCTGCTCCCCGTGGCCCTGCTGGCAGCGTATCCGGACCTGATCTCGTTCCTGATGAACGGGCGGGCGGTGACGTGGGCCCAGCTCACCTACTTCGCCGCGCCCCTGTCGATCACGCTGCTGGTGGCGGCGCTGTCGGGGGCGGCGGTGGCGGTGGCCCGGCTGATGGCCGCCCGGCGTTAATTCGGTTGCACGGGATTACGGCCGGCCCGTACTGTCATGGACATGCGCCTTTACCTGTGATTCACCGCTGCTCAGCAGCGAGATCGCCCGTCATCCGTTCCAGACGCGGCAGCTGAGCTTGCCGACCGGCCTCCATGAGCCGCGTCGTGAGTCTGTGTAAAGGAGCTTCCTTATGCGAGTCCGTTCATCCAGGAAAAAGAACCTTCCCGGATTGCCCGTGACGCGGCCGATGCCCAAGATGCCGCAACGGCCGATCATGCCGCCCCGGCGCATCCCGCCGAAGGGCCGCTGAGACAACTACCAGGATGGTAGTTAGGCGAGCGCCGCCTCCACCGTACGCCAGGAGGCGGCGCTCGCACCCTTCATGCCTTCAGAGGCGCTCGATGATGGTGACGTTGGCCTGGCCGCCGCCCTCGCACATCGTCTGCAGCCCGTACCGGCCGCCCGTGCGCTCGAGCTCGTGCAGCAGCTTGGTCATCAGGATCGCGCCCGTGCCGCCGAGCGGGTGGCCGAGCGCGATGGCGCCGCCGTTCGGGTTGACCTTGGCCGGGTCGGCGCCGAGCTCGTGCGTCCAGGCCAGCGGCACCGGCGCGAACGCCTCGTTGATCTCCACCACGTCGATGTCGTCGATCGACATGCCGGCCTTCTCCAGCGCCCGCCGCGTGGCGGGGATGGGCGCGGTCAGCATGTAGACCGGGTCGTCACCCATGAGGGCGAGCTGGTGGATGCGGGCCCGCGGCGTCAGGCCGTGGTCCCTGACCGCCTGCTCGGAGGCGATCAGCAGCGCGCCGGAGCCGTCGGAGATCTGCGAGGAGGTGGCGGCGGTGATCTGGCCGCCCTCCTTCAGCGTCTTGAGCGTGGCCATCTTCTCCAGCGTCGAGTCGGGCCGCGGCCCCTCGTCGTCCTCGACGCCGTTGACCGGGGCGATCTGGTCCTTGAAGTAGCCGTTGGCGATGGCCTTGGCGGCGCGCTGGTGGGACTCCAGCGCGAACCGCTCCAGCGTCTCCCGCGTGTAGCCCCACTTCTCGCACATCAGCTCCGCGCCGCGGAACTGCGAGATCTCCTGCTTGCCGTACCGTTCGACCCACTTCTCGCCGAACGGGAAGGGCATGCCCTTCTCCAGCGCGGCCGTGATCGACGAGCCCATCGGCACGATGCTCATGGACTCCACGCCGGCGGCCACGACCAGGTCCTGGGTGCCGGACAGCACGCCCTGGGCGGCGAAGTGGATCGACTGCTGCGAGGAGCCGCACTGCCGGTCGATCGTGACGCCGGCGGTGGTCTCCGGCAGGCCCGCCGACAGCCAGGCGTTTCGCGCGATGTCCATGCTCTGGGGGCCGAACTGCATGACGCACCCCATGATGACGTCCTCGACCGCCGCGGGGTCGACGCCCGTGCGGTCGATCAGCGCCTTCAGCGTGTGCGCCGCCAGGTCAGTGGGGTGGACGGTGGAAAGGCCGCCCTTCTTCTTGCCGACCGGGGTGCGAACGGCCCCGACGATGTACGCCTCTGCCACAGTGCCTCCTGGAAACCGAGCATTATTCGGTTACTAGGGGCAGACTACAACAGAACGACGTTCTACTCACGCGTGGGCGGGACCAGGTCCTCCGCCGCGTCGACCCGGAACCGCCAGCGGTCCACGACCAGCCCGTTCAGCGCCTCGGCCAGCTCCAGGGCGAGCGCGCCGAGTTTGGCGGGCTCGTCGCCGCGCAACTCGATCGCGGTCAGCTCGACGGCGAAGGGCAGGAGCTCCTGAACGGCCGGCGGCTGCCCCTTCTGCGGGACGAGCACGGCCCGGATGTCACCGGCCGTGAACGCGAACTCGTCCTCCTCGTCCGGCTCCAGCAGCGGCGACAACTCCTCGGCGGTCGGCCGCGCCGGGAGGATGACGGCGGGCCCGCTCTCCTCCTCGTCGGCGGGGTCGGTCACCTCGCCCCGGCACACCGCGAGCCCCTTGAGCCGGAAGGCCAGGCCCTCGGCGAGATAGCGGTCGAAGAAGTTCAGCGGCAGCGGCCCCTCGGCGGCCACCCTGACCGCCCACACCTTCTCCAGCTCGCCACCGGTCAGCTCCGGCTCGGCCTCCACGGGCGCGTACACCCGCACGTCGGTGGCCACGATGTCGTCGCCGTCCTTCTTCGCGTCGGGGTCCGCGAGCCGCACGATGCGCAGCAGCTCGGCCGGATCCGGCTTGGCGGGCAGGGCCGCCGTCGGGCCGGTACGCAGTCTCCGCTTGGCCATCCAGCCCATAGCCCGCCTCCGCGCTTGTCAGCTTCGATAAGAGCTCGTCATCGTCGCGTAGACGATGACGTTGTCGTCGTAGTGGCCGATCGTGCGATCGTAGTTCCCACCGCAGGTGATCAGGTGAAGCTGAGCGTTCTCCTGGGGCCCGTAGACGCGCTGGGTCGGGAACGTCTTCTTGCTCGCCTGCTCGATGCCGCCGACGGTGAACACCGCGGTCGTCCTGTCCTGGCGCTGGATCTCGATGGTGTCGCCGTTCTTGAGCTCGGGGAGCCTGCTGAACACGGCGGGGCGCGTCCTGGTGTCCTTGTGCCCGAGGATCACGGCCGGCCCCGCCTCACCCGGGGTGGACATGCTCCGGTACCACCCGGCCAGGTTGGGGTTCTCGGACGGGGGCACCTCGATCGTCCCGTCCTTCTTCAGCCCGACGGACGTGATCGGCGCGTTGATCCCGAGCCTCTTGATCACGATCCGCTTGGGCGTGGACGGCATCATCGGGGGCGCGGGGTTGATCTGCGGCAGCGGCGGCGGCACGTCGGGGGCCGCCTGGAAGAGCGCCTGCTCGGGCTGCCCGGTGGCCTTCCCGTCCGGCTGCGCCTGCAGCTTCAGGGTCTCGCGGTTGCTGCTCGCGAGCCCGTACTCCTGGGGGGAATTGAGCACGATCAGCAGCCCGGCCACGACGGTGACGACACCGGCGATGGCCGCCCCGATGAGCACGGTCCTGAGCGCCGCACTCCCCTTGTCCGCGGGCGGCGGCACGTGCCCGCCATCGCCGCCGCCGTACGGATAGTGCCCCGACATGCCCGTCAGCCCCTGGTGGCGTTACGGCGCCGCATGACGAGCCCGCCGACGGCCGCGGCACCCACCAGCGCGGTGCCGGTCAGGATGAACATCCGCCCGTCGGGCCCCGCCTCACCACCACCACCGGTGTCGGCCCCGGCCTTGGGGGTCTTCGACTTCTTGCTGGAAGGGGTGACCGTCACCGTCGCGGTGCTGGTCTTGGTGGGCTTGGGGGTGGAGGTGGTGTTGGTCGGGGTGGAGGAGGTCGTCGGGGTTCCGGTGGAGGAGCCCACCGTGAAGGTGTACGTCTTGAGGCCGGTCGTGGGGGCCAGGCACTTGATCGAGGGCGAGGACGCCGAGGTGCCGAAGGCCAGATCGCCGGCGGTCAGCGTCACGGTGCCCGTGGTGGTGGGCTTGACCTTGACGGTGACGCTGGTGGGCAGCGTGATGTTCTGACCGATGGTGACGGTGCCGAGCGCGGCTTCACCGGTGGGATTAGGACTGGAGGGGAGCCCGGCGCCGGTCGCCTTGATGGCGACGAACATCTTGGGGCTGGTGGTGGGGAAGCCGGTGGGAGCCTTCAGCGATTGGCCGGTGGACTGGATGACGCCGGTCCAGGTGATCGAGGCGTCGGCGTTGGCGGTGGCACTGGTGGGCGGCGTCATGGTGACCTTGATGTCGACGTCGGCCGGGTAGTCGGCGTCGCCGCCGCCGCTGGCGACGTCGCAGTCGTACTCGACGACGTCATCGGTCCCGCCACCGCCACCACCGGTCTGGACAGGGACCGAGATGCTGGTGGGCGTCGCCGACACATAAGTGCAGGTGGTTGCCTCGCCTGCCACGGTGATGGTCAGCACAGTCGTGCTAGCGGTCGTCACCGGAGCCAGGACCACATTGCCGCCAGTGGTGGCAGTCGCAGTGACCGAGCCTGTCATCTCCGGCGGCGTGTATGGCTGGTTGGCCGAGACCGCGGTGGTCACCGTGCCGCTACCGCTGCCCTTCAGCGGCGTCGGCGTGCCTCCCGTTACTGTGAGGTCGCCACCGCTGGTCGTGACGGACGCCTGGGCGGCGATCGCCTTCGTCGCCGTTATTGCAGGGAAGGTCCACTTGATCGACGCCGCTTTGGAGGGCTCGACCGAGGTGGGCGCGGTGACCGTCAGCTGCACGGACTCGGCGGCCAGGTAGCCGCCGGTGCACTTGTATGTAACTTTCAGCGGGTCGACGGCGGCGGCCTGGGCTGGGGACGATAGGGCTAACACCGAACCGACAAAGAGGACCAGCGTGCTCACGAGCCCCAGGGCCGACGTCTTATGGGCGAGGCGGCGCCACGCCTGGGACATAAGCACGGGTCCATCTCCGTTCAACGCAAGTTTCAACAGTCGTGCCAGAATTCCAGCCGTTGGTCACGGTTAGGTTGAGATCTTACGAACTGTCCCTGTCAAGTTCCCGTAAACCGCCAAAACCCTAGCCCTTCTTCTTGGACAACGTCGCGTATACGACGATGTTGTCCGTGTAACTGTGCGCCGTCTTGTTGAAGACCCCACCGCACGTGACGAGCCGCAACTGAGCGTTGGTCGTGTTCCCGTACACCCGCGACGTCGGGAACGACGACTTGCTCGCCTGCTCGATCCCGCTCACCGTGAACCGCGTGACCTTGCCGTCCGACCGGTACACGTAGATCTGGTCGCCCTTGGCCAGCTCCCGGAGGCGGTCGAAGACGGCGGGGCCCTTGCGGGTGCTCACGTGGCCGTTGATGACCGAGGGGCCGAGCTCGCCGGGCACCGGGGAGCCCTTGTACCAGCCCGTCTGGTTGGGCTTGGTCAGAGGCGGGGTGCCGAGCTTGCCCTTGCTGTCCACGGTGACGGCCCCGATGGGCGCGTTCACCTTGATCTTGGGGATCTTGATGCGGGTCGGCCTGGACCGGGTGGACTTGGCCTTGGTCGAGGGGATCGGGGACACGACCGGGACCGCCGGGAGCGGGGGCGGCGCGTCCAGGCGGGCCGGGGTCAGGGGGACGCCCTTGCCGCCGGGGCCCACGGTGGGCGGGAGCACGAACGCGCCCGCGTTCGCCACCTCCACCTGCGTCGGCGTGTCCTGCGCCGCCGCGAGCGAGCCCGAGGCGTCGTCGGGGGTGGTGGGCCACAGCGAGAGCATGCTCACCATGACCAGGCCGACGCCGCCCAGCGAGCCGGCGATCAGCAATCCGGGCAGTGCCCGCTGCATCGGTGTCTGCTCGGTCATCAGAGCGCTCCTCCCGCGTGCGCGGCCCTGCGCCGGCGCAGCAGCAATCCGCCGCCCGCGCCGCCGATCACCAGCGCGGCCATCAACCCGTACGGTCTGTCCTCGCGATCCGGCGCCTCACCGCTGTCCACGCCGCCCTTGGGGGTGTTGGCGACCTGCGCCCGGTAGTACTTGGTCGCGGTCGGCCCGGTGGCCTTGGGCGTGGCCGTGGCCGAACTGGTGCCGGTGGCGCTGGGGATCACGATCACGCGCCCGAGGCCGATGTCGGTGGTCCGGTTGTTCGGGGTGGTGTGGGTCCCGGTGGGCGTCGGGTTGGTCGGGTTGGTCGTCGGAGTGTTCGTGGAGGTGTTCGTGGGGCTGACGGGCGGCGACTGCGTGCCGGTGGGGCCCGACTTGTCCCGTACGGTCACCACGACCGACACCGGCGAGCTGACCAGATTGCATTTCGCGCCGTGGTAGCCGGTGGGGGTCTTGGACGTGTTGGTGGTCACGCGGAAGGCGTCCAGCCAGGCCGGCTTGTTCGCGGCGTTCTCGATCCTGATCTTGTGCTGGCCGTACGCCAGCGGCGCGGACGTCCACAGCGTCTGCCCGCCGTCCATGTCGTCGTTGACCGGCACGTCGTCGTCGGAGCGGGAGGGGTCGACCGTGGCCCGCTTGTTGCCGTCGATGTAGATGTCGACCGGGCCCGCGTCCTTGTCGGTCGGCCCGATGTACTCCACGCCGGTCCCGATGAAGGTCAGCTCGGCTGAGGCGCCGATCTGGTCGGTCTGGTGCAGGTCGTTGTGCACGTGGTTCTCGGAGCCGGGACGGTCGTCCAGGGAGATCCAGCCGCTGCTGTAGACGATTCCCATGTCGGAGGGGTTGTCGACGTCGTCGCCGTCGTTGACCACCACGCTGCCGTCCGGCGGGGTGAAGTCCAGCTCGATGTCCTTGGGCGTGACCGTGATGGTGCCCGGCTTGTCGGTCAGGCCGGGGTCGTTCATGGTCTCGGGGAGGGACAGGTGGCCGTCCGGGCGGAGCGGCCCCTCGGGGTCGGCGCTGCCCTTGGGCTGCAGGATGCCCTGCCAGCTGCTGGTGAGCTGCACGTTGCCGGTGCCGTGCACCTGGCCGCCCTCGGGGAAGTAGCCGGGCGACTGCAGCCGGCTGTCGTCGGCGTAGTGCAGCTTCCAAGTGAAGTTGAGCGGGTCTCCGACGACCAGGTCCGTAGCGAAGGTGAGGTTGGTCTTCAGGCGGACGGGACCGTTCCTGACGATGCTGTTGGCACCGGACGCCACGCAGTTGTACTCGACAACAAGGTCGGCCGGCGCGGCGGCGGCCGGTGTGCCCGACAACACCACGATTCCTAAAGCCGCCACCGATCCGACCGATGCGGCGATCAACGCCTTGCGCCACCGACTCACGGGAGACTCCGATCAAGCCACAAAACAGACCGAGGGTAGATCTTAGAGTCGAAAACACCCGTAACACATGCCGAATGGGGCAACGTCCAGCACTTGTGATGAAGCCGTGTCCACAGCTATCCGCCGTACCGGGAAAGCGGGTATACCTGCCAGTAACAGAACCCTGTTCGGGAGGACCATAATGCGGCGAGACCTCTTCGACGAGGAGCACCTGCTCTTTCGCGAGACCGTGCGCGAGTTCATGGCCCGTGAGGTCGTGCCACACCACGCTCAGTGGGAGAAGGACGGCATCGTCCCGCGCGAGGTCTGGAAGAAGGCCGGGGAGCTCGGGATGTTCGGGTTCTCGGTGCCCGAGGAGTACGGCGGGGCCGGGGTCACGGACTTCCGCTACAACGCCGTGATCGTCGAGGAGATCCTCCGGAACGGCGCCTCCGGGCTCGGGTTCTCGTTGCACAACGACGTCATGGCGCCGTACCTCGTGGATCTGACGAACGACGAGCAGAAGCAGCGGTGGCTGCCCGGCTTCGCGAGCGGCGAGCTGATCAGCGCGATCGCGATGAGCGAGCCGGGGGCCGGCAGCGACCTGCAGGGGATCAGGACCACGGCCCTCCGCGAGGGTGACCACTACCTGGTCAACGGGCAGAAGACGTTCATCACGAACGGGATCAACGCCGACCTGGTCGTCGTCGTGGCGAAGACCGACCCCGACGCGGGCGCCAGGGGGACCACGCTGATCGTGGTCGAGCGCGGCATGGAGGGATTCGAGCGGGGGCGCAATCTCGAGAAGATCGGGATGAAGGCCCAGGACACGGCCGAGCTGTTCTTCGAGAACGTACGCGTGCCCGTCGCCAACCGCCTCGGCCCGCGAGACGGCGAGGGCTTCTTCCAGCTCATGAACAACCTCCCGCAGGAGCGCCTGTCGATCGCCGTGGCGGCGGTGGCCGCGGCGGAGGCCGTGCTGGAGGAGACCATCGAGTACTGCAAGACCCGGCAGGCCTTCGGGCGGAGCATCGGCTCGTTCCAGAACACCCGGTTCGTGCTGGCGGAGCTGGCCACCGAGACCGAGATCGCCCGCCACTACGTGGACAAGTGCATCCTGGCGCTCAACGCCGGGCGGCTCGACGCGGTGGACGCGGCCAAGGCCAAGTGGTGGACCACCGAGCTGCAGAACAAGGTCATCGACCGCTGCCTCCAGCTCCACGGCGGGTACGGCTACATGATGGAGTACCCGGTCGCCAAGGCGTGGATCGACAGCCGGGTGCAGACGATCTACGGCGGCACCACCGAGATCATGAAGGAGATCATCGGCCGGTCCTTCGGGTTCTGACCGCATGGGAAGGCAGTCCTTCGGATTCTGACCGCGCGGAAGGGCAGTCCTTCGGATTCTGACCGCGCGGAAGGGCAGTCCTTCGGGTTCTGGCCGCACGGGAAGGCGGTCCGCACCGCATACTGGACAGCATGGACGGCGGCCTGATCCTCCTGGCTTTCCTGGCGTTGCTGTTCGCCTGGGGCCTCAACCGCGTGCGCCGGTCGATCCGCCTGGGCCCGGTGGGCTACGGCGGCGTGATGATCGTGTTCATCATCGTCATGCTCCTCCTCTGGGGCCAGACCAAGATCTAACCGGGCATTCCCTCGACGAAACGGGTGAGCAGCCGGGCGAACTCCGCCCGGTCCTCCTCCGGCCACTCCTCCATGACCGCCGCGAACGCCGCCTGCCTGGCCCGGTGGGCCTGCTCCAGCGCCGCCTGCCCGGCCTCGGTCAGTACCAGCCACGCCTTGCGCCCGTCGGCCTGATCGGCCTCCCGCCTGACGAGGCCCGCCGCCACGGCCGCCGCCACCAGCCGGCTGGCCCTCGGCTGATCGACGCTGAGCGCCTGCGCGACCGTGGACACGGTGACGGACCCGCCGGCGCCCTCGATCACGTCGAGCACCTCGTACTCCGGCCCCACGACGCCCTGCTGCCGCGCCAGCACCCGCCGGCTCTGCCGCCGCCTGATCGCGACCATCGCCCGCTCGACCGCGGCAATATACTTGTCTTCATACATATTGTTGTTATCCTACATCTATGGACAAGCCCATCGGCCACTGGCTGAAGCATCTCGACAACCTGCTGGAAGACGCCATGGAGCAGGCGCTCCAGACCACCACCCGCCGGGAGTGGCAGGTGCTCAACCAAGCGGCCCAGGAAAGCACGTACACCATGCCGTTCACCGGGCCGTTCACCGGCGTGGACGAGGCCGTGGAGCGGCTCACCGCCAGGGGCTGGCTGGCGGACGGCGGGCTCACCGACGCGGGCAGGGCCGCGCACGAGGAGATCTCCGAGAAGGTCGGCCGATTCCGGCAGAAGGTGCTCGAAGGGGTGAGCCCGCAGGAGTACGTGGCCACCGTCGACGTGCTCCGCCGCATGTCGGCCAACCTCGATCACTGACGCGAGGCCCCCGCCGGCTCGGGGGACGACCACGCGGCGAAGACGGTGGCGCCGTAGGGGGTGAGCCGCAGGACGGGGATCTCCCGCCTGAGCGGATTGCCGTCGCGGTCGATCGTGATGTCGCCGCCGGCACCCTGAACGTCGATGGTGCCGCTGCGCAGCATGGCCGCCACCTCCTGCGGCCCGAGCTTCGCCAGATCGTCCTTCGCGTACCTGTCGATGGCCTTGATCGCGACGTACACGGCGTCGTGGTTCATGATCGCGTGGCCGTCGTCGAGCGATTCCGTGGGGAACAGCCGCACATATCCCTTCTCGTCGCCGTTCCCGAACCTGGCCTTGATCGCGGGCAGCACGCGGCTGCCGTGGTCGGTGACGTTCGCGGAATGGGCCAGAGCGGTGTAGTACAGCCGGATCTTGCCGCCGTTGTCCTCCCAGATGGGGCTCTTGACGAGGTGGGCCTGCTCGCTGGTGTCGTCCCCGGCGAAGACGCTGATGTCGCGCTGCACGCAGGGGCGCGACAGGCTGAGACCGCGTAACAGCGCGGGCAGTCCTCGGGCGCGACCGGCGTAGAAGACGGCGTTGGCGTCGGAACCGCAGATCGTGTCCGCGATGTTCCCGATGACCGTGCTGGAGGCGTTGACCGTCGAGTCGAACGTCAGCGCCCGGCCGCGCCTCTTGGCGTCGACGACGCGGGCGAGGGTCTTGTCGTAGGCCTCGCCCAGCGTCCGGCTGTAGCTGTCGCCGGATTTGGTGTCCATGACGACGACCGGCTTGAGCGCGGGAACGGCCTGCCCGGCGAAGCGCACGAGAGCCGCCGCCTCGTCGCTGTTCAGCGGTGCCATCCGTACCAGTGCCTCGTGACGCTGCAGTTCGTCCGAGGTGATCACGGCCGCCACCATCGCGATCTTGTCCTTGCTGAGCCGGTCGATCACGCGCTTGGTGGCTTCGACGCTGTTCCCGAGCCCGGTGACGGCGAGGATGCGTTCGCTCTGGACGCGGCCCTCCAGGTCCGTGACCGTGTCCTCCCACGCGTCCGAGCTGATGTTGCCGACGAGCAGCCTGATGTACGGCGCCGCGGACTGCTCCCTGTTCCGCCACAGCTGCGCCAGATGTGACCCCTGGAGGGCATGCCGGATGGTGTCGAGGCCCATCCCCGTCTCGGTCACATCGCCCGACATCGGGAGCAGCACCAGGATGGTGACGTACTCACCCGGATGCTTCGAGATCACGTCGTCGTTCTCCGCGTGGATGCGCTCCATGATGCCGGCCAGGCTCGGGTCGAAGGTGTCGCTCGCGTCGGTGAGCCTGGACGGCGCGCGGAAGGCGAAGGTGAGGCCCGTCGCGACGAGCACGGCGGCGAGGGCGACGAGGGCGGTCCACCGCCGGCGGCGACGCTCGACGTAGATGGGCGCGGGCCCGATCTGGGGGCCGGCGTCAGGGATGTTGCTCATACCTCTCGGCCTCTCGGTTGAAGATCGACCGGCCGGTCGTCCTGAGGTCCGCCAGCTGCCTGAACTCGTGCGCGATCTCGGTCGCGCGCCGGCCGGGGGGATCGAGGACGGGATCGAGCCAGAACCACCGGGCCACCACCAGCGTCCTGATCATGGAGGTCCGGTCCCGCCGTTCCGTGTCGGCCGAGCTCACCGCCAGCGAGTCGTACAACGCCGCCGAGGACCGGTCCAGGGGCAGACGGTTGGGGGCGGCGGTCACCTGCTCGTAGAGCTGAACCCACTCCGACAGGCGGCTGCCGCGGCGGCCTATCACGTCGAGCTGCCCGAACCTCTCGCTCAGGAACGCCACGACGGCCTCCAGCCGCGAATCGTCCGCGTCCGTCGCGCGGGCCAGCGTGTGATAGGCAGCCGAGGCGTCGTCAGCCACCTCCTGCTTGCGGTAGAAGCTCTCCATCGTCTCGTGGACCTGGTCCCAGCGCTCCGGCTCCGCGGCGAGGTGGTGCAGCAGCAGCCTTCTGAGCCAGGGATGGATGACGGTGATCTCTTCACTGCCGGAGGAGGAGCGCTCCCAGCCGCCTCCTCGGCTCTCCGCGGCGCTCTGCGTGGTGAGCCACAGCCGCTCGGCCAGCTCGCGGCGGAGGTGCGAGGCGGTGCTCGCGCCGTCGAGCAGCGCATTCTCGGCGTCGTCCACACTCCTGGCCGCCGACCAGGCCATCAGCAGGTCACGCCGGGGCAGGTGGTCGGGCATCAGACGGCGCAGGGCGTCCTTCTCGTGCAGGATGGCGCGGAACTCGTCGTCGTCCTCGGCCTTTCCGAGCAGATCGCCCAGTTCGCGGGCGGCGTACGGGTAGCCCCCGGTCAGCTCGTGGACCGCGCGCTCGTGAACCGCCGCGGTCCTGCCGATCGGCAGGCCGGGCATGAGCACGGGATACCACCAGCGCTGCTCCCCGTCGCCGCGCCGCTCCACCCAGTCCTCGTACGTGGCCGCGGCGAGCCGCGGCGGCCGGCGGGCCTCCGGCGTTCCCGGGCACGCCCAGCCCGTCATCCCCTTCGGCCAAGTCCTCGACGCGGCCACGACCACCAGGGGATCCGCGCTCGCGCCGGCTTCGGAGCGCCTGGTTCTGGCGGCGACAAGCGCCTGCAGGAAGGCACAGCCCGCCGGGCTGTCGGCGTCGTCCAGCAGCAGGAGGCAGTTGCGCGCGTGGCGCGGCTTCGCCCACGCCTGGGCGAGGTCCTCAAGGAACGCCTCGACGAGTATCCCCCGCGCGCCCTCCGCCCGCTCCCCGCCGATCTTCTGGTCCTGTACGAGATTCAGGACGTCCCCGCCGAGCCGTTCCGATAGCCACGTCCTGGCCACGCGGTGAACCCGATCGACGGCGTCCAGATGGCGCCCCAGAAACTCTGCGACAGAAACCAGAAATTTCAGCCAAATGCCAATGTTCGGCAATAAGGAGGCGATATCTCGCCACTGCGCCGCGTCATCGGGAGCAATGAGCGCCTTGCGCTGAAGACGCCGCTGCAGCTGCTCTTCGAGTTGCTTGCGCGATAATTTCGGATCCAGGCCGAGCACCACCAGCGTGAAGACCGTGCGGGGCAGGTGCACCTTGTCGAGCGCCGCCAGATCATAGGTGATCCGCTGGATCACGTCGGCGACCGTGCTGCCGAGCTCCGCGCGGAGCGGCAGGTTGATCACCGGAGAGGGCGGTCTCCGCACACTGCGCGAGATCTGCGCGAGGGTCGCGGTCTTCCCGGTGCCCGCCAATCCGAGCAGAAGAATGACGGGCAGCTCGTTCTGCCCGGGAGGATGGGTTCGCTGGAGGCACTCTCGCAACAGTGGGTACCAGGAGTCGTCCGCCATGAATTCCGCCATAAGGCAATACCGGATGAGCGCTCGATTACTGGGAAACCTATCCCATCCCTTTGGCGGGGGCAGAGAAACTTACGAAATGGCGCTGGATTCCAGAATGACGCGGGCGACGAGGTCGGGGGCGTCGCTCATGGGCACGTGACCGCACCCTTTCAACAGCTTGACCCGCTGCCCCGACCAGCGGGCCGCGCGCACGGCCTGGCGGCGCAGCAGCAGCCGGTCGTGCTCGCCCCACGCGATCGTGATGGGCGACTTCGGCGGGGCGGGCGGCATCAGGCCGGCGAACGACTCAAGCGTCTCATCGAAGCCGCTCGCCCAGGCCAGCGCCTGCATGGCCGCGACGTGCGCGGTGGCGGAGAGCCTGGAGGGGTGGGCGACCAGGATCCCGGTCGAGACGGCTCGCAGCAGCGGGTTCTCGGCCACCTTGGCGGTATGTCTCGCGGGGATCGACCGGGCCGAGGCGCGCAGGGCGCGCAGCACGGACTGGCAGTAGAGCAGCTCGGGCCGGGACCAGAAGCCGGCCGGCGACAGCGCGGTGGCCGTGCGTACGACGCCGCGCGAGGCCAGCTCCAGCGCGATGTAGCCGCCGAGCGAGTTGCCCGCCACGTGCGGCTCGCGCACGCCGAGCACCGCGCAGAACGACTCGACCGCGTCGGCCAGCGACTCCGCGGTGTAGGTGACGCCCTCGGGCAGGCCCGGGGATCTGCCGAAGCCGGGCAGGTCGAGCGCGATCACCGTACGCGCGGCCGCCAGGCGGTCCAGCACCGGCAACCACGCCTGCCAGTGATGGCCGATCCCGTGGATGAGAATCAGCGGCGCGCCGGTGCCCCGTCGTTCGAAGGCCAGCTCCATACGGTCAGCTAATCACTCATCTCCCGCGAGTGGGAATCTCGAACCAGACGGCTTTGCCTTCCCTGGTAGGACGTGATCCCCAGCGCCTGGCCAGCTGGTCGACGAGGTAGAGGCCGCGCCCGCCCTCGTCGTTCTCCCCCGCGCTGCGGATGCGCGGCAGGCGCAGGTCCTGGTCGAAGACCTCGACCCAGACCGACTCCTCGCCCCTGCGCAGCCTCAGCGTGAACTCCTTGTCGCCGACCACTTCGTCCTCGAAGCCCGGCACGTCCCAGGACTCGTCGAACGGCAGCGGCGGCCCCTCCACGACCAGCTCCCTGCGGGGCACGGTGGCGGTGGCGGCGTGCAGCACGACGTTGGTCACGACCTCGGAGACGAGCAGGCAGGCCAGCTCGGCCCGTTCCTCGGGCACGTTCCAGCTCGAGAACGCCTCCGACGCCATCCGGCGCGCCTCGCCCACCATGATCGGCTGGGCGGGGAACGTGCGCTCCTCGACGTCGAGGTCGACGTCGCTGGAGCGGACGACCAGGATCGCCATGTCGTCGTCGATCTCGCCGGGCACGGCCACCGTGGCGGTGTCGGCGATGCGCTCGACCTCGGCGCCGGACATCTTGGCGAGCTTCTCGCAGAGCACGCCGAGCGTCTCTTGCTCGCTCGGCACCTGGCCGTCGCGGCCCGGGCGGCGGTCGACCAGGCCGTCGGTGTAGAGCAGCAGCGCCGCGCCCGGCGGCAGCGTGCGCGTCTCCTCCTTGTAGACCAGGTCGGCGTGCAGGCCCTTGGCGTGGACGCCGAGCGGCTGGCCGACCTCCTCGATGTCGAGCTCCACGCACTGGCCGTCGACCAGCAGCAGCGGCGGCGCGTGGCCCGCGTTGGCGAAGGACAGCTGGCGCGACCAGGCGTCGTAGACCAGATACTGGCAGGTCACGATGGGCGGGATGCTGACCTCGGCGCCGTTGTCGTCGTGCTCGGGCGTGGCGATGATGCGGGTCCACTCGTCGAGCCTGGCCAGGATGTCGGCCGGCGACTTGTCGTCCTGAGCGAAGGCGCGCAGCGCGGCCCTGAGCTGGCCCATGATGGCCGCCGCCTTGGCACCCCGGCCCTCGACGTCGCCGATCACGATGCCGACCCGGCCCGCCGACAGCGGGATCACGTCGTACCAGTCGCCGCCGACCTGGGTCTGGATGCCCTGGCCGTGGGAGGCGAGCGGGGCCGCCGGGTAGTAGCGCACCGCGATCTCCAGGCCGTCGAGCTGCGGCAGCGCCCGGGGCAGCAGGTATTTCTGGAACGACTCCGCCGTGTGGCGCTCCTCCTCGAACAGCAGCGCGTTGTCGATGGCGAGCGCGACCCGGGTGGCGATGGCGCCGACGAAGTCGCGGTCGAAGGCGTCGTAGTGGGGACTGCGCCGGTCGGTGAGGTTGGACAGACCCAGATACATCAGCCCGAGCGTCTCGCCGCGCACCAGCAGGGGGGCGACGATGGCGGAGGTCATGCCGATCTCGCCGCACAGGCGGGCGCTGCCCTCGCTGGTGGCCGGGTAGCTGCTGGTGGCGAAGCTCTCGACCAGGATCGTCTCCTGGCGGCGCAGCGCCGTGTCGGCGTAGTGGCCTGAGGGGTAGCGGATCTCCGCGCCCAGCGGCTTCCAGGTGCCCGACGGCGGCGTCCATCCCTGGACGTGCTGGGAGACCCGGCGTACGAGCCGGTCGCCCTCCATCAGCTCGATGAAGCAGTGGTCGGCGAACTGGGGCACCAGCATCTCGGCGACCCGCTTGAGCGTCTCCTCGACGTAGAGCGAGCCCGCCAGCCGTTCGCCGATGCGCTCCAGCAGGCCGAAGCGGTCCTTCTCCCGCTCGTTGCTGCGCAGCGCCTCGCGGGCCATGATGACGATGCCCGTCACCGAGCCCGATGCGTGGCGCAGCGGCACGGCCTGGGCGCGTACGTAGATGATGGTCCCGTCGCCGCGCCTGACGTCGAACGTGCCCTCCCACACGCCGCCCTTGAGCACGTGCTTGGCCAGCTCGACCGCCAGCGGGTGGTCCTTCTCCATGATCCCGAGGGACAGGACGGACGCGTCACGTGAAGGCGACTTGCCCTGACGGCCGAAGAGCTTCTCGGCGAAGGGGTTCCAATAGAGGAGATTGCTGAAACGGTCGGTGACGATCACCGCCATCTCAGCGTGATCGAGCACAGATCCGGCACCCAGGTGATCAGCCGTTTCCTGTGACAGATCCCCCCATCGATTCATCCGGAGACCACTCCTTGGGGTGGCATGCACGCAAAGTGGACCACGGGCGCTCCTGCAACAGTCTTGGCCAGGGGAGAGTGGAGGGCCTCCCAGGAGGGATTCAACCAAGCCGCTGCGCGCGCGTCAGCGCTTGGAGACAAAAACGTGCGCGGCGACATCGCGCGGAAGCTCCGCGGGAGTGTCGTTCGCGTCACCGTCACCTGTCACCCGCACACCGTCGTCGCTCGCCGCGAGCGTCACCTCGCGTCCGGGTTGTATCCCAACTTGCTTGAGTTTAAGCATCACAGCAGGATCGCTTTGCACTTGTTCGCTAATTCGACGCACGACGACCGGCGTGTCCCTCGGCCCCGCCAGGTCTGACATCGATGTCAGCACCCCGGCGCCGCCCTCGGGGGGCTCCTTGGCGCCCAGCTCCGCGAGCCCGGGGATGGGGTTTCCGTGCGGGCAGACGGTGGGGTTGTCGAGCAGGGTCACCAGGCGAGCCTCGACCGACTCCGACATGACGTGCTCCCAGCGGCACGCCTCGATGTGCACCTCTTCCCAGGGAAGGCCGATCACCTGGGTGAGCAGGCACTCGGCCAGCCGGTGCTTGCGCATGACCCGCGTGGCCAGCGTGCGGCCCAGATCGGTCATGGACAGGTGGCGGTCGCCCTCGACGCGGACGAGGCCGTCCCGCTCCATGCGGGCGACGGTCTGGCTCACGGTGGGGCCGCTCTGCTGAAGACGCTCCGCGATGCGGGCGCGAAGGGGGACGATGCCCTCCTCCTCGAGCTCGTAAATCGTGCGGAGGTACATCTCGGTCGTGTCGATCAGGCCGTGTGCGGTCAAGGCAGTCCTCCCAATCAAATATTACGCCGGTCGTGGCGGGGACTGGGCCCGTCCGCAGCGGGCACAGAAGTCACACGAACCCTATTGGGAGAACGACCGACGATGCTTAAGGACGGAAACAAAGGAGCGGCCGAGTTCCTTCCCGACCAGCTCGATCTCGACTCGCTGCGGCGCGCGGCCGCGTGCTGCCAGGGCTGCGGGCTCTACCTGAACGCCACCCAGACCGTTTTCGGCGAGGGTCCGCAGCGGGCCCGGTTCATGCTCGTGGGCGAGGAGCCAGGAGATCAGGAGGACCGGCAGGGACACCCGTTCGTGGGCCCGGCCGGGCGCATTCTGGACAAGGGACTGGAAGAGGCCAGAATCGAGCGCGAAGACGTTTACGTCACGAACGCCGTCAAGCATTTCTCCTTCACCCTTCGCGGAAAGCGGCGGATCCACCAGAGGCCGACGGCCGGCGAGATCGACGCCTGCCATCCGTGGCTCGACGCGGAGCTGGCCCTCGTCCGGCCGGAGGTGATCGTGGTGCTCGGGGCGACGGCGGCCAGGGCTCTGCTGGGGCGGGAGTTCCGCGTGACGCACCACCGGGGCGAGCCGGTGCCGCTCGGCGACGCGCTGGCCGTGGCCACGGTGCACCCGTCCGCCGTGCTACGCGCGCCCGACAGGGACCAGGCGTACGCGGGCTTCCTGGCCGACCTGAAGGTGGCCGCCCAGGTCGTCTGACCTCTGACCTTTATCGAGCCCGGTAATTGCGGAAGGCGGGCACGGACAGGCCGACGAGCAGCACCGTGACGGCGCAGGCGATGCCGCCGCCCACCCAGGCCCCGCTCACCCCCAGCTCCGTCGCCGTCGCACCGGCCCGCAGGTCGCCCAGGCGCGGCCCGCCCGCCACGACCACCATGAACGCCCCCTGCAGCCGCCCCCGCATCTCGTCGGGCGCGTACAGCTGCAGGATGGACTGCCGCCAGACCGACGAGATCACGTCCGCCACCCCGCCCACGGCCATGAACGCCACCACCAGCCAGAGCTCGCTCGCCAGCCCCGCGGCGGCCACGGCCAGGCCCCAGACGGCGATCACGACGACGAGCGCGACCCCCTGCCGCGAGACCCGCCCCACCCAGCCGGAGAACAGCGCCCCGGCCACCGAGCCGATGGCCATGGCGGAGCTCATCCAGCCGAGCGCGTACATCGAGCCGCCGAACCTGTCGGCGGTCAGCTCGGGGAAGAGCGCGCGCGGCAGGGCGAACACCATCGCGATGATGTCCACCCAGAACGACATCAGCAGCACCGGGCTCCTGACGATGAAGCTAAGCCCCTCCAGCACCGCCCCGGCACCCGGACGTCGCACTTCGCCCAATGGGGGCAGTGAGGGCAGTCTGAGGGCCGCGTAGAGGCTCGCGGTGAAGAGCAGGGCGTCCATCGCGTACGCCGCCGCGAACCCGCCGGAGGCCAGCACGACCGCGCCGATCATCGGACCCGCGACCGCGCCGATGCTGAAGACGAGCGAGTTGAGCGCGTTCGCGGCGGGCACCAGCTCCTTCTCCAGGATCCTGGGGATGATCGCGCCCCTGGTCGGGCTGGTGATCGCGAAGCCGGTGGCGTTCAGGGCGACCGCGCCGAAGATCAGGTAGACGTTCCTCATGCCGAGCAGCGCCTGCCCGAGGATGAGGAGCGTCGCCGTCCACGCGATGAGCGAGCCGACGATGAGCAGCTTGCGCCGGTCCACGGCGTCGGCGACCGCCCCTCCCCACAGGCCGAAGACGACCAGCGGGATCAGGTTGGCCATCCCCAGCAGCCCCACGTAGAACGAGGAGTGGGTGAGCTCCCAGACCTGCTGGCCGACGGCCACGACGGTCGCCCCGACGCCGACGTGCGAGACGGCCTGGCCGAGCCAGAGCCGCCGGTACTCGGGCGCGCCGAGTGGCCGGGTGTCTACCAGATGACGCTTGACCAGCTCCGCGATCGCCACTCCAAGAACACTAAGGTGCCAGTCTTTCCAGGACCCAACCGGGTCGTGTCCGCCGATAACGGAGCCTGTCGTGCATCCGGTCGAGTTGTCCCTGCCAGAACTCCATCTCTATCGGATAGACCCGGAAACCTCCCCAGAAGTCGGGCACCGGCGGACTCTCCGGCCAGCGTTCGGCCAGCTCCGTGTAGCGCTCGTCCAGCTCCTCCCTGGACCGCACGACGGCCGACTGCCGCGACGCCCAGGCGCCGATGCGCGAGCCGTACGGGCGCGAGTTGTAGTACTCGGCCGACTCCTCGTGGGAGATCCGCGTCACGGTGCCCTCGATGCGTACCTGGCGGCGGATCGGATGCCAGGGGAACAGCAGTGACGCTCGGGGGTTCTCGCCCAGGTCGCGGCCCTTGCGCGACTCGTAGTTGGTGTAGAAGACGAAACCGCGTTCGTCGTAGCCCTTCAGCAGGACCGTCCTGGCGCTCGGGCGGCCGCCGGACGAGGCGGTGGCCAGGACCATGGCGTTGGGTTCAGGCAGGCCGGACTCGAGCGCGTCCTGGAGCCAGAAGGTGAATTGCTCCATGGGGTCGGACGCGAGATCGGATTCGAGCAGCGGCCGGCCCTCGTACGTTCGGCGTAGCCCCGCCAGCACGGGCGGGCGCGGGGTGGCATCCACGAGACGGTATTCTTGCGCGCTTGCGTGGTAGATCCCATGCAACCCCCCTCACCAGCGGGTTTGGCCTTACGGCGGGTCCCGAGACCGAGCACGACCTGGGAAGGGGTTAAATTGACCCGCCGGTATCTCGACATCAACAGAGCGGAGAAGCTCGGGGGCGAGAACGAGGGCAACGATGCCAACGACCCCCCGAAGCGGCCCCGACTATTGGCACAGCATTGCCCAAACATGGCAAGGGAAAGGGAGGCGGCCGAGTATGTCCGACTTCAAACCCGGGCTCGAAGGCGTCGTAGCTTTCGAGACCGAGATCGCGGAACCGGACAAAGAAGGGGGCGCCCTTCGATACCGGGGCGTCGACATTGAGGAGCTGGTCGGCCGCGTCCCGTTCGGGGCCGTTTGGGGCCTGCTGGTCGACAACAAGTTCCAGCCGGGCCTGCCCCCGGCGGAGCCGTACCCCATCCCTGTCCACTCCGGTGACATCCGCGTAGACGTGCAGAGCGCCCTGGCCATGCTGGCTCCGGCCTACGGCTTCAAGCCCCTGCTCGACATCACCGACGAGGAGGCCCGCGACCAGCTCGCCCGCGCCTCCGTCATGGCTCTCTCCTTCGTCGCGCAGTCCGCGCGCGGCCTCGGCCTGCCGATGGTGCCGCAGAGCCGGGTCGACGAGGCCGAGACCATCGTCGAACGTTTCATGATCCGCTGGCGCGGTGAGCCTGATCCCAAGCATGTCAAGGCCATCGACGCTTACTGGACCTCCGCCGCCGAGCACGGCATGAACGCCTCCACGTTCACCGCCCGCGTCATCGCCTCCACCGGGGCCGACGTGGCGGCAGCGCTCTCCGGCGCCGTCGGCGCCATGTCGGGCCCGCTGCACGGCGGCGCCCCGGCCCGCGTCCTGCACATGATCGAGGGCGTCGAGCAGCTCGGCGACGCCAAGAAGTACGTCCAGAGCGAGCTCGACAAGGGCAACCGGCTCATGGGCTTCGGGCACCGCGTCTACCGCGCCGAGGACCCGCGCGCCCGCGTGCTCCGCCGCACCGCCAAGGAGCTCGACGCCCCCCGCTACGAGGTCGCCGCGGCGCTGGAGCAGGCCGCGCTGGACGAGTTGCACGCCCGCAAGCCCGACCGGGTGCTGGCCACCAATGTCGAGTACTGGGCGGCCGTGGTGCTGGACTTCGCCGAGGTGCCCTCCCATATGTTCACCTCGATGTTCACCTGCGCGCGCACGGCCGGCTGGGCCGCGCACGTCCTGGAGCAGAAGCTCACGGGCCGCCTCGTGCGCCCGAGCGCCAACTACGTCGGCCCCGCCTCGCGTCCCCTGAGCGACGTCCCCGGCGCCGCCGAGGTCACCGGCAAGAACTGACGGGATCGGCCCCGGCGCGTCCGCCTCACCACGAGTTCGGCGGTGCCCGGGGCCTTTTTCGTCAGTTTTGGGTGTGGGCTTCTTCTCAGATTCCCGCCCCGGTCCCTTGTCAGCCCCGCGGGATCAGTACCCTGGTCAGGTGGCTGACATCGTGATTCCCGCTGACATCAAGCCCGCCGACGGCCGCTTCGGCTGCGGGCCCTCGAAGGTACGCACCGAGCAACTGGCCGCGCTCGCCGCCTCGGGCGCGAGCCTCATGGGCACCTCCCACCGCCAGAAGCCGGTCAAGAACCTGGTCGGCCGCGTACGCTCCGGGCTCGCCGACCTGTTCTCGCTGCCCGAGGGCTACCAGGTCGTGCTGGGCAACGGCGGCACCACGGCGTTCTGGGACATCGCCGCCTTCGGGCTGATCCGCGACAGGTCGCAGCACCTGTCGTTCGGCGAGTTCTCCTCGAAGTTCGCGACGGTGGCCAAGAAGGCCCCGTGGCTGGGCGAGCCGAGCGTCATCAAGTCCGAGGTCGGCACCTACCCGACGGCCGTGGCCGAGGAGGGTGTGGACGTCTACGCGCTCACCCACAACGAGACCTCGACCGGCGTCGCCATGCCCATCAAGCGCGTGGGCCCCGACGACTCGCTGGTGCTCGTGGACGCCACCTCCGGCGCCGGCGGCCTGCCCGTCGACATCGCCGAGACCGACGTCTACTACTTCGCCCCGCAGAAGAGCTTCGCCTCCGACGGCGGCCTGTGGATCGCGATCATGTCGCCGCGGGCGCTGGCCAGGGTCGAGGAGATCGCCGCGACCGGCCGTTACGTGCCGGAGTTCTTCAGCCTGCCGGTCGCGATCGACAACTCCTCGAAGGACCAGACCTACAACACGCCGGCCGTGGCCACGCTGTTCCTGCTGGCCGACCAGCTCGACTGGATGAACTCCAACGGCGGCCTGGCCTGGACCACCGCCCGCACGGCCGAGTCCAGCCAGCGCCTCTACACGTGGGCGGAGAAGTCGGCGTACACCACGCCGTTCGCCGCTCCGGAGTTCCGCTCCCAGGTCGTCGGCACGATCGACTTCGCCGAGTCCGTCGACGCCGCCGCCGTGGCCAAGGTGCTGCGCGCCAACGGCATCGTCGACACCGAGCCGTACCGCAAGCTGGGCCGCAACCAGCTGCGCGTCGCGATGTTCCCGGCGATCGACCCGGCCGACATCGAGGCGCTGACGGTCTGCGTCGACTACGTGGTCGAGCGCCTCTGACGGCGTGACAGCTCTTGCATGAGGGCGAGCGCGTCCTCCTCCTCGACTCTCTGCGCGAACCTGGCCAGCACCGGCAACCTGTCGCCGCCGGCCGAGAGCGCTTCGAGCATGAGGTCGGCGACGTGCTCGTCCCTCGACTTGACCGCGGCGGCGCATCGTTTCCGGGCATCCCACAGCACGTCCATGATCGCGCGTTCCAGGGACCCCAGGCTCGCCAACTGACCAACCCTCCGGTTCGATTAGTAGGAAACATTGTTGCCCGAAAAAGTCAGATCCGGTCAGGGGATCTCACGGCCGAAGAGCCTCGGCTATCTGATGTTCGCCAGCCGATGGCTCCAGGTCCCGCTCTATCTGGGCCTCATCGTGGCCCAGGCGGTGTACGTCTGGCAGTTCGCGCTGGAGCTCTGGCACCTGATCGAGACGGTGTTCCTGCACACCGCGCCGGTCACCGCGGCGACGCCGTCGCCCGAGGTCGTGGTCATGCTCACGGTCCTGGCGCTCATCGACGTGGTGATGATCTCCAACCTGCTGATCATGGTGATCATCGGCGGCTACGAGACCTTCGTCTCCCGCATCAACCTCAACGACCATCCCGACGAGCCCGAGTGGCTCTCCCACGTCAACGCGAACGTCCTGAAGGTCAAGCTGGCCACGGCCATCGTCGGCATCTCGTCGGTGCACCTGCTGCAGACGTTCATCAGGGCCCAGTCGACGCCCAACGACAAGATCATGTGGCAGACGATCATGCACCTGGCCTTCGTGGCCTCGGCCATCGGTCTCGCCTACATCGACCGCCTGCTCACCACCTCCCCGGCGGAGCACACGCGGTCACATCTCTGACCCTCAGTACGCCGGGATCTCGCGGCCCTTGCGCCGCAGCACCCAGCCGGCCACCACGCCGCCGATGAGCCCGAACAGGTGGCCCTGCCAGGAGATGCCCTGCTGGTTGGGCAGCAGGCCGGCCAGGATCCCCCAGTACGCGAAGCCCACGCCGACGGCGATGGCGATGTCGAGCAGCCTGCGGTCGAACAGGCCGCGGGCCAGGATGAACCCGAAGTAGCCGAAGATCAGGCCGCTGGCGCCGACCGTGTAGACGTTGGGGCTGGTCAGCCAGGTGCCGAAGCCGCCGATGAGGATGATCAGCACGCTGGCCCACAGGAACTTGCGCAGGTCACGCAGGCCGGCCAGGAAACCGAGGACCAGCAGCGGGAGCGAGTTGGCCATGAGATGGCCGAAGCCGCCGTGCAGGAACGGGGCGAACAGGATGCCGATCAGGCCGTCGGGCTCCCATCCGATGATGCCGAACTCGCGGTCGAGCCTGCCGTTCAGCACGAAGTCGAAGCCCTCGACGACCCACATCACGGCCAGCATGGCGACCACGACGGCGAGCGCGCTCAGCGCACCGGACAGGAGCGCCCCGGCGCCACGCTTGGCCGACTCGAACCTGTGACCCGAATAGTCGCTCATGCGCTCTCCCGGTACGTTGCCTTCTCTTTCTTTACCGTAGCCAGGAACACTTATGCACGCGCTAAAAGCCCGCCCTGACGGAATCCGGCAACCCCGAGGCCCCACATCCGCGAGAAGCGGGTTGAGGTTCCCTCGGGGGAGCGGCGGACGGCACCGAGGAGGCGGGAGAGTGGTTTGGGGGCTCTCCCGCCCGTAAGAGGCCGGACGCCGGGCGGTTACTCGCCCGTCCAGCGGG
Source organism: Nonomuraea sp. NPDC003707 (assembly GCF_053587055.1). Classification (NCBI taxonomy): domain Bacteria; kingdom Bacillati; phylum Actinomycetota; class Actinomycetes; order Streptosporangiales; family Streptosporangiaceae; genus Nonomuraea; species Nonomuraea sp. NPDC003707. Next base: position 137,198 of record NZ_JBSFNK010000026.1, on the reverse strand, counting down.
GGGCGCGCTTCTCGGCGAAGGCGGCCGCGCCCTCCATGGCGTCCTTCGAGCCGAACACCGGCCCGACGATCGCCCCCTGCTTGGCGAACATCTCCTCCAGCGACCAGTCCTGCGACTCGATGATCACCTTCTTGGTCGCGGCGAGCGCCAGCGGCGCGTTGGCGGCGATCTTGCGGGCCAGCTCCAGCGCCCCCTCCAGCGCCTCCCCCGGCACGGTGATCCGGTTGACCAGCCCGAGCTCGTACAGCCGCGCCGCCGGATAGTGGTCGCCGGTCAGGGCGATCTCCATGGCCACGTGGTACGGGATCCGGCGCGGCAGCCGCATGACGCCGCCCGCGCCCGCCACCAGCCCGCGCTTGGGCTCCGGCAGCCCGAACTTGGCCTCCGACGACGCCACGATGACGTCGCACGACAGCGCCAGCTCGAACCCGCCCGCGAGCGCGTACCCCTCCACGGCGGCCACCAGCGGCTTCTTCGGCGGCGACTCGGCGAGCCCGCCGAAGCCGCGCCCCTCGACCACCGGGAAGTCGCCGGACAGGAACCCCTTGAGGTCCATGCCCGCGGAGAAGGTGCCACCGGCACCGGTCAGGACATAAGCGGAAATGTCGGGGCGGGCGTCGAGCGCGTCCAGCGCCTCGGCGATCCCCCGCGCCACCGCCCCGTTCACGGCATTCCGCGCTTTAGGACGATTTATCGTGATTACGGCGACGTTCTCGGATTCCTCGACGAGCACTTCGTCAGACAACGAGACCTCACTTGGGCTGGAAGCGGATGCCGCCGTCGAAGCGGATGACCTCGGCGTTCATGTAGTCGTTCTGGATCAGCGAGTGCACCAGGTGCGCGAACTCGTCGGCCCGCCCCATGCGCTTGGGGAACACCACCGGCGCCACGAGCTTGGCCTTGAACTCCTCGGAGTTCGCCGTGAAGCCGTAGATGGGCGTGTCGATGATGCCCGGGCAGATCGTGTTCACCCGCACGCCGATCGCGGCCAGGTCGCGCGCCGCGGGCACCGTCATGCCCACGATGCCGCCCTTGGAGGCCGAGTACGCCAGCTGCCCCGTCTGCCCCTCCAGCGCCGCCACGGAGGCCGTGTTGACCACCACGCCCCGCTGCCCGTCAGCGTCGGCCGGCTCCGTCTTGGCGATCGCCGCGGCGCCGATGCGCATGAGGTTGAACGTGCCGATCAGGTTGACCTCGATGACCTTGCGGTACGTGGCCGGGTTGTGCGGGCTGCCGTCACGGTTGACCGTGCGCTCGGCCCAGCCGATGCCGGCGCTGTTGACCACCACGCGCAGCGGCTTGCCGGTGGCCACGGCGGCGTCCACGGCCGCCTGCACCTGCTCGTCGTCCGACACGTCGGTCTTGACGAACACCCCGCCGATCTCGTCGGCGACGGTCTTGCCGCGCTCCTCGTTGAGGTCGGCGACGACGACCGTGGCGCCGGCGCGGGCCAGCTCGCGGGCCGTGGCCTCCCCGAGGCCGCTGGCGCCGCCGGAGATGATTGCTGCAGATCCGTTCACGTCCATATCCCGGACCCTAACCCGCCGACCGAATGAAGTTCTACTCGGGGGGCGTCAAATCTCACCCACAGCGCTGTCGACGTCGGAATAGACCTTGATGCGCCGGTCGAGCCCCGTCGTACGGAGAATGCGCGCCACCGGCGCCTGGGGCGCCGCCAGGGACACGCCGCCGCCCTCGCCCGTCGCCAGCCGCCAGGCCTCGATCAGCACCGACAGGCCGCTGGAGTCCATGAACGACAGCTGCTGCAGGTCGAGCACCAGCCTGGCGCTGTCCTGCTTGATCGCGTCACGCACCTCGTCGCGCAGGAACGGTGCGGTGAACAGGTCGAGCTCTCCCTCAACGGCCACCACCACGGCATCGCCAAGGGCGTGTCGCGCAAGCCGCAGCTTCATTTGGCCCCTCCTCGATGAGCCACTGTACTTCGACATCCCCGGGTCCCGGGCATGCACAAACTAGGAAGAGGCGGGCAGGACGCGGATAAATGCCCTCACACCGCAGGGATCGCAAATCCGTATGGAAGCTCCAGGCGGTGCTCGGCCAGCAGTTCCGCGTCCGAGAGCAGCTCACGCGTGGGGCCGTCGGCGGCGATGACGCCGCCGGAAAGGATCAGTGAACGTTCACACAATTCCAGCGCGTACGGAAGGTCGTGCGTGACCATGAGCACCGTCACGTCGAGCGAGCGCAGGATCTCGGCCAGCTCCCTGCGGGCGGCCGGGTCGAGGTTGGACGAGGGCTCGTCGAGCACCAGGATCTCCGGCGCCATGGCCAGCACGGTCGCCACCGCCACCCGGCGCCGCTGCCCGAACGACAGGTGGTGCGGCGGCCGGTCGATGGCCTCCAGCATGCCCACCCGCTCCAGCGCGTCCTTGACCACCCGGTCGAGGTCCTCGCCGCGCATGCCCGCGTTGGCAGGGCCGAAGGCGACGTCGTCCCTGACCGTGGGCATGAAGAGCTGGTCGTCCGGGTCCTGGAAGACCAGGCCGACGCGCTGCCTGACCTCCTTGAGCGTGTCCTTGCGCACCGGCGTGCCGGCCACGGTGACGCTTCCGTGCCCCGGGGTGAGAATCCCGTTGAGATGCATGACGAGGGTGGTCTTGCCGGCGCCGTTCGGGCCGAGCAGGGCCACGCGCTCGCCGCGGCCGATCGACAGGTCCACGCCGAACAGCGCCTGCGTGCCGTCGGGATAGGCGTAGGCGAGCTGCTTGACGTCGAGAGAGTTCACCACGAAAGTCCCCATACTGCGAGGGCCACGACCGGCAGAGCCAGAGCGATGCCCCATTGACGTACAGATGCCGAAATATCTTGGATCACCGGCATCTGGCCGGTGTATCCCCGGCTGAGCATGGCCAGATGCACGCGCTCGCCCCGCTCGTACGAACGGATGAACAGCGCCCCGGCAGAGCGGGCGATCACCGGGATATGCCGCAGATCACGCGCCTCGAACCCCCGCGACTCCCTGGCCACCCGCATCCGCCGCATCTCGTCCATGATCACGTCCATGTACCTCAGCATGAACATGGCGATCTGCACCAGCAGGGCCGGCAGCCGCAGCCGCTGGGCGCCGATCAGGATCACCCGCGGCTCGGTGGTGGCCGCGAGCAGGATGGAGGCGATCACGCCGAGCGTGGCCTTGGCCAGGATGTTCCAGGCCGCCCAGAGGCCGGGCACGCTCAGCGAGAGCCCGAGGACCGTGGTCCGCTCCCCCAGCCCGATGACCGGGATGAGGAAGGCGAACAGCACGAACGGCACCTCGATCACCATCCGCCGCAGCACGTATGCCAGCGGCACCCGCGCGGCCACCGCCACGGCCCCCAGCAGGACCGCGTAGACCGCGAACGCCCAGAACCGCTCCCTCGGCGTGGCCACCACGACGATCGCGAAGGCGAAGACGGCCAGCAGCTTGCACTGCGGCGGCAGCCGGTGCACGACCGAGTCGCCCGGCAGGTAGAGCTGGTGATGGTGCCCCGCGCCCACGCGTCACACCTTGGCGGCGTCGCGGCCGCGGGCGGCGTACGCCACGGCCCCGGCGATGAGCAGCACGAGCCCGACGCCGATGATCCCGGCCACGCCGACGGGGATGCCGCCGACGTCACCGTAGTCGGCCAGCCCCCACGTCACCAGATGGTCGCTCGCCTGGCCGAGGAAGCCCTTGTTCTCGGCGACCGCCTCCAGCCCGTCGGGCGAGGACGAGGCGAAGAACGACACGATCCCGGCCAGCACCAGCGTCAGGCCGACCCCGCCGAGCAGGAACGGCTTGAGCTTGCCGGGGGCGGCGGCCGGCTCCGGCTCGTCCACAGTGGTGGTCGTGCCCTCGGCCCCGCGCAGGACCAGCGGCTTGGCCAGGCCGCGGGCGCCGTACACAAGGTCGGGCCGTACGGCGAGGACCGCGCTGACGGTCACGGCCGTGATCAGCGCCTCGCCGATCCCGATCAGGACGTGCACGCCCCCCATGGCCGCCGCGACCGCGCCCACCTCGATCGGCGCGGTCCCCCCGATCCAGAACAGCAGCGAGAACACCAGCGCGGAGGCGGGCACCGAGACCAGCGCCGCCAGGAACGCCGCCACCACCACGCGCCCCTTGGTCAGCCCCGTCACCAGCCGGAAGATCCCCCAGCCGACCACCACGGTGACGATCCCCATGATCGTGATGTTGATGCCGAGCGCGGTCAGCCCGCCGTCGGCGAAGAACACGCCCTGCACGAGGAGGACCACGGCCATACACAGCACACCCGTGTACGGCCCGACGAGTATCGCGGCCAGCGCACCGCCTAGGAGGTGGCCGCTGGTGCCGGCGGCGACGGGAAAGTTGAGCATCTGGACGGCGAAGATGAAGGCCGCGACGAGCCCGGCCATGGGAGCGGTCCGGTCGTCGAGCTCGCGCCGCGCCCCGCGTAGGCAGACGGTGAGCCCGGCCGCCGCCACCACCCCGGCCGAGATGGACGTCGCGGCATTGAAGAAGCCATCTGGTACGTGCACGGCACACCTCCTGCAAGAGCAAACGGTCCTACTTTAGGACATCGTCTTGCACCTGCATATGGATGGCATTAGCGCATGATTCTCCGGATGATCATCCTCGCCGTGAGCCGCCGCACCACGGTGCTCAGCCGGCCCTTCCCCGAGGTCGCGTACGGCCGCACGCTCCTGAGCACCGCCGCGCCCCACCACCGGCGCGGCGCCGCCACCGTCTCGGCGTCGGTCTCGATCCTGAACCGCGCGGGCGGCCCGCCCAGATCCAGCTCCAGGTACGCGTCCCAGGTGCCGGGCGGCAGCCAGCCCACCCCGAGCCTGGCCACGAAACCGCCCCCGGGCAGCGCCACAACGCGCTCGACCCGCTCACGGCCGCTGCGCCGCTCGCGCCAGACGACCCGCTTGACCGCCGAGGCGGCGGGTGCGGCGCCCGCGACGCAGACCTCGCCGTCGACGATCAGCCGGTGCCCGAGCGCCCACCGCGTCCTGATGAGCCGCACCGAGCCGGGAACCCCGACCACGTGGCCGCCGACGTCGATGCTGAGATTGCCGTTGTCCCTGGTGAAGTACGGCAGGGCGACGGCGGTGCCGATCAGCCGGGGCGGCGGGCGGTTGACGCCGCTGTCGCGTTCGGCCCCGAGCCTGCCGAGCCGCACCACGCCTTCGACCTCGACCGCCACCCGCAGGTCCCAGATCCCCGAGCCGAGCGCGGACACGTTCACCCGCGCGGTGAACTCGTTCCCTTTGCGCTCGGCCGGGACGACCACCTCGGCGGCCGGGTCGTGCCGCCCGCGCAGCACCACGGCCAGTCCGTCGTCCCCGCCGATGCCGTCGAGCCCGGCCGATCCCGTCACCACGAGGCTGTCGCCGTCCCAGCACAGCCCGGTCAGCCTGCGCCGCACGGCGGCGCTCTCGATGCGGGCCAGGCGCACGAGGCGGTCGATGTCGTCGAGCGCCGCCGCCCGCTGCCTGTCGACGTTGTTGAGCAGCTCGTGCACGCCGGGGGTGTACCACTCGTCGCACAGGGCGGCCACCTCCCGCGCGATGTCCTTGCGCCGCACGTCGTCGCTCTCCAGGAACACCTGCCCGAGCTGCGCGAACACGTCCAGCCTGAAGTGCCGGCGCAGCAGGTGGTCGCGGAGCGGACCGGGCTCGACGTGCCCGGCCATGAGCCGGATCGGCGCCTTGATCATGGCCAGCCAGGCGAGCGGGTCCCTGCTGCCGCGCTGCTGCATGATGCTGGTGCCGTCGGGCCTGGACACGAGGTGGTAGCAGTCGTAGTCGGCCACCACGGAGACGGCGCCGGCGTGGCAGTAGGCGTGCACGGTGAAGAGGATGTCCTCGCCCACGAGCATGCCCTCGCCGAACCTGATGCGGTGGCGTTCGAGCAGCTCCCTCCTGAACAGCTTGAAGCAGCACAGGCTGTTGTAGACGTTGCTGTCGCCGATGGTCACGCTCTCCGCGCTCTGCTGGAACATCGACGCCGGCGCCCGCCTGCCGTGGCCCACGATCTTGCCGAGGACGATGTCGGAGCCGTTCCTGTCGGCCATGGCGACCATGCGCTCCAGCGCCTCGGGGCCCAGGTAGTCGTCGGCGTCGCAGAAGAACACGTACCGGCCCGAGGCGTGCTCGATGCCGACGTTGCGCGGCCGGCCCGCGCTGCCGCTGCCGTCGATGTGGACGACCTTGACGCTGGCCCGGTGATAGGCGGCGTAGAGGTCGAGCAGCTCGGCGCTGCCGTCCGTGGAGCCGTCGTCGACGACGATGAGCTCCTTCTTCACGCGCTGCACGAGCACGGAGGTGAGGCATCTGTCGAGGTAGGCCCGGCAGTTGTGTGCCGGGATGACGACGCTCACGTCGACCGCGTCGTCACCGTTCCCCGTTTCAGACATCCGCCACCACCGCCACCACTTGAGAGAGTCACGTTGCGCTGCCGTCCGGCTTCAGTATGTGACGAGCCCGGGCCTCCGCGAGGGCCGATCGTATGTCTTCACCCCTGCTTTTGCAGCCAACGGAGATATACGGCATTCCACCAATAGGCCCTGGCAGTACCACATTTATCCTGCGACCGAATGAGTTTCAGGAATGAGGTTTTCCTACCGAGGAATAGAAACCTCTCCGCCAGGATCATTCAGCCACCCCCGGGCGTTCCCCGGTGATCCTCTCGATGGGCTTGCGCGTCTACAGTTAGGCAACCTTGACCGGGAGGTGGCGGGAAATGGCATCGGATCTCCGCAGGCGGGCGTCGGACGACTCGCCCGTGCACTCTGCTGAGTTCATCGTCTCCGCGGCTCGCTTGGAAGAGCTGCATCAGTGCTCCGCCGTGCTCCGCCGTACGAGGTTGCGCGCCGAGGAGATCGTGGACGAGGCACGGACCTTGCTGGCGGAGGCCGAGCAACGCGGCGACGCCGACCGCGTCCTGGAGCTGCGCGCCCAGTTGGAACAGGCGCGCGGGCTGTACGGCAAGGTGCTGAACGCGTACGTGACGATCTGTCGCAAGATCGCCGAGGAGCGTCAGGCCATCCTGCAGGAACAGATGGGGTTGTCAGGTGCGGCCTGACGGGCTAGTGTCAGGGCATGCCTGACGACTGGAAGGACAAGATCCGCTGCTCTTTCTGCCACAAGAAGAGCACGGAGGTGAACAAGATGATTGCCGGTCCGGGTGTGCACATTTGTGACCAATGCATCGAACTGTGCAATGAAATCCTCACCCAGGAGCGCCTCGCCACCTCTACCGAGCCCCGCCTCCCGATGTGGGAGTCCCTGACAGAGGAGCAAATACTCGAGCATCTTCCGAAAATCGCCGCCGTGCAGTCACAGGTGGACGACAACCTGCGCGACTGGGTGGCGCATCTTCGCGGCAGGGACGTCAGCTGGGAACGCATCGGCGCCTCCCTCGGTATGACGCGGCAATCCGCGTGGGAACGGTTCAGGAGCGAGACCTGAGGTTCAGGAGCGAGACCTGACAGGTGAACCGTTGTGACATGTGGGGCGTCCTATGGTCAGGGAGGCCCGACATGCGCGTCCTACACGGGCTCACTGCGCCCGATCTGGAGGAGCTCCAGCTCGAGCTGATCCTGATCCTGGCGCTGCACGACGAGGCAGAGCGACTCGCTGCCGAATGAACGGGCTCCAGCTCCCCGGGCGTACCGGGGAGCTGGAGCAGGGGACCGGATCCTCCGTAGGATTGCTGGTCATGCTGCGCTGCGCCGTGCTTGACGACTACCAGGGAGTGGCTCTCGGCCTGGCCGACTGGTCGAGGGTGCGGGTGACCGGCTTCCGCGACCACTTCACCGCCAGGGACGACCTCGTGGCCGCCCTCCGCGACTACGAGATCGTGGTCATCATGCGGGAGCGCACGCCGTTCCCGGCCGAAGTGCTCGACCGGCTCCCCAATCTGCGGCTGCTCATCACCTCGGGCATGCGCAACGCGTCCGTAGACGTGGCCGCCGCGCGGGCGCGCGGCGTCACGGTCTGCGGCACGGCCAGCGGCTCGACCGCGCCGGTGGAGCTGACCTGGGCGCTGATCCTCGGCCTCGCCCGCCACCTGCTCCCCGAGGCGACGGCCCTGCGCGCGGACGGGCCGTGGCAGAGCACCGTCGGCACGGACCTCCATGGCCGCACGCTCGGGCTGCTGGGGCTCGGCAAGATCGGGTCCCGGATGGCGGCGATCGGCCGGGCGTTCGGCATGGACGTCGTGGCGTGGAGCCATCACCTGACCGAGGAGCGCACGGACGCGCTCGGCGTGCGGCTCGCCCCCGGGAAGGACGCGCTGCTGGCCGAGTCCGATTTCGTCTCCGTCCACCTGGTGCTGAGCGACCGCACGCGGGGGCTGATCGGGGAGCGGGAGCTGTCGCTGATGCGGCCGGCCTCCTACCTGGTCAACACCTCGCGGGCGGCGATCGTCGACCAGGAGGCGCTGGTGGCGGCGCTGCGGGCGGGGCGCATCGCGGGGGCCGGGCTGGACGTGTTCGAGCTGGAGCCGCTGCCCGCCGGCCACGCGTTCCGCACGCTGCCCAACGTGCTGGCCACGCCGCATCTGGGGTACGTGACGGAGCTGAACTACGGCACGTACTTCCGCGAGGCCGTCGAGGACATCGACGCCTTCCTCGCCGGCGCCCCGATCAGGACCCTCTAGCCCCGGTCAGTCGGCCCGGCTCCTGGCGCGGAAGGCGGCCGTCTTGACGCGGTTCTGGCAGGCCGTGGAGCAGAACCTCCGGGTGCCGTTGCGCGAGACGTCCACGTAGACCCGGTCGCAGTGCGGCGCGGTGCAGACCCCCAGGCGGTCGCTGAACTCGCTGCCCAGCACGATCGCCAGCCCGGTGGCGCAGCTCGCCGCCCACTCGCCCGCCAGCGTGCCGCCCGGGCCGTGGAAGTGCAGGTGCCAGGGCTCGCCGTCGTGCCGCTCCAGCATCGGCCTGGCGTGGCTCTCCTCCAGCAGCGCGTTGACCTCGGTGGCGGCGGCGTCGATGTCGTCGGCGGCCACGGCGGCGAAGACCGTACGCAGGCGGGCGGCCACCTCCGCCAGCTCGGCGCCCTCCGCGTCGGTGATGTCGCGATGATCCGGATAGACCGTACGCAGGCTCTCGGTGGCGGCGGCACCGGCGCTGCCCTGCGCCGGATAAGCGCGTCCCCGCTGCTCACCGGGGGTCAGCGCGTTGACGATCGCCACCGTGGTCCTGACCACGCCATCCGTGTGACTGTTGTAATCCAATTGACCGGTTACACCTTCATGTTCTAGCTTGTAACTGTCCAAAGCATAAACGACAGTCACAAGGAGACGTACGTGCTCACTCACGATGCCGCATTGGAGTGGATCGCGCGCTGGGACCGCCAGCAGGAGGGCTACCTCCCCGACCGCGAGGAGCGCTTCACCGCCCTGATCGACGCCGTGGAGGCGCTGGACCGGCCGGACCCGGTGGTGATCGACCTGGGCTGCGGCCCCGGATCCCTGTCGGCCCGGCTGCTCGACCGCCTGCCCAAGGCGAAGGTGATCTCGGTGGACGCCGACCCGCTGCTGCTCGGACTCGGGCGGGCCGCGTACCCGCGACTGACGTTCGTCTCGGCGGACCTGCGTACCGGCGGCTGGACGGAACTGCTCGGACTGGACGGGCCCGCCGACGCCGCGATCAGCACGACGGCGCTGCACTGGATCTCCGCTGCCGACCTCAAGGGCGTGTACGGCGAGGTGGCGAGCGTGCTGCGGCCCGGCGGGCTGCTGCTCAACGGCGACCACATGGACACCGACGACACTTCCCCCGCTCTCTCGCGCCTTGAGCGCGCCGTCCACGACAGGGAGACGGAGCGGGCGTTCGGCGCGAACCCGCCGGAGGACTGGCGGACCTGGTGGGACGCGGTCGAAGCGGACCCGGCCTTCGCCGAGCTCAACGAGGCGCGCCGCACCACGGCCGGGGCCTCGCACCACGGCTCGGAGTCGCACCTGCTGTCGCATCACGTCGAGGCGCTGCGGGAGGCCGGGTTCTCGGAGGTCGGCACGCTCTGGCAGCGGGGGAACAACCGCCTGCTGTGCGCCGTACGCGGCTGACCCCTATACGACTAACCAAGCGCTTGCTACGCTCCGCCCATGATGTCCACGGTTGTCTGGGGCACGGGCAACGTCGGCCGCGCGGCCATCCGCGCGGTCGAGGCCCATCCGGGGCTGAAACTCACAGCCGTACTCGTCCACGATCCGGACAAGGTCGGCAGGGACGCCGGCGACCTCGGCGGGCTCGGCCACGAGCTCGGGGTCGCCGCCACCGACGACGTCGACGCCGTCCTGGGCGCGAGCCCCCGCGCGGTGGTCTACGCGGCCTCCGGCGACCTCCGCCCCCAGGAGGCACTCGACGACGTGACCAGGGCGATCCGAGCCGGAGCCGTCGTCGTCACCCCCTCCCTCTACGCGCTCTACGACCAGCGCAACGCCCCGCCCGAGCTGCGCGAGCCGGTGCTGGCCGCCATCGGCGAGGGCGGCGGCTCGCTGTTCGTCTCGGGGATCGACCCCGGCTGGGGCAACGACGTGCTGCCGTTGCTGATCAGCGGGCTCGGCTCCACCATCGACGCGATCCGCTGCCAGGAGATCTTCGACTACTCCACGTACGACCAGCCCGACTCCGTCCGGTACCTGGTCGGCATGGGCCAGCCGATGGACTACGAGCCGCCGATGATCGCGCCGACCGTCCCGACCATGGTGTGGGGCGGCCAGGTACGGCTGATGGCCAGGGCGCTCGGCGTCGAGCTCGACGAGATCCGCGAGACCCGCGACCGGCGCGCGCTCGACGCCACGGTGGGCGAGTTCGAGGCGGGGACGCAGGGCGCGGTCCGGTTCGAGGTGCAGGGCATCGTCGAGGGCGAGCCCCGCATCGTCGTCGAGCACGTCACCCGCATCCATTCGTCCTGCGCGCCCGACTGGCCGACGGCCCCGAACGGCGTGGGCGCGCACCGCGTGATCATCGAGGGCCGGCCGCGCATCGAGGTCACGGTGGAGGCCACCGACGAGGGCGGCAACCTGTCCGCCGGAGGGAACGCCACCGCGGTCGCCCGCCTGGTGGGCGCCATCGACTGGCTCGCGGACGCCGGACCCGGACTGTACGACGCGCTCGACGTCCCGCTGCGACCCGGCACCCTCGGAGGAAAACGACCGTGAACATCGACATTCCCGCAGGCAAGGACCCGATCTCGTACGTGTGGGGCGAGATGGTCCCCGGCATCGGGATCGCCGCCTCGAAGTTCTCGATGTCGGTGTACACCCACACGACCCTCGGACTGCGCGAGTTCGAGGCCGCGCGGCTGCGGATCGCGCAGATCAACGGGTGCGCCTTCTGCCTCGACTGGCGTACGGAGCGGGACGGGCAGAAGGTCGAGGACACGTTCGCCGACGCGGTCACGGAGTGGCGCACGACCGACGCGTTCGACGACCGCACCCGCCTGGCGGCCGAGTACGCCGAGCGGTACGCCCTGGACCACCACGGCCTGGACGAGGAGTTCTGGGCCCGGATGACGGCGCACTACAGCCAGCTCGAGATCGTGGAGCTGAGCATGTGCCTCGGCTCGTGGCTGGCGTTCGGCCGCCTCAACCACGTACTGGGCCTCGACACCGCATGCACGCTGACCGGCGGCTCATCGCCCACCCCCCGATTATGAGAACTCACGAAGTGAGGGACCGCATGCGCAGCACCGGAAAGACCTCGACCCCCGACATCTCCCGCCGCGGCTTCCTCATCGGAACCGGGTCCCTCCTGGGCGCGGCGGCCCTCAGCCACCCGGCCGCCGCCGCTGCCGGTCCGATCGCTGACGGGGCCCACGTGCCCGTCCTGATCATCGGCACCGGGTACGGCGGCTCGGTGGCCGCGCTGCGCCTGGCCCAGGCGGGTGTCAACGTTCACATGATCGAGATGGGCATGGCCTGGGACACCCCCGGCTCCGACGGCAAGATCTTCTGCAACACGCTCCAGCCGGACAACCGCTCCTACTGGCTCCGCACCCGGACGAAGGCCCCGCTCAACTACTTCCTCGGCTTCCCCATCGACCGGGACATCCCCCGCTACACCGGCGTGCTGGACGCCGAGGAGTTCAGCGGCATCACGGTCTACCAGGGCCGCGGCGTCGGCGGCGGCTCGCTGGTGAACGGCGGCATGGCCGTCACCCCCAAGCGCGAGAACTTCGCCGCCATCCTCCCCTCGGTGAACCCCGCCGAGATGTACGACACCTACTACCCCCGCGCGAACACCGGCCTCGGCGTCGGCACCGTGGACCCCGCCTGGTTCGACTCCACCGACTGCTACCAGTACGCCCGCGTGGGCCGCAAGCACGCCCAGCGCTCCGGCTTCCCGTTCACCTTCGTGCCGGACGTGTACGACTGGGACTACATGGAGCAGGAGGCCGCCGGCACGGTCACCAAGTCGGCCCTGGCCGGCGAGATCCTGTACGGCAACAACTACGGCAAGAAGTCCCTGCAGAAGACGTACCTCGCCCGGGCCGCGGCCACCGGCAGGGTCACCGTCTCCCCCCTGCACCGGGTGACCTCGGTCGTTCCCGCGTCCGGCGGCGCCTACACGGTGACCATCGAGCAGCTGAACACCAGCGGCGACACCACGGCCACCAAGACCGTCACCGCGGACCGGGTGTTCTTCGCGGCCGGCAGCGTCGGCACCAGCAAGTTACTGGTCAAGCTGAAGGCCACCGGCGCGCTGCCCAACCTGAACGGCGAGATCGGCAAGGGCTGGGGCGACAACGGCAACGTCATGTGCGGCCGCGCCAACCACCTCTGGGACCCGACCGGATCACTCCAGTCGTCCATCCCGTGCTCCGGCATCGACAACTGGGCCGCGGGCGGCGCCTTCGCGGAGATCGCCCCGCTGCCCACCGGGATCGAGACCTTCGCGTCGTTCTATCTCTCCATCACCAAGAACCCGAACCGGGCCCAGTTCACCTGGAACGCCGCGACGGGAAAGGTGGACCTGAACTGGCAGACGGCCTGGAAACAACCGGCCATCGACATGGCGAAGACCATTTTCGACAAAATCAATTCGAAAGAGGGGACGATTTACCGGACCGATCTGTTCGGCGTCTACAAGATCTGGGGCGACCATCTGACGTACCACCCGCTCGGGGGTGCGGTCCTGAACAAGGCGACCGACAATTACGGGCGCCTGACCGCCTACCCCGGCCTGTACGTCATCGACGGGGCGCTGATCCCGGGCAACACCAGCGTCAACCCGTTCGTCACCATCACGGCCCTGGCCGAGCGGAACATCGAGAAAATCATCGCCACCGACCTGTGAAAGATTTGAGGCCCGCATCTCTGCGGGCCTCAAATCCAAGCGTCGTGTCATCGCTTGGATCAATGATGACCTCGGTTACACGTGATCGTCAAGCTAATCCCATGGCATGGCATAGAAACAGCAGCCTTTTACGCCGATATTTTCCCTTATATCGCCGCCCCAGGCGCCTATGGTGGAATGAAAGCCGCTGAGGAGGCTGCGATGAGAGAGCACTTCGTCTGGGTGACGACGCGCCGCATCAGGCCGGGGGCGTTGGAGGAGTTCGAGAGGGCCTGGCGCCCGGACCCGTACCCGGAGGGCCTGCGCCACGCGTACGCGTACTGGTCGGAGGACGGGCAGGAGATCACCGGGGTGTCCTTCTGGGACTCGAAGGAGGCCTGCGACTCCTGGCGCAGCTCCGAGGCCGAGAACCGGCGCCGCGAGATCATGAGCCCTTACGTCCTCGAGGAGCGCGAAGGCTTCTACCAGGGCCGCGAACTCGGCGTCCCCGTACGGTGAACCACCGGCCCGCCGCCCGGCGGGCCGTCACTAGACTCGGCCCGTGTCGAGACGACAGGAGATCGCCGACGCGGCGATCGGGCTCCTCGCCGCGGAAGGCATGCGCGGCCTGACCCACCGCGCCGTCGATCGGGCGGCCGACCTGCCGGAAGGCTCGACCTCCTACTACTTCAGGACCCGGCAGGCGCTGCTCCAGGCGACGGTCGAGCGCCTCGCCGACCACACCGCCGCCGACCTGGCCGCGCTGCAGGAGCGGGCGCCGTCTATGACGGGCGCAGACGACCTGGTCGAGGCCGCGGCCTGGCTCCTCGGGCAGTGGCTCACCACCAGCCGCGACCGCCAGCTCGCCAGATACGAGCTGTCCCTGGAGGCCACGAGGCGGCCCGAGCTGCGCGAGGCGCTCCTGGCCGGCGGCGCTCGCGTGCGGGCCCTGATCACCCGCCTGCTGGCCGACTCCGGCGTGCCCGACGCGGACCTGTGGGCCCGCGACCTCATCGCGTACGGCGACGGCCTGCTCCTCGACCACCTGCTCAACGACCCGGGCGAATTGCCCGACCTGCGTCCCAAGATCCGCGCGCTGCTCGCCACCGTCGGCGAGGGCTGATATCAGGACCGCTGCGCCCCCTCGCTACTCTACATCCGTAGAGGCTCTATAGGTGTAGAGGAGCAAGAGCGTGACCATTACCTTCCCCACGAAACGTCCGTCCCCGTTCGACCCTCCGCGAGAGCTGCGCCACTGGCGCGAGGAGGCGCCCATCCAGCCCATGCGCTACCCCGACGGTCACGACGGCTGGCTGGTGACGGGCCACGCGGCCGCCCGGGCGGTGCTGGCCGACGCCCGGTTCAGCAGCCGCCTGGAGCATCTGCGCTGGCCCGTCGCCTGGGAGGGGATCGACCTGGCGGGCTTCGCGCAGCCTCCCGGCTTCTTCATGCAGCTGGACCCGCCCGACCACACCCGCTTCCGCCGCCGGCTCACCGCCCAGTTCACCGTGCGCAGGCTGCAGGCCCTGGAGCCGCGGATCGGCCAGATCACCGCCGAGGTCCTCGACGCCATGGAACGCGGCGGCGCGCCCGCCGACCTGGTGCGCGAGTTCGCCCTGCCCGTCCCCTCCCTGGTGATCTGCGAGCTGCTGGGCGTGCCGCCCGCCGATCGCGGACGGTTCCAGCATGACTCCGCCACCGTCCTGCGCGACGGATCGACAAAGGAGGAGGTCGCCGCCGCGACGGCCTCGCTGTTCGGCTACCTGTACGAGCTCACGGCGGCGAAACAGGCACACCCGGCGAACGACCTGCTCTCCGGCCTCGTCACCGGTGGCGAGCTGACGCTGGAGGAGATCACCGGGATCGGCCTGCTGCTCCTGGTGGCCGGCCACGAGACCACGGCGGCCATGCTCGGCCTGGGCGCGTACGTCCTCCTGGAGAACCCGGATCAGCTCGCCGCGCTGCGCGGGAACCCGGCCCTGATGGAGGGCGCGGTCGAGGAACTGCTGCGGTACCTCTCGGTCCCCCACCTCGGGCCGATGCGGGCCGCGCTGGAGGACGTGGAGATCGCCGGCCGGACCATCAGGAAGGGCCAGGTGGTGACGTTGTCGATCCCGGCCGCCAACCGCGACCCCGAACGGTTCCCGGATCCCGAGACCCTCGACGTCACCCGTCCGTCGCCGACCGGGCACCTGGCCTTCGGCCACGGCATCCACCAGTGCCTGGGCCAGCAGCTGGCCAGGCTCGAGATGCGCATCGCGTACCGGGCGCTGTTCGAGCGCTTCCCCTCCCTACGGCTGGCGGTGCCGCCGGAGGAGGTGCCCATGCGTACGAACATGACCATCTACGGCGTGCACCGGCTCCCCGTCACCTGGTAACAGGGAGGGCGGTGGAGGATCATCCGCCCCAGTGGGAAACCACTGATACCACGTGCCACTGCTCCCCCACCGCTCTCCCGAATGCCCGCTTCCGATCTTGCCCCATGCTCCGCCAGTCTCCTTGTCTCGAAAGGAGTCGGACGCGTGACGAATGCCGGGCCGCAGGAACCTCATGGCGATACGCCGACGGCTGCGTATCAACGAACGCAGGCCCTGAAAGCCAACTATGTCGGTTTCACCGACCGCGAGTACTTCCCGGTGGTCTGCTATCTGATATGCCTGGGCGCCACCATGGAGGAAGGCAAAGCCGCCGCTCAGGAGGCCTTCGACCAGGGGCTGAAGCGGTGTCGGCCCCCTTGTCCACGAGCCCGGGCAGCCACTGCTCCACGCTGTCGGACAGCTCCAGCCTGCCCTCGTTCACGAGTTGGAGCACCACGGTCGCCGTGAACGACTTGGTCACGCTCCCCATCCGGAACCGCCCGTCCACGGGAGCCGCCCGGTCCCCGCCGATCCTCGCCCGGCCGCTGGTGCCACGCCAGGTCCTGTTACCGTCGCGTACCTCGGCGATCACCCCGACCGCGCCGACATCGACGATCCTGTCCAGCATCGCCTGCAGATTCGCCCGGTCACGGGGACCCGCCGTCCCGACGGCGGCCCCGGCGGGCGCCGCCGCCACCGCCGTGATCAGACCCGCCGCGACGGCCACGCCGACGTACTTCTTCCCCTTCACGTCGCCCCTCCTCCCGGAGCCCGCCTCTCGGCCTCCGCCACCTCAAGATCAGCCATGGAGGCGTGGTACGGCATCGGAGAAGGCACCCGCGGAAACTCTGATATCGGCCGACGGTCTCCGCCCTGGGAAGTAGGCCATTCGGCCACCCGCCTCCCTCAGCGACCGGGCACGTCCGGGGGCGGCTGCTCGGCGGGGAACAGGATCGCGCTGAGCAGGTACGGCGCGCGGTCCGGCGCGGGAGCGTTGGCGACCCGGTTCCGCAGCACCGCGAGCAGGTCGGTGAGCATCTCGGCGAGCTCGTCCGGGCTGAGCCACAGCGTCCCCTGCCGATAGGACACCGAGTCGGCGACCGGGTCGGCGCCGTCGCGGTCCAGGTAGGCGTTGAACTCGGCGATCAGGGCGGCCATCGCCGCGGCGAATCCACGGCGGTGGTCGTCGAGCGACATCGCGGTCGCGGCGCCGGCGTCGATCGCGGGCCGGTCCTGACGCAGCCGGTAGCTCCGCTCGACGGCACCGCGTACCCGCTGCTCGCCCTCCACCTCGAGAAAGCCGCCCTCGGCCAGCAGGGCGACCTGCCGGTAGACGGTCACCTTCGACACCTCGGGCATGCGGGCGCACAACTGCGCGGTCGTCAGCACCTGTCCTGCCGACAGGGCGTGCACAATACGCAGCCGTACCGGATGCAGCAGCAGCTCAACGGCGTCCATGGCCCAACGATTTCATATGAGATACCATTATCCAAAATGAAAACGGTCGGGAGGAGCGGGCATGCGGGATATAGCGGGGCGGGCGGTGCCGGTGAACGGCCGGCGCGTCTATGTCGAGGAGTCCGGCCAGGTGCATGACCGGACGGTGGTTTTCGAGGCGGGCGGAGGCTGCGGCCGGACCTTCTGGGATCCGGTGCTGCCGCTGCTGGCCGACACGGCGCACCTGGTGGCCTACGACCGTGCCGGGCGCGCGCTCAGCGGCCGCGTCACCCAGCGGCTCAGCATCGATGACATGGCCGCCGATCTGATCGCGATGACCGAGGCCGTCGTCCCGGGCGAGTTCGTGCTCGTCGCGCACAGCATGGGCGGGCTGGTCGCCCGCCGCGCCGCCGAGCGCCTGGGGCCTCGGCTGCGGGGCCTGCTGCTGGCCGACGTCCTGCCAGAGAGCTCACCGGTGTACGACACCTGGGACCAGACCTCCAAGAAGATCGACCGCATGCTGGCGGTGACGCAGACGCTCAGCCGGTTCACTCCTCTGGCACGCCTGTTCACCGGTAACGTGCGGCGCCTGTTCTCCGCCGACACCTACCGGACCATGCTCGCCGAGGACTTCACCCCCGCCGGGACCTCCCAGACCCGCAAGGAGATCCAGGCGGTGGCCGCCGCCATCCCGCAGTTCCGCGCCCGGCCGCCCCAACTCCCGAAATGCTCGACGATCGTGCTGTCGGTGACCCGCGCAGAAAGAGGGCGGGAACGTCAGCACGCCGCCAACCGCGAGCACCAGCGCCGCTACGCCGAGACCCTGCCCGACGGGCGCCACGAGGACGTCGCCTCGGGGCACTTCATCCAGGCCGAGCAGCCCCGCCTGATCGCGGACCGGACACGACAGCTCCTGACGGCCTCCCGAAAAATGGATGGACACGGCTGTTAGCGTCCCTGGCATGGGCATTGTTGACATTGACCGCTTTGTCGCCGACGGGTTCGTGAAGCTGGAAGAGGCCGCCCCGCGCGAGGTCGGCGACGCCGCCCGGGCGTTGCTGTGGCGGCAGACCGGTCTGTCACCGCAGGACCCGGCCACCTGGAAGGAACCGGTGGTGTGGGCCGCGGACCTCACGGGTGAGGGCGCGCTCGGGGAGTTCATCCGGAGTCCCCGGCTCGCCGAGGCACTCGACGAGCTCTGCGGGGCCGGTGGCTGGGTGCCGCGTGGTTCGCTCGGCATGGTGCCGATCCGATTCCCGCGCCTCCCGCCCGCCGACGACAGAGGCTGGCACATCGATGCCAATGCCGCCCAGCCGGACGGCGGCTACCTGTGCAGCGGGCAGCCGGAGACGATGCTGCTGCTGATCCTGCTGTCGGAGGTCGGCCCCGACGACGCGCCGACCCGGATCAGGGTCGGTTCGCACCGGGACGCGGCCGCGACGTTGGCGGGGCGTGTGCTGGACCCGTTCGAGGCCGGACCGCTGGTGGACGCGGCCAGTGCACACCGTCCGCTCGCGTACGCGACGGGCCGGCCGGGCGACATCTACCTGGTCCATCCCTTCACCGTCCACGCCGCCGACGAACACCGGGGCGACGAGCCGAGGTTCATGGCCCAGGCGCCCGTCTTCCTGACCGAACCGGTGACTCCGGAGGGGGGCAACGCACTGGCTCAGGCCATCTCGTGAGCTCCCGAGGTCAGCACGCGCCGCGTGCCCCTCGCTCGCCAGGCGGTCACCACCGACTGCACAAGTGCGTCCGAAACGCCCTGGCTGGTGTCCAGCTCGTAGTCGTACGGACCGAACGTGTGGATGCCGTCGACCTCGACGTGCTCACGCCCCTCCCCGATGCGGCGGTCCCCGCGCTCGCGTTCTCTCCGATCGATCTCCGCAAGGTCGCAATGCACCCCGACGAGGAACACGTCGAAGTCCGCCAGCAGCTGTGACAACTCCTCGCGCCACGTCGGGAATTCGATGATGTGCTCCACGATCAGGTCGTTGCCCGCGCTCGCCAGCGCGGGCAGGCACCGGTGAAAGCCTTTGAAGAAGCGCGGCCGCATCTCGTACCACCACGAGAAGGGACCCTCGTGGTCACGCCGCTCCGGGAGCATGCCACTCGCCACGAATTGGTCGGACGAGACATAGAGAAACGGCTCATCGAGTGCGCGCTGCAGGGCCTTGGCCAGGGTCGACTTCCCGGAGCTGGAGGCCCCGCTGAGAATGATGACGCGGCCCGGGCCTCGAGTCGGTGGGGTGGGTTCCATGCTCACACAATGGCAGGCCGCTCCCGAGCCATGTCCTATCGTACGGCTGTGTATGGCCCGATCCGGCGACGATACTCGCGCGGAGACGCGCCGGTGACCCGCTTGAACGCATTGCTCAGCGCGCTCTCCGAGCCGTAGCCGACCGTACGGGCGATCATCGCCACCGTGTCGTCCCCACGCCGCAGGCGGTCGGTGGCCAGTTCGATCCGCCAACCGGTCAGGTAGTCCAGCGGGCTCTGCCCGACGGTTCGCTTGAAGCGGGCAGCGAGCGTCGACCGGGACACCGCCGCGGACTCGGCCAGCTCGGCCACCGTCCAGGCATGGGCCGGCCGGGCGTGCATGGCCCGCAGCGCCGGGGCCACGACCGGGTCGGTGAGCCCGGCCATCCAGCCGGACACCGCGCCCGGCCCGGCGACGGCCAGGTGCAGGCGCAGCAGGTGGATCAGCATGACCAGGGCGAGATGCTCGGTGACCAGCGTCGAGGCGAGCGACCGGTCGCGCAGTTCGGCGTCGATCTGCTCGAGCGCCCAGCGCACGGTCGCGGCCTCGGCGGTGCGGCCGGGTACGTGGATCACCGGCGGCAGCACGTCGAGCAGCAGGTCGCGGGCCCGCTCGCCGAAGTCGAACCGCCCGCCGATGAGGACCACGTCCGCGCCGGTCCCCACCCGGGCCGCGCCGTCGGTGGCCGCCGCGAAGACCGGGCCTGCCGGGACCGGCCGCACCCCCGGACCGCTGGCCAGGGTGAAGGCGCGCGGCTGGGTGAGCAGGAAGCAGTCGCCCTCGGCCAGCTCGATCGGCTCCGGTACGCCGTCGACGGTGAGCAGGCAGCGGCCGCGGCGCACCGCCACGAACTTGACCGCCGGCGGCGGCCCGTACGACATCGCCCACTCGCCGCCGGCGACCAGCCTGACGGACAGGCGGCTGTTCGTGCCGACGAGGGCGAGGACGTCTTCGAGGGGATCGGCTTGCTGGACGCTCACTCAACTATGTTGGATCCTGAACCATTCCGAGTCCAAATCCTGGTCCCTACCGTTGCGGGTTATGACACGTATGGGCACCCCGTTCGACGCCAGGACCACGGCCGCCGAGATCCTCGCCGGCGTTGACCTCACCGGCCGGCGGATCATCGTCACCGGCGGAGCCTCCGGGATCGGGTTGGAGACCGTACGGGCGCTGCGGGGCGCGGGAGCCGAGGTCACCGTCGCGACCCGCAACCCCACTGGCGACCAGCGGGCCCTGGACCTGAGCGATCTCGGCTCGGTGCGCGCTTTCGTGGCCGGCTGGATCGGGCCGGTGCACGCGATCGTGGCGAACGCCGGAATCATGGCGCTGCCCACCCGCCAGGTCGCCGCCAACGGCTGGGAACTGCAGCTGGCGACGAACTTTCTCGGGCATTTCGCACTGATCACCGGCCTGCGGGAGAACCTGCGGCAGGCCGGGGACGCGCGGGTGGTCATGGTGAGTTCGGGCGCCCAGCTGCTGTCGCCGTTCGACTTCGACGATCCGCACTTCGAGCGCCGCCCGTACGACCCGTGGGTCGCGTACGCGCAGTCGAAGACGGCCGATGCGCTGCTCGCGGTCGGCGCCGCACGGCGATGGGCCGCCGACGGCATCACCGCGAACGCCTTCGAACCCGGCTACATCCACACCAACCTGCAGCGGCACCTCGACGACGACACCATGCGGGCAGCGGGCGCGATGGACGACGAGGGGAACCTGGTGACCCCGGACTACTACAAGACCCCGGAGCAGGGCGCCTCCACCTCGGTGCTGCTCGCCGCGTCCCCGCTGCTGGACGGCGTGACCGGCCGGTACTTCTCCTCGGACAACCAGGAGGCCGAGGAGGTGCCGGACGCGACCGCGGGCGTCGCGGCCTGGTCGGTGGACCCGGCCGCCGCGGACCGCCTCTGGGAGTACGCGCTCACAGCGGCAGCGATCCACTGACCGCGGCCTCATCACCGACCTGTACCGCACGAAAACCATGGAGCACCATTGATGACCACTGTGATGCTTGTCCACGGCGCCTGGCACCAGCCGACCACCTGGGCGAAGCTCGAGACCGAGTTGCACGCGCTCGGCCATGCCACGCACACCCCGGCGCTCCCGAGCGCCGGTGAACATCCCACCGCGGGCATGCACGACGACGCCGCCATGCTGGCCGCGGAACTGGCGTCGCTCGCAGGTCCGGTCGTCCTGCTCGGCCACTCCTACGGCGGCATCCCGGTCACCGAGGCCGCCGCCGGAGCGGGCAATGTCGATCGGCTGATCTACCTCGCCGCCTACCTGCCGGACAAGGGACAGTCGATGTACACCCTCCACGGCATCCCCGATCCCGAAGACACGGGCGGCCTGTTCCCGCTCGTCGACGAACCGCGTACCTCGCTCTACGGCGACCTGCCCGATGCGGAGGCCGAGCAGGCGGTGAGCAGGTTGGTGAACCAGACCGTCCGATCGTTCGCCGAGAAGGTCGACGCAGCCGCCTGGCGGGACATCCCGTCCACGTACATCATCACAGAGCAGGACAAGGCCATCCCTCCTGCGCTGCAGGAGCAGATGGCGGCCCGAGCGGCCGAGATCCGCCGCCTGCCTGGCGGTCACTCTCCGTTCCTGTCCCAGCCACGCCGGCTGGCCACCCTCATCGACGAAATCGTACGGCCGGCCTGAACGGCATCGATTCTCCGCAAGCCACCATCGCGGGCGCCGGGGCGGATCGGCCAGGTCAGGAAGGGCCAGGCCGCGGTCGCCGCCGACCTGAACGGCCGCCCTGTCCGGTTCACGTCCTACAGCACCACCGACTTCCAGCCACAGGGGAACCCGTTCACGCTGTGGGCCTGGCAGCCGGACCGGCGGCGGTTCGTCAAGACCGACTACGGGGAGATGGCGGTCTCCCCCGGCGGACGCTGGACGGTCGCGCACCTGGAGTCCCCGAGAGAACCGGTCAAGGACCGCCTGCGGATCACCGACCGGAACACCGGTGAGAGCCGGGACCTCGACATCGAGCTCACCGAGTACACGCCCGCCAGCACATCAAGATCCACAAGGCGCTGGTCACCGTCGGCGGTTTCGAGTGGAACCAGGACGGCACCCGCTTCCTGGTCAGGCACGGCCGGCTCGGCAGCACGACCGTCCGCCTGTACGACCTCCAGGGCAAGGCCGCCAAGGAATACCAGGTGCGAGGCAGGCCGGGCGGTGACGGGCGCGGCGACCGGCAAGGCCGTGACGAGACTTCCCATCGTCGGGGGCGCGCGTCCCACCACCCTCGGCTGGTACGGCGAGAAGCACCTGCTCATCTCCACCGCGGCCGGCATCGGGATCATGGACCTGACGGGCCGCGTGACCGAGACCCTGCTCAAGCTCGGCAAGAACTCCGAGATCTACCCGCACTTCAGCGCCACGTAGCCGTTCATCGCTCCCGGGAGTGGTCGATCGCAGCGTCCACAAGCTGTGGATCGACACCCGGAAACGAACCGTCACCGAACAGGATCCGCGCCGCCATGGCACGACCGGCACGACCACGCAGCACGGCCACCGCCGCCTCCGCCGCGGCGGGGGACCGGATACCGGCGAACACCCGGCGCAACAGCAGCCGTCCCCGGAACCGGGCCCGCAACGCGCCCCCGTCGTACAGGCTCAACCTGCGCTGATCGCCAGTACGCAGGTACCCGGCGGCGACCGCCGCGGCCAGTTCCGCCATGCGTAAACACGGGTCCAACCCACCGGCCGTCAGCGGCGACACCGCGCCCGCCGCGTCTCCGACGAGCAGCCCGGCGGGGCACGCCAACCGTCGCAGCACACCGCCGACCGGGATCGGACCACCGCGGCGCTCGACCGGACCGGTCGGCGCCGCCCGGCCGGGCGCGTCCGCGGCGAAAGCGTCCAGCAGGTGACGGACACCGGTCCGCATCGCACCCGGATATCCCGCGACTCCGACATGCGCGTGCCGACCGTCGTCGATGACCCACCCCAGGTACCCCGGAGCGACCCGAGGGTCCAGCACGCAATGGAACGCCGGGGCGGTCGTGCCCGACGCAACCGGATGGACGATCTCAGCACCGACGAGAAAGCGCCGGTTGACATCGAGGCCGAGATCCCGCGCCACCCGGGAGCGGGCGCCGTCCGCGCCGACAATGAACCGAGCCCGCACCGGCTCCGCACCCGCGAACTGCACAAATCCCATCGACGCGCCGACGTACCTTACGCCCAGGAAGACCCGCGCCCCGGCCGACTCCGCCGCGCGGCGCGCATGCTCGTAGACGGCCGCCATGTCGGCCACGCGGTACTCGTCCCGCTCACTGGTCAGCCGGATCGGCGCCCGCCGCGACGGCGGATACAGCAGCACGTTCCTTACACCAGGCCCGAGCAGCTGGTCCGGAAGGTCGAAGTCATCAAGGGTACGACGCACGAAGATCCCGGTCGTACGGATGCCCGCCGACAGCGACCTGCGGCGGTCGACCACCATCACATCCAGCTCCCGCAGCGCGAGCAGCCGAGCCGTCCGCAGCCCGGCCAGTCCCGCCCCCACGACCAGTACATCCACTGTCCGCATATCCAGCGACGCTAGAGGCCGTAGCCCACCCACGGGACCATCTGCACGCGACCCGCCCAGTACCTCTACACCGTCACCACACTCACGCCTGTGGACAGCCCCAGACAGGCCTCGACGGAGATCCCGGGCCTCCTGTGCGGAGTCCGGTAGGAGGCTTCCAGCAGCATTCCGTGCTCTACGGCCTCCACAGCATGCAGGTGGACGAACGCCGGCTGCTATATCAGGCGCGGGACTCGCTGAACCAGCGCCCAGCCGAAGGCAGAAAGAGCAGCACTATGACGGCCCAAGCGAGTAGGTGAGAGCCGAACACCGCTTTCCACGTCACTGTGGAGAAGAGAGCCAGGTCGAGGATGGCGGCGCCGATCAACAACAGGTGCACGGCGATGATTGCCCATCGTAAATATGTTCGGCGGCTCGACCATCGGCTCAACAGCCACCCGAGAAGGGCGGTGCTTCCTGCGACGTAGATCAGGGCAGGCAGGATGCCCCACTGAAAGGTGGAGAAAAAGCCGGCCAGTGTGATCGCCAGGCCCACCAGACCAAAAGCCACTTCCAGCGTAATGATGAACTGAGCCGCTTTGAGAGTGCCCGGCATCCGGTGCGCCTTGACGCTGTTCGTCACAACCCCATTCTGACGGGCAGGGCTACAGAGTGCCGGGGTCCGTCGATGTCCGGCTTACCATTCGGACTCGCCCAACTCCGCTGGGCCGAATCGTATGATCGACTTCATGCCGATCCCCCGAGCGGTCGCCGTGGTCGTCGACGGTACCCAAGTCCTGGTCATCAAACGGTTCCTCCGACGCAGGCCAGGCGTCACCTGCGTCATGTGCGATGCCGGAGGCCGGCGGGGGTCGCAGTGTCCCGGACACCACTACGCGGTTCTTCCCGGGGGCCATGTGGAGGATGGCGAGTCGTCGGAGAGCGCGGCGGTCCGTGAACTCCACGAAGAGACGACTCTCACCGGAAAGATCGACCGGTTGCTCTTCACCAGCTCACACAATGGCCGGCCCGCCTTCTACTTCCTCATGCGCGACGTCAACGGCGTACCGTCGCTCTCCGGCGAGGAGGCTGTGGAGCACGGGCCGGACAACAGCTTTGAGCTCAGATGGGCGACGGTCTCCGAGTTCGAGCAGCTGAACCTGTATCCCGCGGATGTGCGTGGACCGCTCGCGGAGCTGCTGCGCGGCTGACCCTTGCGCCGAGCCAGGCGCGCTCGGAGCTCCAGCTTTCTCGGCCGAAGCCACCTGCCGCAGTTTTGGGCGCGGTCGAGGGCTTCGTGCAGATCGGCGGCTTGAGCTGCGGCCTGCCGGAACGCGTTCAAGGCTCGGCTGCCTTGCGGGATGCCACGCAGTCGGTGTTCTTCGTGCAGGAGTCGTGCGACGTACCGAACGAGTGCGCGGGAGACGTCGAGCGTGGCACGATGAGCAATCACGTGGAACCTTCCGGCTGGCTGAGATGCTTGTGGTGAGAGCTCTTCTACCGGGGGCTCCACGTCTGTTTCCGACTTTCGGTGACTCCTCTCGAAAGGCCCGGAACGCCATGGACGGCGGCCAAGAAACGCCAATAGCCCCAACTATTCGCTGGGATCACCTCAATGCTCGCGCGGCGCCGGGGTGTTGGTGAACACGGCGATGTCACGGTCAAAACAGACGATGACGTGTCCATCTACGCCGATTGCCACCTCTGTTACGGGTTTGGGGAAGTGCAAGTCGGGTCCGATTTGCCTGCGGGTGGCGAGTTTCCACACGCGTACCGTCTGATAACTGGAGGTCACAGCGATGGGTTGACCGTCCACTGTGGCGGCAGCGACGGCTCCGGTGGCTCTGGTGGGAAGTTCACCGAGGGCGTTGCCCGTGGCCAGGTCCCATATCTTCACGGGGTCTGAGCTGTTGCGGCTAGCGGTGATCACGGCCGGCCGATCGCCGATGGTGGTGACGGCGAGGTTTTGCACGGATTCGCCGTGCCGATCGGCGGCGGAGGTCGTGGTCGACCGGTTGGTGGTGAGGTCGAGCACCTCGAGGGTGCCGTCTTGGGTGACGGTCAGGGCGACTGGTCGGCCGTTGAGGGTGGTGGCGCCGACTGCGCCCGTCCAGCGCCGCCGGCCGGCGCGGGATGCATCGATCTCTTCGCCTGTGTTCAGGTTCCACATGCGGATCGTTTCGTCGTAGCTGCCGGTCACGGCCACCGGCTGCCCATCGAACTCCACTACGGCAGCCATGCAGACAGCGTCGGTATGACCGGTGAACGGCCCGCCTGTCTGCGTCCCCGAGCGGAGATCCCATATGCGGACGGCCTTGTCGGAGCTGCCGGTGACCGCCGCCGGTTGGCCGCCGACAAGGGCGGTGGCAACCGCGGTAACCATGTCGGTGTGACCGGTGAGCGGATCACCGACCTGCTCGCCGGTAGGCAAATCCCACACCCGGACGGTCTTGTCGTAGCTGCCCGTCACGGCAACGGAACGTCCGTCAAGCACCGTGGTGGCGATGGCAGAGACATAGCCGGTGTGGCGGTTGGGGGACTCGTCAACTCGCCGCCCTGACGACAGGTCCCACATCCGTACCGTGTAATCGTCGCTGGCGGAGACGGCCACCGGTCGCCCATCCACCACCGTCGTCGCGATCGCCCGAACGTGATCGGTGTGCCCGGTGAGCGACTTGCCGATTTGCTGGCGTGACTCCAAATCCCAGATCCGTACAGTTCCGTCGATGCCGCCGGTAACGGCCACCGGCCGCCCGTCCATCACCGTGGTCGCAATCGCCTTCACAAAGCCGGTGTCGCCACTGAACGGTTTGCCCATCTGCTGGCCTGAGCTCAGATCCCACAAGCGTAGAGTTCCGTCGTCCGCACCGCTGGAAATTGCCACCGGCTGCCCGTTCACCACTGTGGTCACAACCAGCTCGACGTAGTACGTGTGGCCCCTCAGCGGTTTGCCGATCCGCCGGCCCGACTTCAGATCCCATAAGCGTAAGGTGCGGTCGTGGCCGCCGGAGATGGCCACCGATCGTCCATCCATCACCGTGGTCGCAATCGCTGTGACCCAATTGGTGTGGCCTCTGAACGGCTCGCCGATCTGCTCGCCTGACCTCAGATCCCACATGCGTACAGTTTTGTCGTGGCCGCCGGAAACTCCCACCGACCGCCCGTCGATCATCGTGGTCGCAACCGCTTTGACCCAATCGGTGTGACCTCTGAACGGCTCGCCGACTTGCTGACCGGACATCAGATCACACACCCGTACGATTCCGGTGTTGCCACCGGCGAAGACCGCCACCGGCCGCCCATCCATCACCGTGGTCGCAAGCGACTCCACGTAGTCGTAGTCGCCGCGACCGGTGAACGGTTGAGCGATCTGCTGACCTGACGTCAGGTCCCACAGGCGTAGGGTCCGATCGCGACCCCCGGAGACCGCCACCGGCCGCCCGTCCACGACTGCGGTCGCAAGCGCCCACACCCGATCGGTGTGGGCGGTTCGTGGCACCCCGACCGGCTCGCCGAACGCCAGGTCACTCGCCGGCCGACTGGTCCACGCCAACGTCCACCGGGAATTCTTCGTGAGCGGAATGCGGGCCGCGCCCGATCGAGAAGAAGACATGGCGGGCATGCTAGCCGCCACCCCTGACAAAGATCAGCGGAGGAAGCGCACGCCTTTGATCGCCGTCGGTCAGGTGCGCGCCGAGTCACCGGGTCATAGGGACTGCTGCCTTTGGCCGAACGGCGCGGCATACCGGCTCTTCGAATTTAGGCGGGGTTGAGGTGTCCACGTCCGCGTCGGGGGGTGGCGCATCGGGTCCGTAGTCGCTGGCTTTCGGGGTTGCGGAAGCTGTGGGCGTCGCGGGCGGTGGTCTTGATGACGAGGTTGGTGCCCTCGGAGCCGGCGTTGGTGATGCCCGAGTGATCGCCGAGACGATTCGCCGACGCGACGGGGTGAACCTCATTGGCATCCCAGCCAGCACCTTGATCCTGATCGGCAGCCCGTAGAACTCGCTCACCGGGATCCGCTGGGCGTACGGCTGGAGGAGGTCGTGCCCGAGCCGGACCGGGTAGCCGACTGAATTCAGCACCTCATCGAGCCGACGCGGCCGTTCAGCCCGAAAGCCACACCGGCTTGTCCCGGTGCCGGCCGCGATGAGGTGATCGGGCGACAGCACGCCGCCGCCACCTGCTGCCACAGCGGACCCGCTGATCCGACGCTCATACGGGCGGACGAAGCTCCCGTTCCGGTAATGGCCACGCACATGTGTCCGTTGTCTACGCGGTGTTGGTCAGCGACCTCAGACGGTGCGAACGCAGGCGCACTGGCCTGCCGCGAGTGTGCCCTCCGCAGCCTCTGTGGCTTCCCGCGTGGCGACTTCGGTCCTGGCGAAAGCAACCGCCGCTCCGGACTCGGCCTTCCTGATGCGTGGCTGGACCGCCGCTGCCGTACGCCCTCCGGCCTCGACCTTCTCGTCGCGCGGCCAGACCGCCAGCGCCGTGACAGCTCCGATTGCCGCCAGGCCCGCCAGCACGGTCCAGGTGGTCGTGAAGCCCGCGTGTGTGGCGACCCATCCCGCGATGGGATAGGTGACCAACCAGGCCAGGTGGGACAGCGAGAACTGGGCGGCGAAGACCTCGGGAATTCCGGTGGGATCGACCGCCCGGCGAAGCACTCGCCCGGTCGGCGTGACGATCAGCGCCATCCCGCCGCCGACCACCGCCCAGATCGCCCCGGTCGGCAGTGATGCGGCGATGCTCACCGCGGACATCGTGACCGCCGCGCCCACCGCGAATAGCAGCACGGCGGCACCGATCAGCATCACGAACCGGTCCGCCACCCGATCCAGGACGCGCGGGAGGACGAGGGCCACGAGCAGCGTCCCCGTTCCGGACGCGGCGAGCACCCAGGCCACGTCGGATTGGGCTCCGCCGAGAACGTCGCGGACGTAGTTCACGGTGTTGACGACCACGATGGAGCCGACGGCGGCGACCACGAGGTTCAGTGCCATGACGCCGCGCAGACTCGGGGTGGCCGCGAAAGTGCGGATCCCCGCCACGGCCCGGTCCCAGGCCTTCGTGTGCGAACTGGGGCGCGCGTTGGGGATGCGTGTGGACAGGACCAGCAGCGCGGACACGGCGAACCCGATGGAGGTGCCGAGGAACAGCAGGTTGAACGACATGAAGGTGAGCGCCACAGCCGCGAGCACCGGGCTCAACAGGCTCTCCATGGTGTAGGCAACCTGCGATGCGGACAGGGCGCGGGTGTAGTCCGCCTCCTTGGTCACGATGTCGGGGATGACCGCCTGAAACGTCGGGGTGAATGCCGCTGACGCGGTCTGAAGAACCCCGATCAGGACGTAGATGTGCCACACCTCGGTGACGAACGGCAGCGCGATCACCACCAGAGCGCGCACCACATCGAGGATCGTGAGAAACCAACGTCTGGGCAGCCGATCGACGTACGCGGCCGCGAGCGGTGCGACAACCACGTACGCGACCATCTTGATCGTCAGCGCGGTGGCGAGAACCGCACCGGCACGCGGACCTGCGAGCTCGTACGCGAGCAGCCCCAGCGCGACGGTAGCCAAACCGGTACCGAACAACGCGATGACTTGAGCGCTGAACAGCCGCCGGTAGTCGCGAATCGCGAACAATCCCATGTCCGTCTCCTCCCGGGCAACCGCAGTCACCACCAAGCACCGAATCAGATACCCATTGGGGGTATTAGCCTCGGGAGCGTTCTATACCAGGTGGGGGTATATGTCAACGGAGGGCCAGGGGGCGGGACATCGCGCCACGGACGCGCTCGGCGAGTTCGTTGGCGCTGGCTCCGGTCTTTGCCTGCTCGGCCCGCAGCGCAACGTCGAGCAGGGCGCGAAACCCGGCCCGGAGCTCGATGGCCCTGATCGCGTTCGGAAATGCCTGTTCGGGGGGACGTCTGCCTACACGGATTCCGTCATCACCCATGGCCGTCCAGGATTGTTGTCAAGCATCCCCGTCAGCAAGATCCACCTGCTACAAGGCGGGAGAGAGCCTCGTCGATTCACCACGGCACGTATGCCACCGTGTCTCGACATCCGTCTGTTCCGGAGCGCAACTCCGAGATCGGGCGATTCATTGCCGGCTACGTCAATGTGGACTACCCCGGCGAACTGGTCTGGCAGGTCACGGTCATAGACGCTGACCCCTCCGCAGCCCTGGCCACGCTCACCGCTCAGGGGACAGTGACTTCAGCGGAAGTCGGAAATCCGCCTTCTTGAGCGCCGCTCGTGGGCACCCCGGGCGAGGTCGGCCACCGGCGATCGCGACCCCGTGCACCAGTTCGGGCGTCAACTGGAAGTGCGGCACGCCGCGCTTCGGACGTGGCTCGGTCCATCCACGCTGACCCGCGGTGATCCCGACGCGCAGGCAGGTCATCTCCACCTCCTGCCGCATGCAGGAAATCCTCACGTTGAGCACATCCCACGGCAGGGGAGACCGTGCCCATACGAGGGCGTCCGGGTCCACATCAGCGCCTGTACTGCGTTGCCAGCGCACCAGGTCGTAGGCCATCAGCCGCATCGCCTTGCCCGGGAATGACACATCCAGCAGATGAGGCGCCCCCATCGCCCCCAGGCATTCGAGCCATGACATCCGGGCGGTGTTGTACGCCTGCGCCAGGAGATTCCAGGTGGTGAAGTCGTCTTCACGCATGGTCGCCGACCACATCCCCAGCAATTGCCCCCGCTTGGTGTCGGTCAGCCCCGCCAGCACCTTGGCGGTCGTGTAGACCAACGAGATCACCTAGCGCGACTCGCGCTGGAACGGCTACAAGGTGCACCTCACCGAGACCTGCGACACCGACGCCCCGCATCTGATCACCTACGTGATCACCGCGCCGTCGCCCGGCAGCGACTACGTCGCGATCGTCAACCAGGGCGGTGCGGTGCAGGTCAACCGAAATCTTCCCAACGAGGCCGGGAAGGTGCTGCGGGCGATCGGCTATTCACGTCCATGCGGTCGACGTACCGTGTCAGGCCGGTGGTGCCAGGCGTTTTCACGCCCGCTCTGGGGCACGTCATACGCCCGCGGCGTCCTCGTCCTCCCAGCGCAGCAGGTCGCCCGGCTGGCACTGGAGCACCTCGCAGAGCGCGGCGAGCGTCGTGAAGCGCACCGCCTTTGCGCGGCCGTTCTTGAGTACCGCCAGGTTGGCGGGCGTGATCCCTACGCGGTCCGCGAGCTCGCCCACGGACATCTTCCGCCTGGCCAGCATCACGTCGATGTCGACGGTGATCGGCATCAGATCACCTCGTCCAACTCGGCCTGCATCTGCGTCGCTTCGACGTCGCGCGCGACGGCCTGGGCGAGCAGCATCCGCAGCACGAGCACGATGAGCGCGACCCCCAGGATGGCCACGCCAATCCCGCCCATGATGACGGTGACACCCGGGTCGTCCCGCTGGCCCGGCGCGTTGAGGGCCGTGACCGCGAACCACAGGAGGGCGGCCGCCACGATCGCGCCGATCACGGCATCAACGTACCGGAAGGCCGCGTGGGAGAACACGGTTCCGCGTCGCACCATAGTCACCAACCGCCACACGCTGACCAGGGCGACCTGGCCCGACACCATGCCCAGGATCGTGATGATGCGCATCGAGGTCAGCGGGAGCGACCCGTCCTCCGGGTCGCTCCCGCTGACCAACACCCACACCATCGATGCCTGCACGAGCACGGTGCCGGAAAGCACCACCACGAGCACGGCGCGCAGTGCACGCACTGCCAGCTTTCCCATATCCCATCCTTCCATCGAATTGCGATGAGAATCTATCGAATTTCGATAGCTTGGGCAAGAGCCGGAGTGGAGGGTGGGCGGCGGTTTCGCACCGTGACGGCCACGCGCTGTGGTCCTATTTCCGGCCCTTGTCCCCTGTCCGTGATCATCCCTTCCGATCACGGCAGTCGATCACCCAACCACCTGCGGCGAAGGCGTAGAGCTCGGGGGCGAGCCTCCGCGATGCTGAGGACGTAACAACTTTGGGCAAAGAATCTTCATCTAACGCGCCGTGGACGCACTGAGCGCGGGGGATCCGCAGCACATCGGGGATTACTGGCTGGCTGGACGCCTCGGCTCGGGCGGCCAGGGAGTCGTGTACGAGGCCTATGACCCCGAGGGACGCAGGGTCGCCATCAAGGTGCTGCACGCGTCGGACAACAACGGCAGCCGCGACCGCTTCGCCAAGGAGGCGACCGCGGCCGGCAGGGTGGCCTCGTTCTGCACGGCCCGGGTGCTCGCCGCCGACCTGGAGGGGAGCAAGCCGTACATCGTCTCGGAATACGTCGCGGGACCGAGCCTGCGCAAGGCCGTGATGGAGGGGCGCAAGTTCACCGAGGACGATCTCCACCGGCTGGCGACGGCGATCGCCACCGCGCTGACCGCGATCCACGACGCGGGCGTCATCCACCGCGACCTGAAGCCGGACAACGTGCTGCTCGGCCCGGACGGCCCGCGCGTGATCGACTTCGGCATCGCCCGCACCATGGACATGTCGCTGACGAAAACGGGCGAGGTCTCGGGCACGCCCAGCTACATGGCGCCCGAGGTGTTCATCGGGGAGCGCGCGGGGGCACCCGCCGACGTGTTCGCGTGGGGTGCCGTCATGGTGTTCGCCGCCACGGGGCAGGACCCGTTCAAGGCGGACACCCTGGGCGGCATGATGCACCAAGTGCTGTCCTCCGCACCGAATCTGCGGGGGTTGCCGCCGCGGCTGGCCCCGCTGGTGGCGGCCGCGATGGCGAAGGATCCCGCCGCCAGGCCCGCGGCACGCGACCTGCTGCTCGCGCTGGTCAGCGGCAACGCCGCCGACACCAGGGGCCTGCTGGCCGCGGGCAGCCGCTCGGCGCAGGGCGTGCACGGGCTCGACCAGGGTGATCCCGAGCTGGGGACGATCGCGGAGGACGCCTACACGGCGCTCACGCCGGAGGAGCGCGAGCTGGCCGCCGCGGTGTTCCTGCGGATGGTGACCGTGGGCGAGGACGGGTACGAGAGCGGGCGGTGGGCCTCGCGCGAGGAGCTGTACGGCGGGCGCCCAGAGCGCGAGGCGGCGGCGGTCGAGCGGATCCTGCGGGCGTTCTCGTACGTGGTGACCACGAAGGACACCTCGGTCGCGCTGTCCAGGCCCGCGCTGCTGAGGGCCTGGCCGCGGTTACGCATGTGGGTCGACGCCGACCGCGACGGCCTGGCCGTACTGGGCCAGATCTCCGCGGCGGCACGGCACTGGTCCGACAACGGCAGGCGGGACGGCGACCTGCTCCAGGGCAGCCGGCTGGAGCAGGTGCTCAGCTGGGCGGCGACCGGCCGCCGTCACGTGACGCTCACTCCCGCCGAGCGGGACTTCCTGCGGGCAGGCACCGAACTGACCAGGAAGCGGACCCGTCGCAGGACGCTGACCACGATCGCGCTGGCCGGGCTGCTGGTCGTGGCCATGGTCGCCGGAGGGCTGGCCGTCTATCAGCGGCAGCAGGCCACCGAACAGCGTGACATCCTCACCGCCAAGCAGGTGGCGACGGAGGCCGACCGGATGCGCACGACCGACCCGGTCAAGGCGATGCTGCTGAGTGTGGCCGCCTGGCAGGTCGCACCGCAGTTGGAGACCCGATCCAGTCTCATCGCCTCCCTGCAGCAGCAGGAGGCGGCGGTCTTCCGCGATCCCCTGGTCAAAGGCCTTGCCCATCGCGCCCTCAGTCATGACGGCCGCACACTCGTCAGCGTCAGCGAAGCCGGCGTGAACGTCTACGACGTCCGCACCGGCAAGCGCACCGGTGGCTGGGCCGGGCTGAGGCTGAAGGACGGGACTCCCCAGGAGCCGGCGCTCAACAAGAGCGGCCGCCTGCTCGCCCTGACCATCGGTTCAGAGCTCGGTGTCTGGGACCTCACCTCGGGCAAGCAACTGGTGCGGCGCTCCCTGTCGGAACGCGGCGGGTTCAGCGCGATCTGGGGTGAGCACGAGTCGATCCTCACCGTGATGAAGCAAGGCGAAATCGTCTACCTGTTGGACGTGGCGACCGGCCAGCAGTTCGGCAAGACTCCCTACACGGACGGCAGCATGGTCCCGTCGCAGCCCCCGCTCGTCGATCCGACAGGCAAACACCTGCTGATGACGGGTGGGCGCTTCGACGAGCTGGCGCTGCCGGG
Source organism: Nonomuraea sp. NPDC003707 (assembly GCF_053587055.1). Taxonomy (NCBI): domain Bacteria; kingdom Bacillati; phylum Actinomycetota; class Actinomycetes; order Streptosporangiales; family Streptosporangiaceae; genus Nonomuraea; species Nonomuraea sp. NPDC003707. The sequence continues at coordinate 103,208 of NZ_JBSFNK010000026.1, read as the reverse complement.
ATGGACCCCGGAACGGCGCCTGGCGCCCTGCCGAACTCACTCGGACGTGGCGGCTTTCACCCCGGACGGCAAGACCATCGCCTGCGCGAACGCCACGATCGCGCTCGTCGACGCGACGACCGGTCGTGAGCACAAACTGGGCGATGAAGACTGGGCCTGCGACATCTGCACGAAGTCCGGGGCCAAGCTGCGCTTCAGCCGGGACGGCGACTACCTGGCTGCCTTCGCCGAACGCGAGCTGCGCGTGTGGAAGGTCGCCGATCGCAAGCAGATCCTCACCTACCGGGCCGAGGACGAGCTGACCGACCTTCGGTTCGACCCCGACGGCAGGACCCTGCGCTACCTCTACGACAACATGGTCATCAGCCTCGACCTGTCGCCGAGAGCCGGCGCCACCCATGTCCGGAAGGGAGTGGCGAAACTCAGTCCCGGAGGACGGTGGGTGGCGATGGAGGATCCCGATCAGAACCGCCTCGGGCTCTGGGACCTGCGCAGCCGCAAGGAGGTGGCGACGTTCCCGCTCGGCGAATTTGGGGCATGGGGATTCGACCGGACCGGCACACACGTGCTCATCGCCGACATCACGAGCGTGCGGCTGATCGACCTCGCGACACGCAAGAAGCTCTGGCAGATCTCCACACCGCACACGAACACGAACAACCCCGAGCGTGTCGACTTCAGCCAGGACGGCAAGACGATCGCGCTCACGCTCCAGCCATCCTCCCAGGAGGGCAGCTTCCGGCTACTCGTGCTGGACACCGCCAGTGGGCGCGTCCTGCGCACGTTCAGCTCGCAGATCGACGGCGGGCCGTACACGCCGGACGGACGCCTCGCCTCGACTTTCGGAAGGTTCATCGACCTCACCGCCGGCAGGCCGGTCGACGCGGCCTTCGATGTCGTACGCGGTGCCTCGGCAGTGGCCGTCAGCGACCAGGGGCGGCTGGCGTTCAGCGCCGGTCCGGCCGGCCGCATCGCGATGTGGACGGTCCAGGGGCCGGCCCAGATCACGCCGGTCCTACGCGGGACGACGGGTGAGATCGCGGAACTGGCGTTCTCCTCGAAGGGCGATCTGCTCGCCAGCGTGACCACGGACGGCATCCTCCAGGTCTGGGACGTCAACGCCATGCGGCGGCTCGGCGGCGCGTTCAACCTGCACGGCTCCCAGATCACCTCGCTCGCCTTCAGCCCGGACGACTCCACCCTCTACGCCGCCGACTGGGGTTCCGTCTACAAGATCCCGATCGGTGCCGAGCGGATCGTCCAGGACGTGTGCCGCCGTGCCGGGCAAACGCTCTCCCCGGCCGATTGGGCCTCCTTCCTCAAGGACGTGCCCTACCGCGACATCTGCCCGACCAGGCAGCCCTAGTGAGCTGGTGGCACTGGTGCACCTGCCTGGCGATGGAGCACGGTGAGTTCTGCTGCTCCTGCGACTCTCACGTGGGAGCCTTCCATGGCAGGGTCGGCGCGGAAGCCTCCTTCTCGACCGTCTCCCGTGCGGCGGACATGATGGCGGTGTTCCGCATCACCGACTTCCGCTGACCGGCCGGGCCCTGAGCGGCAAGCTGTCCCGAGTCCCGCGCCGCGCCTTGAGAGATCATGCCGCTGACCAGGCGCTGATGTGCGCCTACATGTCTCGTTCGGCCATCGTGAAGCCTCACCAGAGCCCTGGACGTCTCGCCGCAGCGCGCAAGACAGGGCTTGCGCGCCTGGGACGGCCCCCTCTGCCAGCCCTGACCCGAAAATAGTAGAGCGGAGGCACAGAATACCCCCGCCCGCCTTCAGCAAAGACTATTACCACTTGGGATCCGATCTGCACAGGATTGTTATAAGACATCCCTTATCTCGCCAACCCCACTCTCTTACTCTTTTCCCTGCTATATCCCCCAAGCAAGGACCCTGATGAAACTTTTCTTCGCAGGCCTCGTGGCAACGGCCGCGGCCGTGTGCGCGGTGGCCGTACCCGCTCAGGCGACATCCGTCGCATCCGTGCAGGCCGCTCCGGTGAACCCGGTGAAAGCCCTGAAGGCCCAACTGGTCCCGGGCAAAGGCGTAAAGATCACCGAATCAAGCGGCATCACTCTCGATTTCACCGCCGACGACCAGGCTATGCAGGTGCAGGTGAACACCAACACGGTCGGCACCCTGGCTTTCGGCAAAGGCAACGTAGCGGCTGCCGACCTCCGTGTCCGCATGTCCTCACGCCAGAAAAAGCCCAACCCTCCCTACCGGGTCATCGCTGAGGGCAGAAACGCCTACGTGACCAACGCCGGCATCGCCAAGGCGCTGCCTTCCGGTCTTTCCTGGATCCAGTCGAAGGCCAGTGGGCGCGACAACGCTCTCCTCAACGTGGGCGTCACTCCGGCAGAACTGCAGTTCATGCTGGACAACGCATCAGAAGTAGCAACCGGCCAATATCAAGGCACCGCCACGCTCGCTGAATTCCGGCACGACAAGTCCGCCGGGGAAGGCAACGTCGAGTTCCACCTGTACTTCGATGAACACAATCAGCTCACCCGCACGGTCGTCGATACGACCACCTACCCGGATGACGACACCACGGCCTATGACCAGATGGCCTTCCACACCGATACCAAGTATTCGGGCTGGGGCGCAGAGGTGAAGATCGCCGCACCGGTGGCCAGCAAGGTCATCAGCGAGAAGAAACTCACCGCCAAGACCCGCAAGGCCGTCATAAAGGCCGGCTATCCGGAGAGCGGCCCCTTCTAACCTGCACGTCGGCGGGCAACGCGTACATCTTTCCACCTGAGCGGCGTCCCCTTCAGAGGGGCAGGGGACCCAATCAGGAGGCCGTCCGTGGTTGAGCCGGCCAAGAGCACATTCCTGCAGATCTGGCGAAGGCCCGTGAAACGGCTCGGAGCCCCGAGGACCACGCCTCACGGCCCTCCTCTCCATGTGGCTCAACGCGGGCGTTCCGCCGAAGCAGACCCGAGAAGGCAGGGTTCCCACGAGAAACGCCTTATTGAGGCCAAGGCGAGATCGCCAAGCGGCGAATCAGCGAGGTCCTAGGCTCCGGAGTGTGGGGCCGCATTGGGGCCGATCAGCCGGCATCGCCCGACAACCGCCGGACACCGAAACATGATCTACAAGCGAAAAGCCCTGGTCATCGCTGAGATGGCCGGGGCAAGAATTGAAGCAGGGCGTTCGCCGGCACGTAGAAGCTGCGGCCGGCACGGCACTCGATCACATCGTTGAGCACATCACTGCGCGCAATCCGACCAAAATGGAGTGCGCCCTGCTCGACGTCAAGAGCTCGGCTGCACTGCTGACCGTCTACGCCGTCGCCCGCGACGCCACCGGCGAGCCCTCCACAGACACTTGCGACGTGGCAGGGGAACAAGGTCACCTGAGCCTTCGATCGCCCCCAACCACCTACGGCGACCAACCACCGCATGGCGATCGTAGGGAAACATCGGAAAATCTCAGCGACTCACCCGTTCAGGTCTTCCTGCGATGCCGGTGGCAGCCCCAACACCTCCTCAACCGCCTGAATGATGATCTCGGGTTGCTCGAGTGGAATCTGGTGACTGGCATGCTCGGCGACCATCACCTGCCCGTGCAGGGACTGGTCGGCGAGAGCGCGATGGTCGGCGTTCAGATGCTCCAGATGCGCTTTGGGCATCCGCGGCCGCCTGCCTGCCGTGATCACACGGATGGGCGCAGGTGGCAACCCGCTCTCCTGACGCGCCTGCGCGACCTCACGCATGGCGTCCTGCATCCCGGTCAGGGTGACGGCCAGTTCGCGCAGTGGCCGCGCGTGGGTGCCGCCGAACATCGCACGCAGGCGCAGCAGCCGTGGGGCTAGGAGGAACGACAGGTCGCGTACGAGCGCCGAGCCCGGCGGGGTTCCGCTGGCGGTCGGATCCACGAAGACCAGCCCCGCCACATCACCGGGATGGCGGGCGGCGTAAAGCTGGGTGACGAGCCCACCGTATGACCAGCCCACGAATACCGCTGGCAGTTCAAGGTGCAGGGCGCGAAGAAGCCGACGCAGGTCGTCGGCCATCTCGGTGACGGTACGGGCCTGCGATCCACCGGAACGGCCGACGCCGGCCCGATCGTAAGTCACCACAGTGACACGCTCGGCCAACGGGCGCTCCAATTCTTCCCCCCAGACGCCCACGCCCTGGCCTGAGCCGCCGCTGTCGAGAACCGCTGTGGGGCCTTTCCCGCGGACCTGTGCGCATAGCGCGTGATCACCTACGTCGACCATGATCGGCGTCGGTACATCGTCGTTTCCGGGTTTCTCATCCCATCCCATGGCGTCAACTTAGATTGACCAGCATATTGGCGTCAACTATTGTTGACGATTAAGTTCGGAGTGAGTGTCCTGGAGTCATGCGGTGGCGTGGCGGTGGTCGGCGCGCTTGTTGGGCTCCGGCGTGGCGGGCGTGCGGCAATGCCCCGCGCGGCGCCCGCGCCGTAACCGGCCCCTCGGCCGCAGCGCGGCGCGGGGACGCCGGCGCACGGGCTGATGTTCCCGACAGCCTTCGGCAACCCGTCTGACCCGGGCACCTTCTCGCACCTGTTCTCCCGCCTGGCCAAGAAGACGGGCCTCGGCCACTGGCACCCGCACGAACTCCGCCACTCCGGCGCATCGCTCATGCTCGCCCAGGGCACCCCGCTCCACGTCGTCTCCGAAGTCCTCGGCCACGCCAGCATCGCGATCACCAAGAACGTCTACGGACACCTGCTGGAGGGCAACCGCCGCGCCGCCACCGAAGCCACCTCCAGCGCTCTCCTGGGGGAACAGTCCCCGGTGGCTCCCAGGGCGGCTCCCAAAGACGCCGAAGACACCGGTTGAAGATCAGAAAACGAAAGGTCCCTGATGGCTTAATACCTGTTCAGGGACCTTTCAGTTGCAGAGCCGACGAGGGGAATCGAACCCCTGACCTTCTGTTTACAAGACAGATGCTCTGCCGATTGAGCTACGTCGGCGCGGCCTACCAGTGTAGACGCTAGAGGCGCCTGTGACGAGCGACTTCGTACAGCGCCACTCCGGCCGCCACTCCCGCGTTGAGCGACTCGGCGGCCGCCTGCATCGGGATCCGGGTCACCACGTCGCACTGTTCCCGGACCAGCCGCGAAAGGCCCTTGCCCTCCGAGCCCACGACCACCACCAGCGGCTCGGCGAGCAGGTCGACGTCGCCGATGTCGGTCTCGCCGGCGCCGTCGAGGCCGATGACGAACAGGCCCGCTTCGCGGTACTCCCGCAGCGCCGCCGTCAAGTTGGCCGCGCGGGCCACGCGCATGGTGGCGAGGGTGCCCGCGGAGGTCTTCCAGGCCCCGCCCGTGACCCCGGCCGAGCGGCGGGAGGGGATGAGGAGGCCGTGGGCGCCGAAGGCGGTGGCCGAGCGGGCGATGGCGCCGAGGTTGCGCGGGTCGGTGACCGAGTCGAGGGCCACGATCAACGGGACCTCGGCGGCGTCCTGCGCGAGCTCCACGAGGTCGGACGGGTGCGCGTAGTCGTACGCCGGGATCTGGAGCGCGATGCCCTGGTGGACGACGCCCTCCGACAGGCGGTCGAGCTTGTCGCGGGAGACTTCGAGCAGGGCGATCCCGCGCTCGGCCGCGATCCTGATGGAGTCGCGTACGCGATCGTCATTGTCCATGCGCTGAGCGACGTAGAGGGCGTTGGACGGGACGCCCGCCTGCAGGGCCTCGAGTACGGGGTTGCGGCCGCCGATGTACTCGGGCGCGTCCTCGGAGCGCCGCTGCCGCGCCGGAGCGGGACGTCGGGCGCCGCCGCGATCCTCGCGGGCGATGCGCTCTGTACGAGCCTTGTCCTTGTACCAATGCCGCATTTCGGCAGGCGGGGTCGCGCCCTTGCCCTCGAGCGACCGGCGGCCCTGCCCTCCTGCGCCTTTGGACGGGCCCTTCTTCTTCGCGGGCCTGCCCGAAGCCCTACCGCCTGCTGCCATGCCAATAAGGGTACTCGGGCCGCCGGGCGCCTTATCCCACACCGGGAACGGCGCGGTCCTCCGGGGCCGGGATGCGGAAGATTCCGTACAGAGCGCCCAGTGCCGCCGGGTCGCCGGACGCCTCGGCGCGACGCTCCTTGACCGCCTCCGCGAACGTCGTTCGCCCGGCCGCCATGTCCACCAGTACCTCGTCGTCGGTCTCGATGACGGCGTCCGGACGCTGCGCCGGACCGTGCTGGGTGTCGATCGTCCCGTCCTGGACCAGGGCATGGAAGACCTCGTCCCCCACCCGGAACTCGTACATCGCCCGCACGCCCCGCGCCGCCTCCGCGTCGAAGCAGGCCCTCAGCCCCAGAACCGCCCATCCGCCGTGGAACGCCTCGCCCTCCCGGCGTTCGCCCATGGCCCATTTCATGCCCCAGCGCGCCAGAGCGAGCACGGCGGGGGCGAGTTCGGCGCCGGCCTCCGTGAGCGTGTACGCGGGCGTGCGGGCGGGCGCCGGGAGCGTGACCTTCCGGACCAGTCCTTCACGTTCGAGATGCTTCAGGCGCGCGGCCAGCAGGCCCGTGCCGAGCCCGCGGAGGCTGTTCTGGAAGTCGGAGAAGCGCTTGGGGCCGGTCAGCAGGTCACGCACGATGAGCAGCGTCCAGCGCTCCCCTACGAGGTCGAGCGTCCGCGCTGTGGCGCAGAACTGGTTGTACGTCCGATCCACTTCATCAGCTTAATCTCGGGCTTCCCCTTTTCGAACCCTCGACTACGTCGACGAGTAGCTGGGTGAGTGGTTCCGGATGTTCGAGCATCACGTCGTGCGGGCCGTCGATCGCGAGCGTCCGGTAGCCGACCGACTTGGCGAACTGCTCGAATGGAAAGGTCTGGGGCTGGCAGAAGATGCCCGTCCCGGAGATCCGGTCGACGGCCCCGCTGAGGCGCGTCGTGTCCGTGAACGTACGCAGCGGGTGCGGGCGCAGCCTCTCTCGGAGCCAGGCCGCGTCGGCGGGGTCGGTGACGCCGAAGAGCTCCGGCGCGGGGGCGGGGATCAGCCCGCCGTCAGCGGAGGCGCGGATGGCCTGTACGAAGGTGTCGGGGGCGAGGGTGAACATGCCGGCGCCGTTCGGGCCTGCCCAGCCGTCCACGAGTACGACATGGTGTACGCGTTCCGGCCGGAGGTCGGCCGCCTGGCGTACCACCAGGCCCGCATAGCTGTGTCCGACGAGCACCGTACGGTCGTCGTCGGGTGCGGTGTCCAGGGCGGTGAGTACCTGTTCGACGTGGCCGTGCAGGCCGGTGTCAGGGGTGTGGGGCAGGTCCGGGGTGATCGTGCGGGCGCCGGATCGTTCCAGGAGAGGTACGACGCGGTCCCAGGCCCATGGCCCGTGCCAGGCGCCCGGTACCAGGACGAACGTGGTCATCTCTCCCCCATCCTGGGCATCACCTGCGCGGCGAACTCCTCCATGGCCGCCCGGTGATCGTCCACGGCCAGCCTGATCACCACATGCCGGGCACTTGCCTCGATGTAACCGTTCAGCCAGTTCGCGGCCTCTTCTGGGGTGCCGGCGAACATGGCCTGGATGCTCTCGACGAACTCGAGCGGCGCGTTGTAGTAGCGCTCGATGCTGGTGCGGAGGCGGTGACGGGCGCGTTCGGGGTTCTCGTCCAGGCAGATGGTGGCGTACAGGGCCGGGGTGAAGGGGTGGGCCGCCGAGGCTCTGGGGGATCCGGGCTCGCGTATGCCGTCCGTGGGCGGTACTTCGGGGAGGCCGGCTGTCGACGAGGCCCCGGAGGCTGCCCACGAGACTTCAGGGGTACTGGCTGCTGATGGGGCTGCGGGGGTGCCGGCTGTTGATGAGGCGTGGGGCGTGCCGACCGACGTCAGCGCGTTCAGGTCCTCCGTGTAAGCCTTCTGCGTCGGCGGGTACGGCAGCCAGCCGTCGGCCAGGCGGGCCGCCCGCCGCAGTGCCCGTTCACCGCTGCCCGGCAGCCATATCGGCGGCCCACCGGCCTGTACGGGTTTGGGGTCGAGCGTCACATCGTGGAACGTGAAATGCCCGCCCTGGTGAGAGATCGTTTCGCCGGTCCAAAGGCGTCGCATGATGTCGATCGACTCCTCCATGCGGCTGATCCGGCGCTTGAAGCCGATTCCAAGCGCCTCGAACTGGGCCTCGGTGTTCGGGTGGGCGAATCCTCCACCCATGCCGACGATCAGCCGTCCGTCCGCGATGCCGTCGAGTGTCGCCAGTTGGTGGGCGAGGAGGAGCGGGTGGCGGAGGGCGGGGAGCAGTACGGCGGTGCCGAGCGTGATCTGGTTCGTGGTGGCGGCGACTGCGGCAAGCATCATCAGCGCGTCGGCTCTGGGGCGCGTCACCGGGCTGTCCCCCGCCCACACCGAGTCGAACCCCAGTTCTTCGGCCAGTCTTGCCTGCTCGATGAGCGCGGACAGGTTGTGGTTGCCGAGCACCGTCCAGTCGCGTGTCGGGAGTAAGTAGCCGATTTTCGGTCTCATGGGATCGTCTCCGGGTCGTGGGTGGGGGTCGTGGATGGGGGTCGTGGATGGGGGTCGTGGTCGTCAGATGGTGGTCATTGGGATCTGGTGGGTGGTCGAGGTGCTTGGAATCGCAGGGGATCACGGGGGCAGGCGCCCGGACGAGGGCGGCGGAGGTCGCACTGACCCTGCTGCCATGGGGGATGGCCGCAGAGCCGGTTGTTGGGGACCGGATGCCGGAGATGTCGGCGGTTTGGCCGCACTGCCCCGAATCCGCGCACGCGACGGACGGGATGTGCTGGCTTGTGCGTCTGAGGGCGTGCGTGCGGATGTCACCTCGCTTTCCGCCATGTCATGGTCGCAATATTAACCATGAGCTTCCTGATTTTGAAGTGGCAAGTTCAATTTCGGGAAGCAACGAATGGGGAGGTTCTGACGAGCCGCTCCGCGCGGTGTAGGCACACGCGGCGAGAAGGCCATCGCACCGGCGCGGTGTACCAGCGACGGCGTTTCTGGACGCCGACGCGGGAGCCTCTCCTGAACGCCGGCGCGGGAGCGTCGCCTGGACACCGGCGCGGTAAAGGCGGGTCGCACGTAGAAGCTCTCTCAGAGGTGCTGAGCTTCGAGGGGAGCCGCGACCTTGATACCGACCAGACTGCGGGGGCGTCTCTAGCCTGGCCTGGGGTGCGGATGGAGGACAACGGATGGCATCGCCGGTCGGCGGACAGGTAGGCCTTGCAGCTCAGCTCAGCTCGCGAGTGGCCCAGAGTGGCCTCCTTCAGCCGCACTCTGCTCCGCAGTGGGAACTGCCGGCGCCCGCCCCGGTCCCCGCCTTCATCCGCCTTGTCGAGCCCGTCGACCTGAGAGATTTGCCCCTTTGATGCAGCGCCTTCCCTGGTCAACGGCCTCCCGCGACAGTGGCAGCCCGGCGCATACCGCACGAGACCACCGCTTATCGCGGCAGTCGCGGCCCCGGCGCATACCGCACGGAACCACCGCCTATCGCGACAGTGGCGGCCCTGTGCACACCGCACAAAGCCGCCACTGCCACCAGAGCGTCTGCCTAGCGGGTGAGCTCCCAGCGGGCCCCATGGAGGGTGTCCTCCACCGTGATCCCCGCCGCCGCCAACTGGTTCCTGATCGCGTCCGCCGCCGCGTAGTCCTTGCGCTCCCTGGCCGCCTTGCGCTGTTCGAGCGCGACCGCCACCAGCGCGTCCACCACCGGTGAGAGGTCCGAGCCCGCACCCCGCCACTGCGGCGAGCGGGGGTCGAGGCCGAGGACGTCCAGCATGTTCTGGGTCTCGGCGAGCAGCCGGGCCACGGCCTCCTTGTCGCCGCGCGACAGCGCCACGTTGCCCTCGCGCACCACCTCGTGCACGACCGCCAGCGCCTGCGGCGTGCCGAGGTCGTCGTCGAGGGCGTCCACGAACGCCTGCGGCAGCGGCGCGTCCGCGTCGACGTCGTGGATGACCTCGGCGGCGCGCGTGACGAAGCCCTCGATGCGCTGGTACGCGGCGGCCGCCTCCAGCAGGGCCTCCTCGGAGTAGTCGATCGAGGAGCGGTAGTGCGGCGCCGCCAGGTAGTAGCGCAGCTCCACCGGCCGGACCTTCTGCACCATCTCGGGGATCAGCAGCGAGTTTCCGAGCGACTTGCTCATCTTCTCCGCGCCGATCTTGAGCATGCCGTTGTGCATCCAGTAGCGCGCGAAGCCGTCGCCCGCCGCCTGGGACTGGGCGATCTCGTTCTCGTGGTGCGGGAAGATCAGGTCGATCCCGCCGCCGTGGATGTCGAAGGCCGGGCCGAGGTACTTCGTCGCCATGGCCGAGCACTCCAGGTGCCAGCCGGGGCGGCCGGGGCCCCAAGGGGTCGGCCAGGTCGGCTCGCCCGGCTTCTCCCCCTTCCACAGGGCGAAGTCGCGGGAGTCGCGCTTGCAGGACTCGTCGTCGGTGTCGGCCGCGGCCCGCATGTTGTCCAGCTTCTGGTTGGACAGCGCGCCGTAGCGATCGGCGTAGGACCGGACGTCGAAGTAGACGTCACCGCCGGAGGCGTACGCGTGGCCGCGGGCGATCAGCCGCTCCATCAGCGTGATCATCTCGGGCACGTGGCCCGTGGCGCGCGGCTCGACGGTCGGCGGGAGGCAGCCGAGCGTGTCGTACGCCCAGGTGAAGGCCCGCTGGTTGCGCTCGGCCACGACGAACCAGGGCACGCCCTCCTCGGCCGCCACCCTGATGATCTTGTCGTCGATGTCGGTGACGTTGCGGCAGAAAGCCACGTCATAGCCGGATCGTGTCAGCCAGCGCCGGAGCACGTCGAAGTTCACGCCCGAGCGGATATGCCCGATGTGCGGAGGAGCCTGCACGGTCGCCCCACACAGGTAAATCGACGCCCGGCCGGCTTCGACCGGAACGAATTCACGGATGGCGCGCGTGCTGGTGTCGTAGATGTGCAGGCTCACGAAGGCAAGGCTAACGCCTCAGAGGGCTGGTCACGCCGATAAATCCCGCCGTCACGCCGATAAATCAGCCTCGCAACGTCACCCTGTCCGGCGAGATCCGTACGATTACTCGCTCGACGCCCGGTTTGTCCTCCCATGGGAGCCCTCGGTACTTGTGCGAGAGCTCCTGAATGAGCGCCCCTTCCGGGTCGGACGTGATGGTCACGCGCCCGCGTACCTCCACATACCTGTACGGATTGTCCGGATCGATGACCAGCAGGCTCGCCCGCGGATCACGTTCGAAATTCCGCGGCTTCCTGCGCCCCAGCACAGTCGAGAACAGCACGTCGTCACCGTCCGTGCGTACCCACACGACCGTCGACTGCGGCCCGCCGTCAGGATTGAGGCTGGTCACCGTCGCATAATTCGGGGCATCCAAGAGTTTGCGCGCATCTTCCGACAGCTCGGCCATGTATCTCCCTTGATCGGTCCTGGTCCTCATTCTTCTGTAGGCTCGAACCGCCATGGACGTGACTCCCCCCTCTATGCTGCGCCGCCTGGGCATTGCCCTGGCCGGGCTCGCGGTCGCCGCCCTCGCCGGGGCCGCGTGCGCTCTCTCCTTCGACGACCTGCGCGCGCTGGCCATCACCGGCGAGGCGGGCCAGGATCTCGCCTTCCTCTATCCGGCGGCCTTCGACGCGCTCCTGGTGATCGCGCTGATCGACGTGCTGTTGCTGCGCTCCGCCCGGCTGCTGGTACGCGCGCAGGCAGCGTTCGTGCTGGTCGTGCTCATCGTGGCGGCAGCGGCGGCCAACGTGGCGACGGCGGTGCGGTTCGCGTTCGACGTGCGGGCGACGGCCGTGGGCGTGGCCCTGGCGCCCTGGGTCATGCTGGCCGTGGCCCTGTGGCTCTGGCTGCTGCTGATCAAGCACGTACAGGCACATCGAGCGGAGAGCGAGGAGACCGAGGCCGAGCAGGACATCGTCCCCTTCCATCCGGAGCCCGAGCGGCCGCCCGTCGAGATCTACTCGGAACGGCTCTCCGAGACGCCGCAGCCGGCGCCTGTCCAGGAAATCCCCAAGCCGGTCCAGGAAGTCCCCGATCCGGTCCAGGAGGCCCCCGAGCCGGTCCAGGAGGCCCCCGAGGCCCCTGCCCCGGTGGCGGCGCAGGTGGCGGAGTGGCCCGTGCAGCACGAAGAAGCACCGGAGGCCCCCACGCGCCCCGTCCGCTGGGGCGACCGGGTCAGGCCGACGGACGTCCTGGTCCACCCGCGTGTCGACGAGAAGGACGTGGACACCCAGCCGCACCCCGTGATCGAGGACGACGTACCGGATCCCGGACACGGCCCCGAGCTGGCCGACGACCTCGAGCGCCCGCGGGAGGACGAGTTAGAGGACACCGCCCCCCACCCGGTGATCCACGACGACGACGCCCCGGCCCCCGCCGAACGCCTCCGCAGCACCCCACGTCCCCCTGAAGACTGAGCCGTAAGACGTGAGAGGGCCCGTCCGGCACGATCCCGGGCGGGCCCAGCTATTTCCGTCTAGACGCTGGAGCCGCGCCGGAGCCCGGCGACCAGGCCCACGCCGACGATGGCCAGCACCACCTGCATCACCAGCTCGATCCAGTCGATGCCGTCGGTCGTCGCGACGCCGAGCACCTGAGCGATCAGCGTGCCTAGCAGGGCGGCCACGATGCCGACGACGATGGTGAGGATCCAGCCGATGGCCTGCCTGCCGGGGAGCAGGAGGCGACCGATTGCGCCAATCACGGCGCCGATCACGATGGCGCCAAGGATGGACTGGATAGTCATGGTACGAAACCTCCCCGTGAGAGTGAGCGGTTCGCTCCCACGGAGATGCTCGCTACCCGATCTACCGCTTTTATGCGCGGTCTTTACGAATGAGCAGGTCAGGATGGTGTTCCACGCGTACGCCCGGTGCGTCCCGCGGTGAAGCGCGTCACGAGGAGCACACCGATGACCGCCAGCACGAGCTGGAGTATGTGCTCGATCCAGTCGATCCCCCGCGTGTCGGCCACGCCGGCGGCCTGCGCGATCAGCGTTCCGATCAGGGCTGCCACGATGCCGACGATGAGGGTCAGGCCGATGGACATGTTCTGCCTGCCAGGAACGATCAGCCTGGCCAGGGCGCCGACGATGGCGCCGATGACGATCGCGGAAACTATCGCGCCGATCATGTGCTGCTCCCCCCGAAACGTTCACATGTCGTGGGGACACATACCCTCAGAGCAGGCAAAACAACCAAAAAGGGGAGACGGCGGTCCGTACCGCGCCAGTGACGAACCGCCGCCTCCTGATACAGCGGGCTTCGCGACGACCCGCCGGGACACCCTCACGCATCCACACGTAAGACGCCCGGCGTTCAGGAAAGGTTGACGACCAGGGCTGTCGCGACGGCCGCGACGCCCTCTCCCCGCCCGGTCAGCCCGAGCCCATCGGTGGTGGTGGCCGACACGCTCACAGGCGCGCCCACGGCGGCGCTGAGCGCCTTTTCGGCCTCGGTACGGCGCGGCGCCAGCTTGGGCCGGTTGCCGATCACCTGAATGGCCACGTTGCCGATCTCATAGCCCGCGGCACGCACCTGCCGCGCGGTCTCCTCCAGCAGCGCGACGCCCGAGGCACCCGCCCATCGCGGGTCCGCGGTCCCGAACAGCTGCCCGAGATCACCCATGCCGGCCGCGGACAGCAGCGCGTCACACGCGGCATGCGCGGCCGCGTCGCCGTCCGAATGGCCCTCGAGCCCGGTCTCGCCCGGCCAGTGCAGGCCGGCGAGGTTGAGCTCACGTCCCGAGGCTCCTGAAGCGAACGGGTGGACGTCGACTCCGACGCCCACCCGTGGAAGATTGGTGTTCAGGAGTTGAGAACCTCGTCGAGCAGGGCCTCAGCCTTGTCCTCGTTGGTCTTCTCCGCCAGGGCAAGCTCACTGACCAGAATCTGACGCGCCTTGGCGAGCATGCGCTTCTCGCCCGCGGACAGGCCGCGCTCGCGGTCTCTCCGCCACAGGTCCCGAACGACTTCGGCGACCTTGTTCACATCGCCGGAGGCGAGCTTCTCCAGATTGGCCTTGTAGCGACGAGACCAGTTGGTCGGCTCTTCCGTGTGCGGCATCCGCAGGACATCGAAAACCCGCTCAAGGCCTTCCTGGCCGACAACATCGCGCACACCGACGAGTTCTGCGTTTTCGGCTGGCACCTGGACGGTAAGGTCGCCCTTGTCGACCTTGAGCACCAGGTAGGTCTTTTCCTCACCCTTGATGGATCGCTTCGTGATTGCTTCGATCCGAGCAGCCCCATGGTGGGGGTAGACGACTGTGTCGCCGACCTGGAAAGTCATGTGACAAGTACCCCTTCCGCTGTACTCCAGGGTACCACGCATCCACAGCCTCCCGGAACAGTGAAATCCTCATAACTGCAGGTCAAGGCCGCATATTAGGGCTTGACAAGTGCTCAACTCTATGTCTGGCATTTCCGGACATAGCTAATGACCTGCAGGGGCGTGGATATGACCATGGATTCGGATGGATATGGTGGGCGCTGCACATCACGCATGCGCGCCACCTGCGCTTAGCGCATGCGCGAGCCCTCCGCAAGACCAAGGAGAACCCGCCCGTGACCAGCCGTCGCTGGATTGTCGTCGCCGCGTTCTTGGCAGCCCCCATGCTGGCGGGCTGCGGGGCTGGATTCGACGCCACCACCAACAAGCCGTACGCGCCCAACGAGGCGCTGGCATTGATCGAGAACGGTGCTTACGGCACGCGCGGCATTCAGATCCCGCAGGCGTTCATTCTCGGGCCCGACGCCGGTGCGCAGCTCGCCTGGCGCGGCTCCGCCCCGATCTACCTGAACATTCTCAACACCGCCGACACCCCCGACACCCTCGAGGCGGTCTCCGCGGGGAGCATGGGGACGGTCAAGGTCACGGCCCCGATCCAGCTCCCGAGCCGCCAGCTCGTGAACACCGGCAAGCCCACCCCTCAGCTCATGCTCGAGGCGATCCCCAAGAGCCTCAGGGGCGGCGAGAGCATCAAGCTGGACCTCCAGTTCGCCAACGCCGGGATCGTGTCCTTGAACGTCCCTGTGGTGACGCGCAGCCGTGAGTTCAAGGACTACCCGCCGGCGCCGAACGCCCCCGCGGCCCCCACGCCCACCCCGACGCCGTCCGCGTCGGCCTCCGAAGAAGCCCACTGACCCTTCCCCGGAAACGCCGAAACCCTTGTTCCGGTACGCGACTCGTACCGGAACAAGGGTTTTCTACTCTTCGGTGGCGTCGAACTTGTAACCCAGGCCGCGCACGGTGAGGATGCAGCGCGGGTTGGACGGGTCCGACTCGATCTTGGCGCGCAGGCGCTTGACATGGACGTCGAGGGTCTTGGTGTCACCGACGTAATCGGCGCCCCACACGCGGTCGATGAGCTGGCCACGGGTCAGTACACGCCCCGCGTTGCGCAGCAGCACCTCCAGCAGCTCGAACTCCTTCAGCGGCAGCTGCACCTGCTCACCGCGCACGGCGACGACGTGGCGGTCGACGTCCATGCGCACGGGACCGACGGCCAGCACCGCGGTTTCCAGCTCCTCCGTCACGTCGCCCTGGCGGCGCAGGACCGCGCGGATGCGGGCCACCAGCTCGCGCGACGAGAACGGCTTGGTGACGTAGTCGTCGGCGCCCAGTTCGAGGCCCACGACCTTGTCGATCTCGCTGTCCTTGGCCGTCAGCATGATCACCGGCACCTTGGAGCGCTGCCTGAGGGAGCGGCACACCTCCGTACCGGGCAGACCCGGAAGCATCAGGTCGAGCAGCACCAGATCTGCTCCGTTGCGGTCGAACGTGTCGAGAGCCTCGGGCCCGGTCGCCGCGACCGACACCTCGAAACCCTCTTTACGGAGCATGTAGGACAGGGCGTCGGAGAAGGACTCCTCATCTTCGACGACAAGTACGCGAGTCATTGGGCTGTCTCCAGGGGAATCGAGGGTGGTACTGCCACCGCCGTGCCGCCGAAGGCGGGCAGGCGGAGCGTGAAGGTGGAGCCGGACCCTTCCTTGCTCCAAACGGACACTTCGCCGGCGTGTGCGGCGGCGACGTGTTTGACGATGGCCAGGCCGAGCCCGGTGCCACCGGTCGCCCGCGACCTGGCCGCGTCGACGCGGAAGAACCGCTCGAAGATGCGTTCGAGCGCCTCCTCCGGGATGCCGATGCCCTGGTCGCTGACGCTGATCTCCACCGAGTCACCGGCGGGCCGCACGCTGACCACGACCCGGGTGTGCTCCGGACTGTACGCGACGGCGTTGTCGATCAGATTGCGCAACGCCGTCACGAGCAGTTCGTCGTCACCCCAGATGCGCAGGCCCTCGGTGCCGCCGGACACCAGCGTGATGTCCTTGGCGACGGCCTTGGTGTTGCAGTGGTCGATGGCGTCGTGGATGGACTCGTCGATCGAGACCTGTCCGGGGGTGGGGATGGGCTCGGCGCCCTGGATCCTGCTGAGTGTGATCAGGTCTTGGATGAGGTAGTTGAGCCGGGCGGCCTCGTGCTGCATGCGCCCGGCGAAGCGGCTGACCGCCTCGGGGTCGTCGGCGGCGTCCTGAATGGTCTCCGCCAGCAGGCTCATGGCGCCCACCGGGGTCTTCAGCTCGTGGCTGACGTTCGCGACGAAGTCACGGCGTACGGCCTCGACCCTGCGGCGCTCGGTCTGGTCCTCCGCGAGCACCAGGACCTGGCCGTGCGAGCCGAGCGGAGCCACGCGTACCGCGAAGTTCGTGGTCTCCTGGCCGAACTTGTGCCCCGCCACGTCGATCTCGCTCTCGCGGATCTCGCCGTCACGGCGTACCTGCCGGGCCAGCGCCAGCAACTCGGCGGCCATCAGCCGGTCACCCTTGACCAGCCCGAACGCCCGCGCGGCCGAGCTGGCGCGCAGCACCTTGTCATGCGCGTCGAGCACCACGGCGGAGGAAGGAAGCACGGCCAGCACGGACGCGACGCCCTGCGGCAGCGCGCTCCCGGTCTGTGTGCCATCCTCCACGGCAGCGCGTTTCGGAGCCTCGATCTGGTTTCGGTAGAACAGGACCGCCAGGGCGCCCACGACGAACCCGGCCAGGGCCGCGAAGCTCATGGCCATCTCACTCATGTCTTCGATGGTAGGTGGCCTTCTCCCAGGCGCAGACCCTCTCATCAGGGATGGAAGGCCCCTTTCCTGGAAAGTTCATCTGACGGTAGGGGTTCGTTCATCGAGGGGCACGTACGGTGACCACATGCGCGACGCGTACCACGAAGAACTTGATTCGCTGACCGACAAGCTGGTCGAGATGACCAGGCTTGTCCGCTCGGCCATTTCCCGTGCCACCACGGCCCTCCTCGACGCCGACCTTCAGCTCGCCGAGAGTGTCATTTCCCGGGACGAGGAAGTGAACGCGACGTTCGCCGAGGTCGAGGCCTCGATCTTCGACCTGATGGCCCGGCAGCAGCCGGTGGCCGTGGACCTGCGAATGGTCATCACGGCGCTGCGCATGGGCACCGACCTGGAGCGCATGGGCGACCTCGCCGTCCACGTCGCCAAGGTCGCCCGCCTGCGCCACCCCGAGTCGGCGATCCCGGCCGAGGTGCGCTCGACCATCGTGGAGATGGGCCAGATCGCGGAGAACCTCGTCACCAAGACCGGCAGCTGCATCGCCTCGCGGGACGTGGACTCGGCGCTGGAGCTGGAGCAGGACGACGACGCGATGGACCGGCTGCACCGGCGACTGTTCCGCAACATCCTGTCCAAGGACTGGGAGCACGGGGTGGAGCCGGCGATCGACATCACGTTGATCGGGCGCTACTACGAGCGGTACGCGGACCACGCGGTGCGGGTGGCGGCGGATGTCGTCTACCTGGTCACGGGGGCTCGGCCCAGCTGACAGCGAGGCCTTCCCAAAGGCGTGGTCTTCGCAGGAGAGTCGCGCTTCGCGCGAAAGGGCTCAGGCTGTGTTGTGTGGGGGCACGCCCCCACACCCCCGGCGAGGGGACTCCCGTCCCCTCGCGCTCCCCTTGCCTGGGCCCCCTCGGTATCGATGTTGGCTTGGAGCATTCCGCCTGGTCTCGGTTCACAGAGTCGACAGGGCCGAGTCCGTCCTTGCGTGACCCTTCACTGCAACAGGTAGCGTGCTGGCAGGAAGGGGTTGGCAGGCATGAGCGAACATCGCGAGACGACCGGTCGGTGCTATGCGTGCAAGCGCACATTCAGCTTCGACCCGAAAGAAGTCGTAACTTTCCTGATCGATCCCGAGACCCACATGCCGCCAGGGATCACGGTCCTCGGCTCTCTTCGGCCGGCCAAACCGGAAGCCGTGGCCAGGTCCGTCGACGAGCCCATCTGCCCTGATTGTGTGACCAAGGCGAAGCAGTACAGCGAGGAGAGCGGATCGGGTCGCTCCTGGGGAAGCTGGCCGTCGAGCAGCAATTGAGCTCTCGTGCCCCGAGATCAAGGTCAAAAGCGGCGAGGCGAGTCCCGAGCGCAGCCTCGGGCGAGGGATGCAGCGATCTTGTGGCACAGCAAAGCCCCGCCCCCCGGCCTTGAGCCCGCAAAGCGGAAGACGCAGTGAGGGCTTCGACAAGGCAGACAATGCCCGTCAATAGGGAGATCTGAGCCGTCCGGTCAGGTTTCACTGCGTTGTCCGGACACCTGGTGGAGCCATTTCCTGAGGACCGCCGGATTCTGCGCCACGTTCCAGCGCTCCAGGAATGAGCGGCCCGGCACCTCGATGTCCGCTATGACCAGGCCTGGCTCCTCCGCTCGCGCTGCGGCGGCTACCCGGCCGTCCGGGGCGATGATCCGGGTCGCCCCTCCTCCCGCACGCCCACCCGCCGTGCCGGCGACATCGGCCGCGATCACCCAGCAGTCGTTCTCCACCGCCCGGGCGACGAGCGTGGACCGAGTCCTGACCGCCCACCCGCGCGTGACGTCCACGGGCAGGTCGTTGTTGAGCGGGCACGCCAGGACGCGCGCCCCGGCCAGGGCCAGGAGGCGGGACGGCTCGACGAAGTTGGCGTCGTTGCAGATCACGACGCCGAAGGCGTAGTCGTCCTGGCGATACAGGGGCAGGTCCTCGCCCGGGCTGAAGGCGGGTTCGCGGGGGAAGAGCTTGCGGGTGACCTCTCCGGCCAGCCGCCCGGCGCGGACGACCGCCGCTGAGCTGTGCAACCGCCCGTCGGCTGAACGCTCGGTGAAGCCTGCGACGACGGTCATCGTGGGCGGGCAATCCCGCAGGGCCGAGATCAGGTTCGCGTATGGGGGTGACATCGCGACGGCCTCGGCGGCCGGTTTGTCCGGCGGCATGCCGCCGAAATAGCACTCTGGCAGGACGAGCAGCTCCACCCCGGCTCGTTCGCACTGTTCGATCACCCGTGGGAGGTCACCGGCCGCCGATCCCGCGAGCTCCGCCTGGAGCGCTGCCACTCTCATCCAGCGGCGCCGACGAAGCGCTCGCGAAGTTGCACGCGTGGTCCTGCCGGCCGGGACGCCAGAGCACCCTTCTCAGCCGAGGTTTCGATCGGCACACGCCATCCCGACGTCAGCACTCATACTTCATTTGAGGCGCACAGTACCGGGCTTCACGGCATGCGCTCAAAGCTCACCAGACGATGGGCGGCATTCTTAGCTGGAGGCGTTGATCTCCGGCCGTCAGGTCACGCGTGGCTGGCTCTGAGATTCCGACCCTCGACTGTGACACGGCTTGCCACGACTGGTCGCACGATGGCCGAGGCCCGGGGAGCGCGAGGGGACGGGAGTCCCCTCGCCGGGGGTGTGGGGGCGTGCCCCCACGCAACACAGCCTGAGCCCTTTCGCGCGAAGCGCGCCTCTCCTGCGAAGACCACGCCTTTGGGGGTCGAAGGGAGCGAAAGCCCCCTGGGAAGCACTGGAAGACGTCGCCTTCAGCGGCCCTGGTTGGCGACGGCCTCGATGGCGGCCTTGGCGGCGTCCGGGTCCAGGTATTCGCCGCCCGGCCGCTGAGGCTGGAAGTCGGAGTCGAGCTCGTACAGCAGCGGAATCCCCGTCGGGATGTTGAGGCCCGCGATCTCCTCGTCGCCGACCCCGTCCAGGTGCTTGACCAGGGCTCGCAGGGAGTTGCCGTGGGCGGCCACCAGGACCGTGCGGTCGGCCGACAGGTCGGGGACGATCGAGTCGTACCAGTACGGGAGCATGCGGTCGACCACGTCCTTCAGGCACTCCGTACGGGGCATCAGCTCCGGGGGAAGCAGGGCGTAGCGGGGGTCGCCGGCCTGGGAGAACTCGTCGTCGTCCGCGATCGGGGGCGGCGGCACGTCGTACGAGCGGCGCCACAGCATGAACTGCTCGTCGCCGAACTCCTCGCGCGTCTGGGCCTTGTTCTTGCCCTGGAGGGCGCCGTAGTGGCGCTCGTTGAGGCGCCAGCTCCGCTTCACCGGCAGCCAGAGCAGGTCGGCCTCCGCCAGCGCCAGCTGGGCCGTCTGGATGGCCCGGGTCAGCAGGCTGGTGTGGACGATGTCCGGGCGCAGTCCGGCGTCCTGGAGGAGCTTGCCGCCGCGGCGGGCCTCGTCCTCACCCTTGGCCGAGAGGCTCACGTCCACCCAGCCGGTGAACAGGCCCTTCGCGTTCCAGTCACTCTCGCCGTGCCTAAGCAGCACCAAAGTCGCCATATCGCCAATCCTATGGTCAGCGATTACCGGTCCGGGTCGGCGAATCGGGCGAACGCCTGCAGGTTGGCCAGCGACTCCCCGCGCTTGGCCCGCCATTCCCACTCGCGCCTGATCGACGAGGCGAACCCCAGCTCCAGCGCCCGGTCGAACCAGTCGTCAGAGTACGTCAGCACGCACCCCAGCAGCCGGTCCACCTCCGCCTCCGTGACGGCGGCCAGCGGCACCCGGCCCACCAGGTAGACGTCCCCCACGGGGTCGAGCGAGAAGTGCACGCCGTACATCGCGCCGTTCTTGCCGAGCAGCCAGCGGTAGAACTCGGTGTGGTTCTCGTCGGGCTGGCGACAGAAGAACGCCTCGACGTGCAGCGCCTGCTCCCCCACGATCAACCACGTCATGGTGGCGAGCTTGTGCTGCCCGGGCAGTTTGACCAGGAACGCCCCCGGCCGCGGCTCGTCGTAGGTGACGTCCGCGGCCTTGAGCGCGGCTTCGACGACATCGCGCATGCCGACAAGGATAGAAGGCCGCCAGAACAAAAGTCGGGCTAGAAGTTCAGGGCGATGGGCGTTTTGTGGAGGTTTGCGATGGCGGCCGCGTACACCTCCACCAGGCGGGACGCGGTCGCCTGCCAGCCGAACGCCGCCGCGTGCGCGCGGGCTCCCGCCGACATCGAGTCGCGCCAGCGCGGCGAGACGACGAAGCGGCGCAGCGCCTGCGCCCACTGCGCCGGGTCGTGGCCGTCCACGAGCAGGCCGGACACCCCGTCCCGCACGGCGGTGCGCAGCCCGCCCACGGCGGCGGCCGCCACGGGGGTGCCGCAGGCCTGGGACTCCAGGGCGACGAGGCCGAACGACTCGCTGTACGAGGGCACGACCGTCACCGAGGCCGCCCGGTACCAGTCGGCCAGTTCCTCCTGGGGAGCCGGAGGAACGAGGCGGACGACGTCCGAGATGCCGAGTTCGGCGGCCAGTTCGGTGAGCAGGGACGGCCTGGCCAGGCCGTTGCCCGAGGGCCCGCCGACGCAGACCACGACCAGGCGCTCGCGCAGCGACGGGTCGTCGATGAGCATCCTGGAGGCGGCGCGGAGCAGCACGTCCGGGGCCTTGAGCGGCTGGATGCGGCCCACGAAGAGCAGGACGTGCGCGTCCTGCGGCAGGCCGAGCCGCCGGCGGGCGGCGCCCTGCGAGGCGGGCTGGAAGACGGTGAGGTTGACGCCCGGGTTCACGACGGCGACGCGCTCCTCGACGGCGCCGTACAGGTCGATCAGCTCCCGCGCCTCGTCCACGGTGTTGGCCACGAGGCGGTCGGCGACCTGCACGACCTGCTCCTCGCCGACCACACGGGCCTTGGGCTCCGGGTTGTCGCCCTGGGCGAGCAGGAGGTTCTTGACCTTGGCCATGGTGTGCATGGTGTGCACGAGCGGCACGCCCCAGCGCTCCTTGGCCAGCCAGCCGACCTGGCCGGAGAGCCAGTAGTGGGAGTGGATGACGTCGTAGCGGCCCGGGTCGTACATGGCCTCGGTCCGCAGCACCCCGGACAGGAACGCGCAGAGCTGGCTCGGCAGCTCGCTGCGTTCCATCTCCTCGTACGGTCCCGCGGTGAGGTGGCGGACGAGGACGCCTGGGGCGAGTTCGGCCACGGGCGGGAGGTCGCGGGCGGTGGCCCGGGTGAAGATCTCCACTTCCACGCCGAGGTGAGCCAGCCGCTTGGCGGACTCCACGATGTACACGTTCATGCCTCCGGCGTCGCCCGTTCCGGGCTGGTCCAGGGGCGATGTGTGCATGCTGATGGTCGCGACCCGGCTGACCCGTCGTCGCCTCACTCGACACCACCTCCAGACGGCTTATAACCATCCAGATTTTTGCGACATTCCCGACACATGGTCATAACAGGGTATTTAGGGCGGTCGTCAACATGCCCGGGAGGGCTGGCAGGATGAGGAGCATGCGGAGAACGGCTGTGGTGACCGGGGCGAGCAGTGGGATCGGCGAGGCGACCGCGCGGCGGCTCGCCGCCGAGGGTTTCGAGGTGGTGGCGGGCGCGCGGCGGCGCGAGCGGCTCGACAAGCTCGCCGCGGAGGTGCCCTCGATCAGGCCGGTGACGTTGGATGTGACCTCCCAGGAGTCGGTCGGCGCGCTGGCGGACTCGCTCGAGCGGTGCGACGTGCTGATCAACAACGCCGGTGGCGCCCTCGGCCTTGAATCGGTCGCGGAGGGGCACCTGGATGACTGGCAGCAGATGTACGACGTGAACGTGCTCGGCTCCCTGCGCATGACCCAGGCGTTCGTGCCCAAGCTCGTCGAGTCCGGCGACGGCGTGCTGGTGATGGTGACCTCGACGGCGGGCCTGGTGTCGTACGAGGGCGGCGGCGGCTACGTCGCGGCCAAGCACGCGCAGACCTCGATGGTCGAGACGCTCCGCCTGGAGCTGGTCGGGCAGCCGGTGCGGATCGTGGAGATCGCGCCGGGCATGGTGCAGAGCGAGGGGTTCGCGGTCACCCGGTTCCGCGGGGACGAGGCGGCCGCGGCGCGCGTCTACGAGGGCGTGCCCGGCCCGCTGACCTCCGACGACGTGGCCGACGCGATCGCCTGGTGCGTGACCCGCCCCGCCCACGTGAACATCGACCGCATGATCATCCGCCCGCGGGCCCAGGCCGCCCAGCACAAGGTGCACCGCGTCAGTGGCTAGACCGGCCGGGGCCGCCAAGGCGGGGGGCAGACCGGTCGGCGCCATCACCAGGGGCACGACCGGGCACAACCGGCTGCGGCGCTCCGACCGGTGGATCGCCGCCGTGCACGGCCGGCTGCTGCGGGCCGCCGAACGCCCCCTCGTGGTGGATCTCGGGTACGGGGCGTCGCACACCACGACGCTGGAGCTGTTCACCCGCCTGCGCCGGGTGGCCCCCGGCGTCGAGGTGGTCGGGATCGAGATCGACCCGGCGAGGGTGGCGGTGGCCAAGCCGTACGAGCGGGAGGGCCTGAGCTTCCGGCTGGGCGGCTTCGAGCTGCCCGTCGGGCGCCCGCCGACGCTGGTGCGGGCCTTCAACGTCCTCAGGCAGTACGGCGAGGCCGAGGCGTGGCACTACTGGGACGTGCTCAGAGGCCGGCTCGCCCCCGGCGGCGTCCTGGTCGAGGGGACCTCGTCCGAGAACGGGCGGCGCGCGATCTGGGTGGGGCTCTCTCCGGAAGGGCCCCAGACGATCACGTTCTCGGCCCGTTTCGATGCTTTCGAGCGGCCTTCTGACCTGGCCGACCGGCTGCCGAAGACCCTCATCCACCGGAATGTGCCGGGCGAGCGGATTCATGCGTTCCTGAGCGACTTCGACCACGCGTGGGCGGTGAGCGCGCCGTACGGGGCCCATGGGCTGCGGCAGCGGTGGATGGCCTCCGTGCGCGCGCTGTCGGGCTCCTGGCCCATCGCCGGGCGGCCGCCGCTCGGCGGCCCGGCCCGGTGGCGGCTCGGCGAGCTGACCCTCCCGTTCTCGGCGGTGGATCCCCGCGATCAGAGGCGCGCCTCGAACACGGCGTAGGCCGCGCTGTCGAACAGCACGAAGCGGACGTCCTCCACGGACGTGTCCGCCTGCCGGACCGTGTCCAGGGCGATCCGTGCGGCGTCGTCCATGGGCCAGCCGTAGATCCCGGTCGAGATCGCGGGGAAGGCCACCGACCTGGCCTCCAGCGTGTCGGCGACCCGCAGCGACTCCCGGTAGCAGGAGGCCAGCAGCTCCGAACGGTCCACAGACATGGAGTAAACCGGCCCGACCGTGTGGATCACCCACTTCGCGGGCAGGCGCCCGGCCGTCGTCGCGACCGCCTTTCCGGTGGGCAACCCCTTGCCGTAGTGGCCAGACCGCAGCTTCCGGCACTCCTCGAGGATCTCCGGACCGCCGCGGCGGTGAATGGCCCCGTCCACGCCTCCGCCGCCCATGAGGGAGGAGTTGGCGGCGTTCACGACGGCGTCCGTCGGCTGCTCGGTGATGTCGCCTTTCACCAACGTGATGCGCATCTCACCGAGATTGGCATCAACGGCCGCCCCGCACCAGCACCGCGGTCCCCCTGCCGGCCATGCGCACGGCCAGCAGGACGAGCCCCGGCAGCGGCAGGAGCATGGCCACGGCTCCGGCCAGGCGCTGGTCGGCGAGGACGCCGGGCGCGCCGGACGGGGCCACGAGCGAGATCCAGTCGGCCGCGACCGGGGGCGCGAGCAGCAGGTACGTCCCGACGGCGAGGTGGGTCAGGGTCACGGCGGCCAGCAGGCGGGCACGGTCGCCCCACGTCTCCGGGTCCGCCCCCGCCAGGACGCCGAACACCAGCATCCCGAGGCCGAAGAACAGAAGCTCGGTGAGCAGGTGAGGAGCGTAGCCGGACAGCGACCACGACAACCAGGGCGTGCCGTAGAGGAGGACGAACGCCCCGAAGTAGACGGCGGGATGCGCGAGGAACCGGTAGCGGCCGGCGACGGTGAACGGGGCGCCCAGGCAGAGCAGGAGCGGGGCGACGACGGTGAGCACCGTGTGCTGGACCGAGTGGACCGACAACATCGCCCGCGCGTAGCTCCCGACCCCGCCGAGCAGCACCAGCGCCGTCAGCGCCAGGCCCGCGTACCAGGCGATCGCGCGGCCGGCAGGCCAGGAGGCCGCCCTGCGCACGGCGACCGCGTAGGCGACCGCGGGCAGCATCAAGAGGATCAGGACGGTCGGGTCCAGGCGGAGCTCGGTGATCAGCGCTCCTGGGGTGAAGGGGGCGAGCGCGTACTCCAGGGCGGCCTGGTCGTGACCGCCGCCGCCACCGGGCGGGGGCGGCGTGCGGGACAGGCCGATGGCCAGCCCGACGGCCGCCGCCATCACGATCACCTCGCCGGTGGCCAGGCGGACGAAGGTCCGGCGTACGGACCGGTCGGCGATGCCCTCGACCGTGCGGCGGCGATGGGTCCAGCCGAACAGGCCCAGGAGCACGAGGGCCGCGGTCTTGGCCAGCAGGAGCTGCCCGTACGAGCTCTGCCAGAGGTCGGACGGGGCGCTGAGCCGTACCCAGGCGCTGGCCACGCCCGAGACGGCCACGGCGGCGAAGCAGCACAGCGCGAGCGCGCTGAACCTGGGCAGCACCGCCGGCAGATCCGGGGACCGGCGGAAGTGGAGGAGCACCGCAGCCAGGCCGCCGACCCAGACCGAGACCGACACCAGGTGCGACATGAGGGCGGAGACGGCGACGTCGTGGTCGCCCGCGGAGGCCGCATGCCCGACGTAGGCGGGCGGCAGCAGCCCGAACACGGCGACCGCCAGCCGGACCGCCGAGGGCAGCCGCCAGGTGAGCCCCACGACGACGGTGGCGGCCAGCACCACGAGCAGGGCCTGGGTCTGCGGGATCGAGGTGCCGAACTCCAGCAGATCAGGCGAGGCGAGCAGGGCTCCGGCGGGCAGCGGGATGAGGTTGGACAGGGTGAGCACGTAGCTCAGCCCGGTCGCCAGGGCCCAGCCGAGCGCCCACCAGCCGGCCGCGCGACGGCAGGACCGGGACTCGGGCGAGGAGGCGGGGGCCAGGAGGGCGGCGACGAGCGTCCCGACGCAGCCGACCGCGCACACGTCGAAGCAGAACCGGGCCAGGGGCAGCCCCCACTCGGTGAACGGCCCGGCGGTGGGCAGCCCGGGAAGCTCCGGCTTGATGGCCCCGCCGAACCGCAGGACGACGACCAGCACCACGACGCCGGCGGCCACCGCCGCACCGGCGTAGGTCCTGGCCGACTTCCCTGCCGCGACCGATGGGACCGATGGGAACGCCCTGGCCATGGGTCAGCCCGCTTGCTTGGCGATCTCGGCCAGCTCCGCCTTCTGAGCCTTGATGATCTTGTCGGCCAGCTCGAGCGTGGGCCCGTGCTTGCCCGACTTCTTGACGGTCTCGGCCATCATCACGCCGTGCTCCAGATGGCCCGACAACGCCGACAGCCACTCCTTGTCGAAGCCGGAGCCGGCCTTCATGTCCGCGCCCATCCGGTCGGTCGGCTCCGGCGGCACCGTCTCCTTCCAGGACTGCAGCCACGACGACATCATGTCGATGTCCGCCTTCTCCTCCGCGATGAGCTTCGTGCTCAGGTCACGGACGTACGGGGACTTTCCGCTCTTGGCCGCCACCTCGGCCAGCTGGATCGTCTGCTGGTGGTGCGTGATCATCTCCTGGCTGAAGACCACGTCAGCCTGATCGTGTGTCGTCGACGTGCTGTCCGCCGAGGCCGCGCACCCGGCCGCCAGCACCAGACCGAGCAGGGCCACAACCGCTGTACTCCAACGCATGCACGGAGATACGCACGACACGGAGACGCGGTTCACACGCCCCAAATGCCTGCTCGACAGGTTGTAGAGCTAGCCTGTAGGGCGTGAAGGGTCTTGGCGAGCTTGAGCGCAGCATCATGGACATCCTCTGGGCGGAGAGCGGCGCGCTGACCGCCCGTGAGGTCGGCAGGCTCATCGCCGACCGCGACCTTGCCCCCACCACGGTGATGACCGTGCTCGACCGCCTCACCCGGAAGGGCTTCCTCCAGCGCACCCGGGACGGCCGCGCATGGAGATATCAACCGGCCGAAAGCCGCGACGCGTACATCGCCGAGCTTATGCTGGAAGCCTTGGACATGACGGGCGACCGATCGGCCGCCCTGACTCGCTTCGCCCAGGCCGTGTCGGGCTCGGAGGCGGAGATCCTGCGCAGAGCCCTTACGGAGCTGGAGGAAGAGTGATCACGGCAGCGGCGCTGGCAGCGCTCGCCACGGCGTGCGCGGTTGGCTCCTGGCGTTTCACGACTGCCCGGTGGACCTCACGCGCTCCTCGGCTGGCCATCATCGTCTGGCAGTCCCTGGGGGTGTCCTGGGGCCTGGCCACCACCGGCGCCATGCTCGCCTATGCGGTCCAGCCGTACGGCGAGGGGGTGCTGCCCGGGCTGTTCGCGTTCGCGCGGGGGGAGGCGCCCCTGGAGGCGTGGGACCCGCTGCACGTGCTGGCCCTGATCGCGGGGCTCACCGCCCTGACCGTGCTGATCGCGGTGCTGCTCACCGCGGGTGTGCAGGCGCTGCGCGCCCGCCGCAGGCACCGTATGCTGCTCGCGCTGATCTCCCACGACGACCCCGGCGTGCCCGGGGTGCGGGTGCTCGCCCACCCCGGCGCCGCCGCCTACTGCGTGCCCGGCCTGCGTTCGCAGGTCGTGGTGAGCGAGGGCGCGCTCAAGCTGCTCTCGGAGGACGAGATGGCCGCCGTGCTCGCGCACGAGGCCGCGCACGTGCGCGAGCGGCACGACCTGGTGCTGCTGCCGTTCGCCGCGCTGCGCAGGGCGCTGCCCTGGTCGAAGGTGGTGGCCGACGCGCAGGCGCAGGTGGAGCTGCTCATCGAGATGGCCGCCGACGACCGCGCCCGGCGCTACTGCTCGCCGCGCAGGCTGGCGACGGCGCTGCTCAGGTTCGGTACGGCGGGCGCCATGCCGACCCCCCAGGGCATGCTCGGCGTGCACGCCAAGCACGTCATGGCCAGGGTCGACCGCCTGATCAAGCCGGCTCCCGAGCTGGCCGCTCCGGTGCGCTACGGCTACATCGCACTCTCTGTGACGTTGGTCACCTCGGCGCCTCTCCTGTGGGTCTTCCAGCTCTGACGTGCTTGCTGGCGTTAACCGTCCCGTTTGCAATTGCAAGCACTACGGGGCAGACTATGAGGCATGGCACTACCCAAGGTCGACTCGATCGGTGAATACATCCGCGAGCAGCGGCAGCAGGCGAAGATCTCGCTGCGCCAGCTCGCGGCGGCGGCAGGGGTCTCCAACCCCTACCTGAG
The DNA here is from genome assembly GCF_053587055.1 of Nonomuraea sp. NPDC003707. Classification (NCBI taxonomy): domain Bacteria; kingdom Bacillati; phylum Actinomycetota; class Actinomycetes; order Streptosporangiales; family Streptosporangiaceae; genus Nonomuraea; species Nonomuraea sp. NPDC003707. The sequence goes on along the minus strand of NZ_JBSFNK010000026.1, from coordinate 74,882 downwards.
CCAGATCGAGCGTGGGCTGCGCAAGCCGAGCGCGGAGATCCTCAACCAGATCGCCAAGGGTCTGCGCATCTCCTCGCAGGCGCTCTACGTGCAGGCGGGCCTCATCGAGGACCGCGAGCCGCCGAGCGACGTCATCACGGCGATCAGGGCCGACACGCACCTCAGCGAACGGCAACGCCAGGTGCTGATTGATATCTATGAGTCGTTCCGTAAGGAGAAGCGCGCCGAAGACGAGCAGACCTCCCAGAATGCTCGCCCCCGGCACGACTCCGGATCGGACGACGAACCGCTGTCAGAGGAGTTTCTCGCCGCTCTTGAGCCCTATACGGCGACCTCCGGCAACGGCAACGTCACCCAGGAAACCAAGGAAGGTTAACCCATGACGCTCGCAACCGAGGTCAAGAAGCTTACGGAGTCCAAGCCGTTCTACGCCGTCGCGGGTGTCGGCGACTTCGCGGTCGAGAAGCTCCGCGAGCTGCCCGAGCAGCTGCAGAAGCTGCAGTCGCGCCGCACCGAGCTGACCAAGGACCTGCCGGAGATGGCCCGCGTGTACGCCGGCAAGGCCGAGAGCTTCGCCAAGGAGTTCCCGGAGAAGGCCCGCGGGTACGCCGACCAGCTCGCCGGCAGGGCCACCGAGGCCTACGAGGACTTCGCCACGCGCGGCCGCCGGGTCGTCAGCAAGACGAGCAGCGACGCCGCGCTGGAGCTCGAAGAGGTGGCGCAGGCCGCCAAGCCCGCCACCCCGGCCAGGAAGCCCCGCACCACCAAGGCGAGGGGCTGAGCTGACGCGAAAGCCCGTCTCCCGAGGGAGGCGGGCTTTCCGCTTTGGGGTGCCCGTCTGTCAGGGTCGCCTATTAGGCTGAAGCCGATTTCATTGCGGCGTTGTGCGGAGCCAACAACATGAATTTGATCAACAGTGTCCTCAATCTCCTCTTCCTGGTGCTCGCCGCCGTCATCTTCGGCATGTCGGCGTACGCGCTCGTGCACGCGCTACGGGTGCCGACCGGCGCTTTCGTCTCGGCGGGCAAGCTGCAGAAGAACATCTGGCTGCTGATCCTGGCGCTGGCGACGCTGTTCTCGGTGGGCGGCGCCTGGAGCTACTTCATCGACTTCCTCATCGTCGGCGGCGCCGGTTTCATCGGCCTGGGCGCGCTGGGCTTCTTCTCGATCGTGGCGGCCATCGCCGCCACGATCTACATCGTGGACGTCAAGCCGGCCGTCAAGGGCATGGGCGGGCGGGGCAACAACGGTCCCTACGGCCCCTGGTGATCGACCCGGGCGTTAGGCTGCCGACATGACCTTCGACCTCCACGGGCGCACGCAGCGGCTGGAACTGTCCGACCAGGTTCTCCGCGACTTCGAGGCCGTCGTGCTGGACGCGACGCCCGAGGGGATCGTGCTGGACAGGTCGGCGTTCTATCCGGGCGGCGGCGGCCAGCCGGCGGATCACGGGGTGCTGATCTGGCAGGGCGTCGAGACGCGCGTCGTGGGGGTGCGCAAGGGTGACGACCTCCAGCTGGTCCCGGCCGAGGGCGATCCGATCCCGCCGGTGGGCACCGTGGTCGAGGCGGCGGTGGGCGACGAGCGGCGCTCGGCCCTCATGCGTACGCACTCGGGACTCCACGTGCTGTGCGGGGTGGTGTTCAGGGACTACGGCTGCCTCGTCACCGGCGGCAACATGGACGAGCTCAGCGCGCGGATGGACTTCAACCTGCCCGAGGTGCCCCCCGGGTTCAAGGAGGCCGTCGAGGACGCCTGCAACACCGAGATCGCCGCCGACCGGCGCATCGACGTACGCGTCCTGCCGCGCAAGGAGGCGTTCGACATCCCCGACATCATCCGCACGGCCACCAACCTGGTCCCGGAGACCGTCCAGGACGTGCGGATCGTCGACATCGTGGGCCTCGACACCCAGGCCGACGGCGGCACCCACGTGGCCTCAACCAAGCAGATCGGCCACATCAAGGTGGCCAAGATCGAGAGCAAGGGCCGCGGCTTCCGCCGGCTGCGCATCCAGATCTCCGACTAGTCGATCACCTTGGCGAGGCCGTCGAGCAGCGGGCCGAGCCCGAACTCGAAGAGCCGGTCCAGGTCGAGGTCGAAGTCGCCGGCCAGCTCGGCCACGACCCCGGCGAAGGCCGGATAGTCGTTCGACTCGGCGATCCAGAGCAGGTGCTCCTCCTGCCCGGCCATGAACTCTTCGGCGCTGAGCCCCGTGGCGGCCTGGGCCTGCCGCTCCAGCTCGAGGTTGGCGGCGATGCCCTGCACGTAGCTGTAGACCAGGGTGTGCACGTGCATCTTGGCCGTGACATCGAGCCTCGTGCCCGCCAGCGCGGCCATGACCCACTCCGTGTGCCTCAGCAGGCTGGCCGAGGGCAGCGGCCTGGTCAGCGAGGTGACGCCGGCCATCCACGGGTGCGCCCGGTAACCGGCCCACTGGAGGCGAGCCGACACCTCCAGCCTGGCCCGCCAGCCCTCCGGGCGCTCCACGGGCAACGGGAACTTGTCGATGACGGCTTCGACCATCAGCAGGACCAGGTCGTCCTTGCCGGCCACGTGGCGGTAGAGGGACATGGTGGCCATCCCGAGCCGGTCGGCGAGACCGCGCATGGTCAACTCGGAGAGGCCCTCGGCGTCGGCGATCTCGACGGCGGCCCGTACGATGCGCTCCCGCGTCATCTCGTTGCCTGAGACATCCGGCCGCCGGGCCGCCGTCCTGCCCCCGCGCGGCTCCGCCACGATCGTCCCCACGCGCGGCTCGGCGACCACGACGCCCTCCTGGGCCAGGAGCGCGAGCGCCTTGGCGGCGGTGGCCAGGGCGACCCCCCGGTCCCTGGCGAGCTGCCTGGTGGACGGGACGCGGTCTCCTGGGCGGAGCCGGCCGTCGGCTATGCGGCGCTTGATGTCGGCGACGATCTCGGCGTAAGGGGCTGCCATCTCATCCTCCTGTACTAGTACAGATCTTGCCATCCTACCCTTGCGAGCTGCTGTCCGTACTCCGTACATTCAGCGTACAACGTCAACACCTGCGAACAAGGAGCAGATCATGAAGGTCCTCATCTCGGGCGCGAGCGTCGGCGGCCCCGTCCTGGCGTACTGGCTGCGGCGGCACGGGTACGAGACCACGCTCGTCGAGCGGGCCCCGGCCCCGCGCAAGGGCGGTCAGGCCATCGACATCAGGGGCGCCGCGCTGGACGTGGTCGCGAAGATGGGCGTCATCGAGCCGATCAAGGCTCTGCGGACGACCATGCGCGGCATGTCCATGGTGGACGGCGACGGCAACGAGCTCATGCGCAGCTACGAGGAGACGGTCAGCGGCGGCCGGTTCGACAGCCCGGACATCGAGATCATGCGCGACGACCTGACCGCCATCCTCACCTCGGCCTCGGGCGCCGAGTACGTGTACGGCGACTCGATCGCCACCCTCGACCAGGACGCCGACGGCGTGGACGTGACGTTCGAGAGCGGCGGCCGGGGGCGTTACGACTATGTGTTCGGCGCCGACGGCCTGCACTCCAACGTGCGCAGGCTCACCTTCGGCCCGGAGGGGCAGTTCCTCAGCCACCTCGGCATGTACGTCTCCATCTTCACCGCCGACAACTTCCTCGGCCTGGACCACTGGCAGACCTGGTTCCGCGAGGGCGACACGGGAGGCGCCCTCTTCAGCGACCGGGACGCCACCGTGATGCGGGTCAACCTGGGCTTCGGCGCGGGTCCGATCGACTACGACCACCGCGACGTCGAGCAGCAGAAGCGCCTGATCCAGGAGCGCTGCTCGGGGCTGCGCTGGGAGGTGCCCAAGCTGCTGGAGGCCATGTGGAAGGCCGACGACTTCTACTTCGACGCCATGGCCCAGGTCAGGATGGAGCGCTGGTCGAAGGGTCGGGTCGCGCTGGTCGGCGACGCGGGCTACTGCGCCTCGCCGCTGTCGGGGCAGGGCACCAGCCTGGCGCTCGTGGGGGCGTACGTGCTGGCGCAGGAGCTCGGCAGGGACCCGATCGGAGCCTTCGACCGGTACGAGGAGCGCATGCGCCCGTACGTCGCGCAGAACCAGGCGCTCGCCCACGAGAACCCCGGCCAGGGCGCCTCGCCGGAGAGCGTTCAGCGGGCGGCAACCAGCATCACGCTGGACTGACAGTCACGAACCGATACGATTTGCCGCCATGGGTATCAGACTCACGATGGCCGCCCTCGGAGCCACCGCTCTGACGTTGACCGCCGTACCCGCGTACGCGGCGAGCGCCGGGATCACGGACGAGGTGACGATGACCCTCGGCAAGAACGGCACCCTGCACGTGGTCGAGAAGATCAGCGGGGCGTCGGGTGAGCTCAAGCGGACGTTCATCACCAGGACGCGGTACGACGACGGCAACGACCGCGTCTACCAGATCTCGAACGTCAAGGGCGGCACCCTCGCCGGCGACGTGCTCACCGTGAAGGGCGACGGAACGGTCGAGTACGACGTCAAGGGGGCGGTGACCACCTCGGGCGGTGTCGAGGAGCTGCGCTGGTTCGCGGTGAACGGCTGGAGCCAGCAGGTCGCCAAGGCGACGGTCAAGGTGAACGGCCCCGGGCAGGTCCAGAACCTGTCCTGCTTCGCCGGCGAGCTGACCTCGGCCATCGGCTGCACCTCGGCCTCCATGGACCACTCGGCCACCGAGGCCGACTTCGAGCAGGAGAACATCGCCCCCAGCCAGGCCCTGACCGTGGTCGTCGGCTACCCCAAGGGGTCCAGCTCCGGCGTCCCCATCCTGGAGAGGCGCTTCTCGCTGGCCTCGGCGTTCACCCTGAACATCGTCACCGGCGGCGCCCTGGCCGGCCTGCTGGTGCTGCTGCTCGGCGGCGTCGCCCTGCTCTACTGGACGCGCGGCCGTGACGCCAGGGCCGCCGGCCACGCGCAGGGCCCGGTCGATCCGGTGCAGAACGGCCACTTCTCCCCGCCCGACGGGGTACGGCCCGGCCAGATCGGCACCTTGGTGGACGAACAGGCCGACGTGGTCGACGTGACCGCGACGATCGTCGACCTCGCGGTCCGCGGCTACCTGCGGATCGACGAGCAGCCGCGCCAGACGTACGACGCGCCCGACTGGATGCTGGTCAGGCTGCCGAACGCGCCGGTCAACGCGCTGCTGCCGTACGAGCGCGCCCTGTACGACGCCATCTTCGACGGGCGGGACGCGGTGCTGCTGTCGCAGCTGTCCGGCTCGTTCGCGGCCCACCTGGGCAAGGTGCGCGACGCCCTGTACGCCGACGTGGTCAAGCAGGGCTGGTTCGCCCGCCGGCCCGACACCGAGCGCACCAGGTGGACGACGATCGGCGTGGTGCTCATCGCGGTCGGCGTGCTGGCCACGGCGGGGCTGGCCTGGTTCACCACGTACGGGCTGCTGGGTCTGGCCGTCGTCATCGCGGGCGGCGCGCTGGCCGTCGGCGGCCAGTACATGCCGGCCAAGACGGCCAAGGGCTCGGCGGCCTTGGCGCACACGATGGGCTTCCGGCAGTACCTGTTCTCCGGAGAGCTGGGGGAGGTGCCGGAGCAGCACCGGGTGGAGCTGTTCTCCCGCTACCTGCCCTATGCGGTGATCTTCGACGGGGTGGAGCACTGGTCGCGGGTGGTGGCCTCGGTCACGGGGAGCGGCCACCAGTCCGACAACCTGTACTGGTACCACGGGCCCGCGGAGTGGGACCTGTCCAAGTTCGCCGGGTCGATGCGGACGTTCACCACGACGACCTCGGGCGCCATCTCCGCCACCCGCCAGTTCCGCACCCTCTGACGTCCTTCTAACGGAACCGGAGCTCACCCACCGGCCGGCCGCCGCCGAACACCGGTGGGGCGGCCAGTTCGGCCAGCTCCGGCGCGTCCAGGCCCAGCGAGCGCAGGGCCGCCACCGTGGCCGGGACGCGGGCGCGCTGGGACCCGTCCTCGATCTTGACGGTGCCCGCGCGCCCGTCCTCGAACGCGAACGCGTCGAACGCCTCCGCCCCCGCCTTCAGCATGAGCCCGGGCAGCGCGCGCATCAGCTTGGCCTCGGGGCGGTCGGTGCCCGAGGTCCACTCGGGGTAGGTGCTCATCGCGTCGAAGATCTTGCGCTCGTACGAGTCGGGAGACGACATCGGGAACGCCCTGAACGCCTTCGTCACGCCGAGCATCGACACGAAGAACAGCGGCGCCCCGCACCCGTCCACTCCGGAAGCCGCCACCCGCTCCCCCGTCAGGTCCTCCACGGTCTCGCGGATCGCCCGCTGGAGCGGGTGCTTGGGCTCGAGGTAGGACTCGGTGGGCCAGTCGTTCAGCACGCAGGTGGCCAGCATGGCGGCGTGCTTGCCCGAGCAGTTCATGTAGACGCGGCCGCATTCCGTGGCACTCCGGTCGTACGGGTAGTCCTCGGGGCACAGCAGCGCCGACTCCTCCAGCCCGGCGCCCGCGAGGATCTTCCTGACGCCGTCCGCGTGGAACGGCTCGCCCGAGTGCGAGGCGCAGGCCAGCGCCAGCAGCTCATCCTCCAGCCCGAGCCCGGAACGGAGCATGCCGAGCGCCTGGAGCGGCTTCATCGACGACCGTGGCGACGCGGGAACATGCACCGCGCCCTTCGCCTCGACCGGGCGTCCTTCCGCGTCCACCGTCAGCATGCGAGCCTGATGCGTGGACTCCACGAACCCGGACCGGACAACTTCCACAATCATCGACATTTCGCTTCCCCTTTCGGCATGAGTCTACGAACCCTTCTTCCTGGTCCAGAATGGGTTGCCATGCGAGCAGTGGTGCAGAGAGTGAGTTCGGCGTCGGTGGTGGTCGACGGTCAGACCGTCGGGGCCATCGACGAGCCCGGCCTGCTGGTGCTGGTGGGCGTCACCCACACGGACACGCGGGCCGAGGCCGCCAAACTCGCCGCCAAGCTCTGGGGCCTGCGCATCCTGCACGGCGAGAAGTCCTGCTCGGACGTGTCGGCGCCGCTCCTGGTGATCAGCCAGTTCACCCTGTACGGGGACGCCCGCAAGGGACGGCGGCCGACGTGGCAGGCAGCCGCCCCCGGGCCGGTCGCGGAGCCGCTGGTGGAGGCCGTGGTGGAGGAGCTGCGCCGGCTGGGGGCGCACGTGGAGACGGGCGTCTTCGGCGCCGACATGAAGGTGTCGCTCGTCAACGACGGCCCGATCACCCTCACCCTCGACTTCTGACCGCCCACGCCCGGGCGCCTGCCCCCGGGAGAGCCCTCACCTCGGCGCCTGCCGCCGGGAGAGCCCTCACCTGGGTGTCTGCCACCGGGAGGGCCCTCAGCGGATGCGGCGGCGGAGGGCCGGGTCGATGGAGACGTTGCGTCCCGCGTCCGGCGGCACGATGACCTCCTGCGCGGCCGCCACCCCACCGGCCAGCAGCGGCGCGTCCACCGGCACCGTCCGCTTGACCACCGCCAGCGCGATCGGCCCGAGCTCGTGGTGCCGGGCGGCCGACCCGACCACACCGACCTCCTGGCTCTCGAAGATCACCGGATCGCCGTGCGCCGGCAGCGTGTCCACACTGCCGTCGAGGTGCAGGAACACCAGGCGGCGCGGCGGGTGCCCGAGATTGTGCACCCGGGCGACCGTCTCCTGGCCGCGATAGCACCCCTTGCTCAGGTGTACGGCCGCACCGATCCAGTCCACCTCATGGGGAATCGTCTTGTGATCGGTGTCGAACCCCAGCCGCGGCCGGTGCGCCTCGATCCGCAGCGCCTCGTACGCCCACAGCCCCGCCAACGGCTTGCCCAGGTGATCGGGCAGTTCGTCGCGCGGCACCAGGAAGTCCTCCGCGGCCGTGGACAGCACGGCCAGGTCGTCGGCCCGCGACACCTCGACCCGCAGCATGAACCGCATCCGGTCGAGATAGTCGATCAGGCTCTGCGCGGTGCCCGGCTCGACATGGGCCAGCATGCTCTCACCGTCGTCGACGAGCGTCAGGTGGTGGAGCACGTGACCCTGCAGGTCGAGATCGAGCGTCTGCGTCCACTCGCCTGGCTTCAGGGTGTCGAGTTTCTGCGAGGTGAGGTCGTTGAGCCATTTCAGCCGGTCTACGCCGGAGATGCGGACCACCTCACGGTTGCTGCGGTCGACGACCGCCTCACCCTTGGCCAGCGCACGCTGCTCGGCGAACAGATCGCCGTAGTGCGCGGCAACGTCGGAATCCGGCCCATCGGCCGCGACGGCACCGGGGAGATCGAGCAGAGGGCTACGCATGCCCTCCAGGTTATCGGCACTCACGCCACCGCTCGAAAACCCCCACCCACTGACCCAGCCCTCGGCCACGACCACTCGCCCACGTACAGCAGCCGTCCAACAACCGGAAGCGACCACTCACGTACTAACGGCAGCCGCCCAACACCTGGGCACACGACCACTCACTCACCCACCTGTGGCAGCCGCTCAACCCCCCGTGAACGACCACCGCCCCAACTCCCAGCAGTCACGACAGTCACGGGAACGCCCGGAGGCGGCCGTCCTCCCGTCCGCTACCGGCAGTTGCGGCACCGTCCGAAGACGGTCAGATGGTGCACGTCCGCGACGAACCCCAGCTCCTCGTCCAGCCCCTTGACCAGCCCGTCCGCCAGCTCGGGCCGTACCTCGAACACCTCGTCGCACCCCCGGCACACCAGGTGCACGTGATCGGCCTCAGCGGCCAGGTGGTAGGTCGGCGCACCGTGGCCCAGATGCGTGTGGGTCACCATGCCGAGCTCTTCGAGCAGCTCCAGCGTCCGGTAGACCGTGGAGATGTTCACGCCACGCGCGGTCTCGCGGACCTTGACGCAGATCTCCTCGGGCGTGGCGTGCTCCAACGTCTTGACCGCCTCAAGGACGAGCTGGCGCTGCGGGGTGACCCGGTAGCCCTTGGCGCGGAGTTCCTCATGCCACTGCGTCTCCGTCATGCCCTGAGTCTACGGCCCGGCGATATTCGCTTGCCCCTTTCGCGCACAAGCGCATAGCGTCTTTGGTACGCGGAAAGGAGGTGGTCCAAACAATGGTGAATCATAGTTGGGCTAGCGAGGTGGTTGTCCGCTAGCGCTGCGGACTGTTGTCTCGTGACGTATGCGAATACGAGGCAACCACCGGGGCCCCTGGCAGCCGGAGGGCGGGACCATGATCCCGTCTTTGGTCCATCCGGCCCACCTGCCGAGCAGGTGGAGTTCGCCTGGGGCCCTTCTTCATGTCCACGTCGGGAAACCGAGCCGCTGCACGCACCTTGCCGGACGGACGCCCCCCCGCTCGTGAAAACCCCGCCCGCGTGGCCGACACCAGCTCCAAGAGCACGACCGGGACCACTCACCCGGCCACCGAGGCGACCTCGACACGACCGGAGTCACTCACCCGGCCGCCGAGACCTCCGCCACCGCAGAACACCATCGGGATTGCTCACCCGGCCACCGGGACCTCGGCACGACCGGGTTACACACCCGACCACCGAGACCTCGACCACCGCAGAGCACCATCGGGGTTACTCACCTGGCCACCGATATCCCAGCCGCCGATGTTCCGGCCAGCGATATCCGGACCACCGATATGCCGGCCGACGATGTCCCGGCCACCGATATGCCGCCACCATGATCGCAACGGCATGAAGCGCGACTCGGGGGCGGGGGAGACAGTCTCGAGGGACGAGGGGACAGGCTCGAGGGACGAAGGGGCCAGGCGCGAGACCAAGAGCCCCCGTTAGTGCTCACCCCGCGCCGCGATGCCAAGCTTGTCGCACGCGTCCCGATAGAGCTGCACCACGGCCTTACGCACCTGGGCCCGCTCGGTGAGCGTCTCCCCCCAGGGCACCCGCACCCGCTCCCCACCATCGACCATGAACTCGATCGCCTCGGCATCCACGTCACTCGTCACCGCCGAGGTGGCGTCGGGCCGGCCGCCGAGCGCCCGCACGATGATCAGCGAGTCCCCGGCGTGGTCGTCATTCATGTGGCGCTTGATCGCCTCGACGGCGTCAGCGGTGAAAGGCGTGCTCATATCGGCTCAAGCTACCTTCTTCAGCTCCGCCGACATATGGTCCGTGAGCGGGTGGCCCACGGCCGCCATCTCGTACGCCCACATCAGGTTGCCGTTGACCAACCCGTACAGCCGGTGCCCCGCCGTGTACTCCTTGGCGGTGCCGGTGCGGGCCACGACGTCCGTCCGCAGCTCGATCTTGTGGAAGACGACCTCGCCGATGTAGATCTCGACGATCCCGGTCGGGTGGGCGAGCACCACCTCGATCTGCCTGTCGGGCTGCGGGCGCCAATATCCCGACTCGGTGGCCAGCGGCTTGACCCGATTGCCGTCCTGGTCGAGCAGCCAGGTGCGGCTCACGTAGCTCAGGAACGGCTTCCCGTTGTGCCCGAACTCGATCTCCTGCCCGAAGTTGAAGCTCTCGATCGTCGGGTAGCCGCCCACGCCGGCGCCTTCCCACCGGCCGAGCAGGAACGCGATGGGCTCCAGGGCGGGGTGCACCTCAGGTTCTTCCATGCTCCCCAAGCGTAGTGCTCCTGACTCGCCGTACAGCCTCGGTGTACAGCTCGGTGGTGAGATCATCGCGGCCGATGCCGACGTCCGCCATCACCTGCCTGATCACCCGCAATGCGCCGGGCACCGCGTCGGGCTCGACCACTGCCTCGATTTCGAGAAACGTACCGTCGAGTTCGGGAATGGTCACGAGAGTGGCCAGCAAAGAAAGCCCCGACTTCGAAATCCGGTAGTTCCTACACCGCTTTTCGTACCGGATCACTTCCCGCAACCCGAGTTTGCGCAGCACAGCTTCCATCGCCACCGGGTCCTCGACGCCGGTCTCGTACTCAGGCTTGGACCCGCTGACCGGATCGACGCTGGGATCCTTGAACGTGAGCAGGCTCACCGCGCCGTCGTCCACCACCCTCACCCGGATCTCCCTCCCGTCGCGGGAGTACCGGAGATCGGGGGTGTCGTAGTAGACATCGCGGTAAACATTGGCCGTCTCCGGCGCACGCTCCCGCAACGCGGCCCGTACGCCGACAGGATCCCGCACGACGGCCTTCAACTCGGCCTCGATCCGCATGCTCCTCCTTCAGCCTCCCTCATAGCAGCCCATGGGCGGTGTCCTCCGGCGCCCCCTGCGCGAGCCTGTCGGGCGGTGTCCTCCGGCCTCCCTTGCGAGAGCCTGTCGGGCGGTGTCCTCCGGCATCCCTCGTAGCAGTCCGTGGGACGGCGCCTTTCGGCGTCCCCTGCGGGAGCCCGTCGGGCGGCGTCCTTCGGCGTCCCTTGGGGGAGCCTGTTGGGCGGTGTTCTTCGCGGCGTTTCTTCGGTCAAGGTGGGTCTTTCCCGCGCGGGCTTGTGTATTCGGTTGGAGTCCTTCGCCGGAAGTCGGGGGGCGTTAGGGTGACGGGTATGGGACGATCACTGGTGATCAAGGTGACCGCCGGGGCGGATGCCCCTGAGCGGTGCAACCAGGCGTTCAATGTCGCGGCCGCCGCGCTCGCGAGTGGTGTGCCCGTTTCCCTGTGGCTGACCGGCGAGGCCTCGTGGTTCGCGCTGCCGGGCAGGGCCAAGGAGTTCAGCCTGCCGCACGCCGCGCCACTCGCCGACCTCCTCGACGCTGTGCTGGCGGCAGGGCGCGTGACACTCTGCACCCAATGCGCGGCCCGTAGGAACATCACGGTGGACGATCTCATCGACGGGGTCCGCATCGCGGGCGCGCCGGCGTTCGTCGAGGAAGTGGTCAGGGAAGGCGCCCAGGCGCTGGTCTACTGAGCTTTCGGGGTCGTAGGCCGCACGTCACGCCTGAGAGCCCATCCGTTGGCGTCCGAAAGACGAGGCGTGCGAAGACCAGGTGCCTGCCCTGAGCGCAGAGATATGCACCGACCTCGGCACGCGCGACCGCGTGTGGCGGCGCGCGACCGTGCGCGCCCGCGTGGCCGTGTGTGGTCGTCGTATGTCACCCCGCGCGACCGTGCGCGGTCGCGTGTGGCGCGCAACCGTGCGTAGCCGTATGCCGGTGTGTGGCCGTGTGGCGGGGCGTGACCGTGCGGGGCGCACGGCCCCGGGTATGGCCGTGTGGCGGTACGCGACCGGGTGTGGCACGGCGGTGCGTAGCCCTGTGGTGGCGCGTGGCGATGCGTAGCCCTGCGGCGGTACGCGACGGTGCGTAGCCGTGTGCCGGTGTGTGGCCGCGCGTGACCGTGTAGCGGTGTGTGGGCGTGTGTGGCGGTGGTGGGGAGGGGCTGGGTTATAGGCCGTTGGGGTGGCGGTCGCGTACGGCGTTGAGTTCGATGTTCTGCTCCAGCAGTGCCTTCGCCGCGCACAGGACGATCGTGAAGCCGCCCGTCGAATCCGCCACGTGGGCGACGATCTCGTCGCCGGACCCGGTGAGCCAGCTCTCCGTCACCTCGACGAAGGTGGCGTCCTGCCCGTACGGCGTGAAGCGGAACTCGACGGTCAGCGGATGGTCGTCGTTCCATTGGAAGAGGATCCTGCTCCCCTCCTCTACCTCCTTGACCAGCACATTCGTGGAGACCCCGTACATCTCCCACGTCCCCTGGAGTTGCGCGCCCGGCGTCATCCTGCCGGTGCTCTTGGTGAACCAGAACCTGGTCGTGACCTCCGGGTCCGCGAACGCCTCGAAGACCTCGGCGGGCGGCCTGCGGATGAGCATCGCGGTCTGTACGTCGGGGATCTTGGTGAGGGTGAGCGTGTCAACGGCCATGGTCAGGCTCCTTTCTCATCCTGCGGCTCCTACCGGGCGGTCACGGTGATGGGCGACATCGTTTCGCCGGTTTCCAGCAGGGTCTTGAGGTTGGAGAGCAGTTCGGGCCAGCCCTGGCTGATCGACTCGCGTACGCCGCTGCCGGGCTCGAAGCCGCTGTGCACGATGGTCAGCTTGACCGTCTCCCCAGCCTGTTCGATGTCAAAGGTCACCTTGGACCTGGGCTCCGCGGTCACCCGGGCCAGTGCCTCGTCGCTCAGGCCGACGGCTTTGGCGAACTCCGGTGTGAAGGTGTGCCAGGAGTAGGCCAGGCGGCGGTGGGGGTCGGACTCGAGGACGACCTGCTCGGGGTCCTCGATCGTGACGCCGCACAGCTTCCAGGCCATCGTCGAGCCCACCTTCCAGTCGGACTCGATCTCGACGCCCCAATAGCTGAGGGTGAAGGCGGGCTCGGTCAGGGCCTGCCAGAGCCGCTCCGGGGTGGTCTTGATGTATGTCGTGTAAACGAAGTCGTTGCTGGTCATGGGGCTCTCCAAAGCCGTCTTGAGGTCGGCGAGCGCGTCGGCTCGCCGCCGGTCGTACTGGTTGATCCAGCGATCGGCGATGGCGTTGATCGGCACGGCGTTGAGGTAGTGCAGCTTCTCCCGGCCGCGCCACACCGTGGTCACCAGGTTGGCCTCCTCCAGCACGGCCAGGTGCTTGCTGACCGACTGCCTGGCCATGTCCAGGCCCGCGCACAGCTCGCGCAGGGTTTGCCCGTTGCGGGCATTGAGGCTGTCGAGCAACCTACGGCGACTGGGGTCGGCCAGCGCCTTGAACACCTCGTCCATTTAGCCCATCTACCGCCATCCAGGCCAGACATGCAGTCGATTGGCTGCATGTCTCGACCATAAGCAGCCGGATGGCTGCATGTCAACCGGAGCTGATCGCGGCGTTGCTGGAGACGGTGGAGTTCTGCGTGAAAAGCACGAAAAGCACGGAAAGTGTGAAAAGCGCGAAAAGACCGCCGCGCGGCCCGGGTGAGGCCCGGGTGAGGCCCGGGTGAGGCCTCCGGCCCGCCGACATCGGCCGCCGACCCCGGTGGCCGGTATCGGTGGCCGGTATCGGTGGCCGGTGGCGGTGGCCGGTGGCGGTGGCCGGTGGCGGTGGCCGGTGGCGGTGGCCGGTGGCGGTGGCCGGTGGCGGTGGCCGGTGGCGGTGGCCGGTGGCGAGGGTGGCAAGGTGCGGGAGTCGTGGTGGGCGACAGCTCTAACGCCCGTTGCGCGCCGGTCGGCCCCTGGCTTTCGGCCCGGCCGTCATGAGCTCACCAACCAATGCTCGGACCCCGGCCCCAGAGGCCTGTCCTGACCCCGCCGTTCGGGCGGGCAGAGCGGGTTTGCCTAGGATCTGGGAGTCGATCGAGGAGGCGGGGGTGGAGATGACCGGCGCGTTGGCGGAGGCCGAGTGGGAATCGCATCGCTCCGCGGTCTTCGGGGCGGCCTACCGGATCCTCGGCACCGTGACGGAGGCCGAGGACGTGACGCAGGAGGTCTGGTTGCGCGCCGTCGCCGCCGACCTGTCCGAGGTGCGGGATCTGCGGGCCTGGCTGGTGACCGTGGCCGCCCGGACGTCCTACAACGTGCTGCAGTCGGCCCGCGTCCGCCGCGAGTCCTACGTCGGCCCCTGGCTGCCCGAACCGCTGCTGACCGGGCCCGACGCCGCCGCCCAGGTGCTCATGGACGAGTCGGTGAGCACCGCGATGCTGGTGGTCATGGAGACGCTCACCCCCGCCGAACGCGTCGCGCTGGTGCTGCACGACGTCTTCGACTTCCCGTTCGCGCGGATCGCCGAGGTGTTGGACAGCACGCCCGCCGCCGGCCGCAAGCTCGCCTCACGCGCGCGGGCGCGGGTCGCCGCGGTCCGGGAGCGGCCCCGGGCGTCCAGGGCCGAGACCGAACGGCTGCTCAGGGCGTTCAAGGCGGCCGCCGATGCGGGTGACCTGGCCGGGCTCGTCGAGCTGCTGCACCCCGAGGCCGTGTACGTCGCCGACGGCGGCGGCGAGGTGACCGCGGCGCGCAGGCCGGTCCGGGGCGCGGCGCGGATCGCCCTGCTGGCGGTCAGGGTGATCGAGCTCAGGCGGCCCGAAGCGTTCCAGGTCATCGAGGTGAACGGGCGCCCGGCCCTGGCGACCTACCACAGCGGCAAGCTCGTCTGGCTCGACACCGTGGAGATCGCCGACGGGCGGATCACGACGTTCAGGCGGCTGGTCAATCCGGAGAAGCTCGCCCGCCTCGGTCACATCTGACCCCGCCGTCTTGTCTCCCTGCCGGCCGGCCCCCGATCCCCGGGGGCCAGGCGGAGAGAGGACGGGACAGTGGCGCACGTTGTGATCATCGGAGGCGGTTTCGCGGGCGTGTGGAGCGCGGCGGGAGCGGCGCTGGCGCGCGGAGCGGCGGACCTGCGCATCACGCTCATCTCGCCGAACGAGCACCTGGTGCTACGACCACGCCTGTACGAGCCGGAGCCGGACCTGGCCAAGGTGGAGCTCGGCAGAGTTCTCGGGCCGATCGGCGTCGAGCACCTGCGGGCGTCGGTGAGCACGATCGACACCGGCCGCCGCGTGGTGGTGGCCGACGGCCGGGAGATCGGCTACGACCGCCTGGTGCTGGCGGCGGGCAGCAAGCTCGTCCGGCCCGAGGGCCTGCCCGGCGCCGAACGGCTCTTCGACATCGACACCCTGGACGGGGCCCGGCGGCTCGCCGACCACCTGCGCGACCGCGAGAACTACCGCGCCGTGGTCGTCGGCGCGGGGTTCGTGGGCCTGGAGGCGGCGACCGAGCTGGCCGCCCGGGGCCGGGTGCTGCTGGTGGACCGGTCGCGGGTGGTCGGGCACCAGCTCGGCCCGGGCCCGCGCGAGGAGATCGAGGCGGCGCTGGACAAGCTGGGCGTCGAACGCCGCCTCGGGACGACGGTGACGGAGGTCGGCAACGGGTACGCCGTCCTGTCCGACGGCACCAGGGTCGAGGCGGACGCGGTGGTCTGGGCGGTCGGGATGAGGGCCAGCGAGCTCACCCGGCAGATCTCCGCCGAGCTCGACCACCTCGGCCGCGTGCCGGTGGACCGGCACCTGCGCGCCCTTCCCGAGGTGTTCGCCGCCGGCGACACGGCCGCCGCGGCGTTCGACGCCGAGCACACGGTCATGCAGGCCTGCCAGCACGCCACCCCCCTCGGCAAGGTCGCCGGGTACAACGCGGCGGCCGACCTGCTCGGCGTGCCGCTGCGCGACTTCACCCCCGGCCCGTACGTCACCTGCCTCGACCTGGGCGGAGCCGGCGGGATCTTCACCCGGGGCTGGGACCGCCGGGTGCTGGCCTCGGGCGCCGACGGCAAGGAGATCAAGACGCGGATCAACCAGGCAATCCACCCGCCGGTCGACGACGCCGCGAAGATCCTCGCCGCCGCCGACCACGTCTACCTGGAGTTGCCCTTCTTCCCTCTCGACGAGGAGACCGGTCAGCCGGACAGGACGGCGGCCAGGCGTTCCTGGCGCAGGGCCTCGTAGCGGGAGTTGTCGAGGGGTGCCAGGTCGCCCACCCGCCACGACAGCAGCAGGTCGGCCAGGGCCGGGTTGCGGGCCAGGGCGGGCCCGTGGAGGTAGGTGCCCACCACGTGGCCCGCGTAGCAGCCCTCGAAGCCGTCTCCGTTGCCCACCCCGACGAGGGTCCGGGACAGGGGCTTGACGCCGGGGCCCAGGTGGGTGATGCCCATGTGGTTCTCGAAGCCGGTCAGGGTGGGGAGGTTGAGCGCGGCGTCCACCTCGGCGGCCAGCTCGCCGACCGCTCGGGCGGGACCGCGGGAGCTGGCGATGTCCAGCAGCCCGATCCCGTCCACCGGCTGGCCCTCCTCGCCCCCGAACGTGCTGCCCATGATCTGGTATCCGGCGCACACCGCCAGCAGGGCGGCGCCGCGGGCGATGGCGCGGTGGAGGCCGCCGTCGCGGCGCAGGCGTTCGGCGGCCAGGATCTGGGGGCGGTCCTCGCCGCCGCCGATGAGGTAGATGTCGCCCGAATCCGGCACCGGGTCCGCCGAACGTACGTGGATCGTCTCGGTCGCGATCCCCCGGCGGTTCGCGCGCTGCTCCAGGACGAGCGCGTTGCCCTGGTCACCGTACGTGCTCAGCAGGTCAGGATAGATCCAGACGATGCGAAGGGCGCTGTCAGTCGGCACGGCCGAACTCCGTTCGGATCTGCTGGAAGGCGGTGTAGTTGGCGATGACGTCGACCCGGCCGGGAGGCTGCATGGCCAGCGCCTCCGTGAACGAGCCGCACAGCGTGAAGGGCACGTCCGCCACGTCGAGCCGGAGCGCCAGGTCGAGGCGGCGCTCGCCCGTCACGAAGACGGGGCGCCCGCGCAGGATGCGGTAGTCGACGTCCCACAGCCAGGAGGTGTCGCGCCCGTCGGGACCGTTGGCGTTGACCGAGAGGATGATCGGCAGCTGCGGGTCGGACACGTCGAACGCCTCCAACCACCCCGCCGGGTTCTTCGCCAGCAGCAGCCGCGCGTGGCGGCCGTCGCGCTCGACCGTGGTGTAGCGGCCGGCCACCGAGGTGACCTGGCGCAGCCGCGGCAGCGCCCGCTCCACCGGCACCCCGAACGCCTCGGCCACCGCCAGCGCCATCACCGCGTTGGACCGGTTGGCCAGGCCGGGCAGCTGGATGTCGAGCTGCCATCGCTGCCCGCGCGGATCGACGGCCACCTCATCGTCGATCGCCCACTGCGGCTCCGGCCGGTGGAACGTGCACTCCTTGCACGCCCAGTCGGCGTCCTTACGGTCCAGCGGGCCGCCGCACTCAGGGCAGCACCAGGAGTCTTCCTTCCACCGCTGGCCGCCGGAGACCCAGGTGACCTTCGCCGCCGTGGAGGCGCCCCAGGTCACGAGCGGGTCGTCGCAGTTGGCGATGACGTGGGTGGGCTTGCCGGACAGCGCCCTGCGCCACTTCTGCGCGAGCAGCCAGATCTCGGCGGCGCGGTCCATCTGGTCGCGGCTGAGGTTCATCAGGCACACGACGCCCGCGCCGGTGGTGTCGAGGACCTCCGGCAGGTATTTCTCGTCCACCTCGAGCACGCCGTACGGGGCGGCCTTGTTCTGGGAGAGCGCCGAGACGTGGCCGGCGGGCATGTTGGCGCCCAGCGCGTTGGTGGCGACGTCGCCGAGCTCGAGGAGCGCCGAGGCGATCAGCCGCGTGGTGGTGGTCTTGCCGTTGGTGGCGCTGACCAGGGCCAGCTTGCGGTCGCGGGCCAGCTTGCGCAGGAGGTCGGGCTCAAGCAGCAGGCCCACTCGCCCGCCGATCACCGACCCGTCGCCGCGCCCGGTCATCTTGGACAGCGTCGCGGCACTGCGGCCCAGGGCGCTGGCGAGCTGGGCCCGCAGAGGAAGCTGGGTCATGCCCAAGGATCCTAGTCGGCATTGGCCGATAGTCTGGAGATGCACACGAAAACGCGGCCCGGTCGGTAGCCCGGGCGAAGCTTCACCGTATCCGCCCTTCCATGGGATGTCCGGTGTGCCGGAAGCGGCCTCGACAGGCCGTCATTTCGGCATACGCGCATGGAGGGCGACGTGGTGACGATGTCGGTCTATCTGGACGGGCCGTTCTGGGTCGGCGTACTCGAGATCGTCGAGGACGGCACGGTCCGGGCGACCCGTTTCACGCTCGGGTCCGAGCCCACCGATCCGGAGCTGTACGAGTTCCTGCGGCGCCACGGCGTCGCGCTGCTCGAACGGGCGGCCGCCGCGCCTCCCGTCCCCTCGGAGGGGCGGGAGACCAAGCGGGTCAACCCCAAGCGGGCCGCGAAACTGGCGGCCCGGGCGGCGGCTGGGGTGTCCCGCCGGAGCACGGCCTCCCAGGAGGCGTTGCGGCTGGAGCTGGAGAGCCGGAAGGCGGAGGCGGCGGACGACCGGCGGGCCCGGCGGCGGGAGGCGGCGGAGCACAGGCGGGAGGTGGCCCGCCGCAAACGCCTCGAACGCCGCCGCGACCGCTGAGACCCTCCACCGTCATCGCTGAGACCCGCCGCCGCGACCGCTGAGCCCCTGAGGTCAGGACGGTGAGGGGGCGGTGTCGGCGAAGGCGATCTCCGGGGCGCCACCGTGGTCGAACGGCAGGACGAAGCGGCGCGGCCACGACAGCACGCCCTCCAGCCACCCCGCCCCCATCGTCTGCCCCACGTGCCGCAGCCGCGCCGACGACTCGATCCCGATCGCCACCGTCGTGATGTCCCGCTGCACCCCCTCGTTCTCGTCGTCCCCCAGGATGACCCGCCAGGCCAGCGCCCGGTTCCGGTCCACCTCCATCGACAGCGGGTGGTGCCGCAGCGCCTTGGCACGGTGCCCGAGCAGCTCGGTGTGCACGAGGTCGGGGTTGGCGCCGTTGCCGTTCGAGGGCTGGCGGAAGAGGGCGTACTCCATGGGCGGCGCCGGGCTGCGCAGGTTGGGGGCCGCGTGGCCGTGCGGGAAGAGCCTGTCCACCTCGTGCAGCCACCGGACCTGCGGGATCACCCACGAGGCGCCCGGCCGGTCCCCGCCGCCGTCGAGCCCGGCGAGCAGCCGCGTGGCGGTCTCGGCGGCCTTCTCGGTGAGCAGGGCGGGGTCGAACCAGCTGCGCAGCGACCAGGCGCGCCGCTGCACCGAGCGTTCGATCAGGGTCGCCAGCAGGCACTCGCCGCGCCGCGCCGGCAGTTCGCCCCAGGCGGCGCCCAGGGCTCGCGGAACGCCGGGCAGCGGCCGGTTGCTGACGAAGGCGAGCACGACCGTGTCGCACCAGATGCGCAGCCAGGCCCACTCGGGGGCGTCGGCGAGCACGTCGGCCTCGCGCAGCTCCACCAGCGTGCACGCCTGCCCGGTACGGCAGGACGCGCCGCACGCCGCGGACCGGCGGCCGCGGATGGGCGGCGGCGGGCCGGGCAGCACCTTCTCGCGGGACTCCCCCAGCGGTACGCGGACCCGCAGCGGCCGGTCCATCCCGTCGGCGAAGACCGCGGCCGAGCCCGGCTGCAGGGAGACCACGTGGCGGGACTGCTCGTCGCTGAGGTTCATGGCGGCGCCGACGAGCTTCCTGTCGTCCTCCGCCGGGAGCCGGTGCACGACCTTCAGCGCGGTGTTCTTGACGACGTCGGAGACGAGCTTGGTCGGGATCTGCTCCGCCACCACGATGCCCTCGCCATACGCGCGGATCTCCGCCAGCAGCCCGGCCAGCAGCTCCACCGCGTGCGTGGAGGCCCGGCCGTGGCCGCGGTCGCGCAGCAGCCGGTGCGCCTCCTCGATCACGATGACGTGGCGCAGCTCGTGGGACTTCTCCCGGCGGGCCCGCATCCGCAGGTGCTCGACGATCCGGATGATCAGCGTGCCCATGAGGAACGCCTTGTCCTCGTCGTTGGCCACGTCCTCGATCGCCAGCACGACGTCCCGCTCCAGCAGGCCGCCGATGTCGGCGGGGTGGCCGCCCTCGAAGAAGCGCCCCGCCGAGCCGACCCGCAGGGACCGGAGCCGGAGCGAGATGAAGCCCTCCACGTCGGCCTGGACCTCGCGGCCGTAACCGATCTCCTTGATCACGTCCATGGCGTGCTGCTGGAGCTGTTCGAGGGTGGGGATGCTGGGCGGGACGTTCGAGCCCGGCACGGCGCCGCCGGTGACGACGTCCCAGCCGGTGGCCTCGTAGACGCGCTGCAGCGCCAGCGACATGATCTGCGGGAACGGCTCCTCGGCGTCGAATGCCGCCATGAACAGCGCCCTGACCATGTCGATGTGGGCCTGGACGGGGTAGCCGGGCTCGGGTTCGAGCGGGTTGATGCTGAACGGCACGCCGTCCGGCGCCGACGGGTTGATGACGGTGACCGGGTCGTCGAGGCGCCCGGCCATGGCGGCGTACTCGGACTTGGCGGGCTCGATGGCCAGCCACGGGATGCGGGCCCGGCTGAGCTGCTCCAGCAGGTGGCGCACCGTCTGCGACTTGCCCGAGCCGGTGGCCCCGGTGACGAACGCGTGCCGGTTGAGCGTGGCCAGCGGCACCCGGAACGTCCCGACCCCCCTGTCCTGCCCGTCGAGGATCTCGCCCAGCTCCAGCTCGCCGCCGTCGGCCTCGGACGTCACGTCGAAGAAGCCCGACTCGAGCACGCGCACCCCCGGGACCTCCCGCCTGGGCAGCCCGGCCAGCGCCGCGAGCGCCCCGGCGGTGGCGGCGAACGGGGCGGCGGCGCCGTCCGTCGGGTCCTGCATGGTGATGGCGAGGGCCTCCGACAGGCCGTAGGCGGCGCCGTGCGAGCTGCGCAGCCGGTACGGGTGATGGCTCATCTCGACCGACCCGACCAGCACGGGAGCGATCTGCCGCAGCTCCTCGGCGGTGGCGCCCCCGGCCAGCACGCGAACGTTCCAGAGCCCGGCCTCCCTGAAGGCGTCCAGCTCCTGCATGCGCCGCTCGGCCCGCTCGGCGTCGAAGCGGGAGCGCTCGGAGGCGTCCCCGTACTGCCTGAGCACGTTGAGCTGGGTACGCAGGTGCGCCACCTCGGCGTCGAGCAGGTCGGTCGGCTCGGCCACCACCAGCCAGGCGAAGGGCCTCGACATGAGCGTCACCAGCGTCGACTCGAACAACGTCGGCCGTCTGAGCTCGTCCGGGTCGAACTCGCGACCCTTGTTCCCCAGCGGCGGCGCCTGGCGGCCCGGGCACGGCGTCCACACCAGGTCCGCCAGGTCGGCGAGATACTCCTCGTCGAGCTGGACCCCGCGCGCCCCGCCCGGGAACAGCAGCGGCTGCGGCCCGCTCGGGCGGCCGGGCGCGTCGGTGGACCTGCGCGGCTGGCGCGGCGGCGACAACGGCCCGGCGTTGGTGATGAGCTCGAGCGGCGCGCCGGATCCCCGCGACAGCCACCCGATGACGAACGGCCGGTCGCGTTGCGCCGCCGACAGCACCGCGGGCAGCACGGTGACGAAATCCCACTCCGCCGACGAGCTTCGCGAAGGCGCTGCGATCGACTGGATTCGATACCAGGGCCCATTCAACGACACACTCGGCTGCATTTCATTCCCCCACAGACGGTTCTTTGTTAAATTCCGCCAACCGTCAGCTCGTCACGTTGACATTGACCATGTCATTGCCTGCCCTTGCGCCAGTCCAGGCGTGGCGGTGGTGGCCCGAGGTTCGGTGGGGGTTCCCCGTCGGTGCCCTGTGCCTGGGGGTCGAGCGCGAGCACGGCCTCGCGGACGTCCTCCAGCTCGCCGAGCGTGGTCTTGGGGAAGGTCAGGATGGCGGGGTTCGCGTCGGCGAGGCGTACGCGCCTGCCCTGGGCCGTGGCGTCGGTGACGATCACGGAGGTCGTGGGGAGCTGCTGGAGCTGGTGCGGCTCGACGAGGAACTCGCGCGAGCGCTGCAGCACCCGCTCCTTCTCGGAGATCTTGTCGGCGGTCCTGCCCCACTCGGTGGACTCGGTGATGTCGCCGGCCAGATCCGCGAGGTTCTCGTCGCGGTCCTCCGTGCCGTCGTCGTCCATCTGGGAGATCGTGGAGGTGTAACCGCCGTCGAGGCCGGGCAGCGAGTCGCTGATCGTCTCGGTGAGCTGGGCCAGCTCCAGCCGGTGCTCGGTGCCGACGTGCTCGCTGGCGACACGCGCGTCCTCGGCGTTGCCCAGCCGCATGAACGCCACCGCCGCGTGCCCCCTGCCGAGCCGCTCCCGCACGGTGGGGGTCAAAGACCGATAAGTCAGGACCAGTCCGGTACGGGAGGTCTCGCAGGCGTCCATCAGCCGGTCGAGCACGTCGCCCCTGAGCTTGTCCGCGCCCGCCACGATGATCGTGTGATACCAGGGCCGGTCCGAGGCCGGGGACTGGCGCAGGATGTGGGTGAGCGCGGTGGCCACGTACGTGCCGAGCACCCGGTTGCCGAAGGCGCCCGCCTGCCGGTCCATGCTCACCACCCGCAGCCGCGCCGGCGGCAGCCGTACGGCCTCCGAGCCGAGCGTCTCCAGCTTGCGCAGCTGCGACTCCAGCGCCCAGGCCCGCTCGATCACCACCCGCTCGCTCACCCCGCGCCCGAACAGCGTGCCGATGCGCTCCAGCTGGGTGGCCGTGATCAGCCCGAACCTCAGGTCGTCGCGCGGGTCGCCCACCTGCGCGAGCGCCCGCAGCGCGGCCGTGACCTGGCTGATCGTGGCGTTCTCGCCGAGCACCTCGAGCACCCGCTCCAGGATCGCGTTGTCGAAGCTGAGGTCGCGCGTGGTGCGGTGCTCCTCGCTCACGCTCACCACGTGCGCCAGCACGTCCGCGAACGCCTCCGGCTTGAGCGTGGCCCCCAGGTCGAGCTTGGGCAGATCGACCGGCAGCACCCAGACCAGCGGGTCGTCGCCGCCCTTGCGGGCCAGCTCGATCAGGTCCTTGGCGATCGCGCCCTCGGACAGGTCGAGCACGGTCAGGTGGCCGCCGCTGTAGAGCCGCGTGGCGCCGAGCAGCGTGATCAGCGCCGACCAGCCGGGGAGCGTGCCACCCGCCACGTCGATGCGGTCGATCTCGTCCGGCACGGCGACCGCGTACCACGAGAGCTGCCTGTCGTGGCGTTCCTTGGAGTCCTGCCACTCGCGGTAGCGCTGGGCGTGCTCCTCCTGGGCGCGGAACAGCTCCTTGTCACGTTCCTCGCGCCGGCGCTCGTTCCTGGCCTGCTGCTCCAGCACGCGGTACTTCACCGCCCGGTCGCCCTGCAACAGCGCGTAACTGCAGATGCCCGCCACGCCTCCGGCGGCGGTGAGCCCGGCGATCGCGAACGGCCACGCGAGGTAGCCCGCGATCCCGGCGGCCAGGATGAGCACGGCCAGCACCAGCATGAACGTCCGGACGAGCCGCACGGGCTTGTTGAGCATGTCCTCCTGGAGCCGCTCGCGGCGCAGCAGGTCCGGGTCGACGGGGCCGGGCGGGTCGGCGGGCTCCTCGAGCGGAGAGGGGCGCTTGGGCGGCGGGCCAGGGTCGGAGTGCAGCAGGATGTACTGCCAGCCCAGGTAGATGCGGTCCGCCTGGAGCTGGGCATGCTCGGGATGCACGTCCGTCACGTGACCCTCCGGCCGCCGATATGTCGTTAGGAGTAAGGGCCAACCCTTTCCGCTCCGTGACAGCGTATGAGCTTCGAGGCCCGTAGCGGCAGGGTTTCTCGGCAATTCTCCCAGTCCGATGGGAGTATTGCGGCAGATGGGACAAGCGAGACCTACTACCATCCTTACCCATGACGGAACCCTCCGGCGCAAGCAGTGACAAGCCCAGACGCCCGGTAGTGGTGCCCGCCCTTGCCCTGGTGGCTTTCACCGCCATCGGCATCACCGCCCTCCTGGGCGGACTGAGCGAGGCCGCTGAGGAGCCCGAGGCGCTGGGCGCGGGCGCGGTGCTCGATCAGGGCCTGTACGCCACCAAGTTCGTCGAGTCGCGCGTGACGGTGCAGAAGGCCGAGTCACAGTGGGACGAGGACAAGCGGTTCGTGGAGCTGGTCTTCGAGGTCACCAACAAGGGCGACAAGACCTACCAGGTCGGCCTGCCCCCGGCGAAGCTGGAACAGGCCTTCACGAGCGACTCCTTCGCCGGCTCCCTGGTGAAGATCACCCCCGCCTTCCCCAAGGACGCGGGGCCGTTCACGTTCGCCCAGGCCAAGGGGGGCGAGACCGGCCAGCTCCACCCGGGGGTGACCAACCAGGTCATCCTCCGCTACCGGCTCGAGGACAACGAGCAGCCGCCGGAGAAGATCACGATGGACGTCGCGTCGTTCGAGTACGAGCCCGGCTTCAACAGCAACGTCCCGCGTTGGCAGATGGTCGCCAACGAGGACCTCGACACCATGAAGTTCTATCCCGAGATCAAGGCGCGGGTGACTCTTGCGGTCAAGAAGGGTGACGCAACGTGACCGCCACGCAGCAAAGATCAACTGTCGCGCCCGGTCGCCGCGGCAGGAGGGCCGGCCGGGGACCGGGGATCGGCACCCGGCTGCTCAGCGGCGTCGTCGGGCTGGTGCTGCTGGGCGGCGCCGCCTGGCTGCAGACCCTGCACATGGCCGAGGGTGAGATCACCGACCCGATCACGTACACGGGCGCCAAGGGCGAGGTGGTGGACGCCCGGCGGTTCTCCCTGCGGCTCGACTCGTTCACGGCCGCGAAGTCGATCCAGAGCGGCAGCAAGACGATCGGGACAGACAACCTCTTCCTCGTCGTCAACGTCACGGCCAAGTCCAGCCTCAAGCCCTATCACCTGGAGCAGCCGGAGCTGCTGACCGCCGACGGGAAGAGGTTCGACGCCACCGACCGGGTCAACAACGACCTCACGATGGCCATGTCGTGGGTGCAGCCGGACATCTGGAAGAGCGGGCGCTTCTTCTTCGAGGTGCCGTCGTCCGAGCTGGCGGGGGCGCATGTCGTGTTCGGGCTGAACAAGGGGTTCGTGGTGGAGCCGTACCAGCCGGAGGTCGAGGTGGATCTCGGCCTGGACGACGAGGGCGCGCGCAAGCTCGCGGCCTCGCCTCAGGACGTCTACTCGACCGACAAGAAGTGATCTCAGGATGAGCACGAACGAGCGCGACTGGTTCTCGCCCAGGAACGACCCACGGCGCGAGGACGACCCGGCCCCGCCCCCGCCCCCGCCCAGCCAGGAGCCGCCCCCGGGTCTCGGCAACCACTCCGGCGGCGGCGCACCGCCGCCCGGCCAGGGGCAGCGCTCCGGGCACGACCCGCGCCTCGATCAGGATCTGCTCGGCGAGGAGACGGCGCCGGTCCCCCGGGTGCCGTCCGCGGGCGACCTGCCCGGCCGTGGCGGCCGTGGAACGCCGCCTCCGGGCTACGGCGCGCCGAACGGGCCGCAGGAGGCGATGGGCTGGCCGGAAGCGCCTCGGGAGGCGATGGGCCGGCCCAACCCGCCGCAGGAGGCGCTGGAGTGGCCCAACGCGCCACAGGGCCCCACGCACCCCCAAGGCCCCGCCCACGCCCGGCCTCCGGCGGACGCCCAAGGCCCCGCCTACACCCAAGGCCCCTCGCACGGCCAGGGCCCGGCGCACGGTCAGAGCCCCGCCCATGGGGAAGGCCCGGCACACGCGCGAGGCCCGGCACACGGCCAGGGACCGGCACACGCGCAAGGTCCCGCACACGCGCAGGGCCCGGCGCGGAGGCCGGGGCTGCCGCCTCGCCCCACCCCGCAGCAGCCCCGCGCCCGGCACGCCGCCCAGCCAGACCAGCAGGTGTGGCCCCCGGCCCCCCGAGAGCCCGTAGGCGGCTCCACACAGCCTCTGCCGGCCGTCCCGGCCGCCATGCCCGTGTCGCCGCAGCAGGGCCCCGGCACGCCCCTCCCGCGCCGGCAGAGCCCCGATCCGGAACCCGCGGCCCACCAGATGTCCGGGCCCGAGCCGTCGCCTGACGCTCCGCAGGAAGCCCCTCCCGGGTCGCGGCGGGCCGCCGCCCCTGGAGGCCGCAAGAAGCGCACGGTGCTGGTCGCCGTGGCCGCCGTCGTCGTGTCGCTGGTCACCATGGGCGCCCAGTCGTACGACGGCTACCTCTTCTACGAGAAGACCACCACGAAGGAGACCAAGGAGACCGTCGTCTCCGCCGGCCAGGCGGCCAAGGTGAAGAACATCGAGTGGCGGGCCACGGTCACCCGCATCGAGATGCCCGACAACCTCCCGTACGGCCCCGAGGTGACCGCGCTGAGGGTGGACATCACCAAGAAGGTCCTCGACGCGGGCAGCGTCACGAAGACCGGCCTGTTCACCGAGGCCAAGCTGGAGGACCGCGCCGGCCGCAGCTGGGTCGTGAGCGTCGATCCGCAGAGCGACCGGCCGACGGACCGGCTGGAGGTCGGCAAGGAGTACAAGTTCCTGGCGGCGGCGGTGGTGCCGACCGCTGTGGCGGACGAGGTCGAGCTGTCGTTCAGGCCGAGCAACTACCGTTCGGACACGCCCACGGCGGACCTCTTCAAGCGGGACACCGTGGCCAAGCTCGAGGGCGACGTCGACGTCCTGAGGTTCAGGCGGCGCTGAGCGGTCGCGGCCGGCGACCGCCCGTGGGTCGCCGGCTCAGACGTCGTCGAACGGCTCGCCCCTGAGGCGTGCCCTGGTGGCCGCGAGGTCGTACGTGGCCGCCAGGAGCGCCATCGTGAGCACGGCCACGACCGTCTCGCGCACGAAGCTCAGCGGCGGCCCCTGGAACTGCCACACCCACTCCCGCTCGGTGCCGATGAGCCACCGCAGCCCCCGCTCGGCGTACTCCCCGCCGACCAGCAGGGCCACGTAGCACAGGCACATCATGCCGAACAGCGGGAGGCCGGCCTTGACCACCATCCGCAGGGAGTTGGCCAGCGGCAGCCAGCGGTCCCTGAACCCGCCGGTGAGCTGGTCGAACGACTTCTGGGTGAGGTCGTGGGTGCCTTCCAGCCGGTCCACGCCCCGCTCCAGGCGGGTGCCCTTGACCAGGGCGCGGGTCTCGTCGGAGTACGAGCCGAAGACGAGCATCGCCACGGTGAGCCAGGCCAGCGGGACGGCCACGGCGTCGAGGAAGAACGGCCAGGCGTCGCCGAGGAAGCCGGTGACGCTCTCCCACAGCGGCACGTTCTTCTGCGCCTGCGCCCAGAGCTCCTCCGTGCCGGCCACCACGTTGCGGTGCTCGACCCAGTCGGTGCGCGCGGTGCCGATGTAGAGGGTGGCGTTCAGGCCGTAGAAGACGAAGGCGAACTCCGAGAAGGCCGCGCAGAAGCCGTAGAACTTGCCGTTGCCCTCGGTCTTCTCCAGGAGCTTGGCGAAGAGCAGCTTCAGCCCGAACATGACGGCCATCGCCCCTAGCGACACCCGCCAGTCGAGGTCCGTGAGTCCCCGGCCGACCTGGGACTGCTCCCCGAAGAAGGACGCCGACGTCTGGTCGTAGATGTGGTGGAACAGGTCCATCTGGTAGACGTCCCTGGCGTCCTCCGTCTGGAACCCCCACGCCAGGTAGAGCACGGCGAAGGCCGGGGCCACCCGGTCGAGCACCCGGAAGAAGCGCTCGTCCTGCATGCCCTCCTCGGTCTTCGCGCGCATCTCCCACAGGGCGTTGCGCAGGGAGTACAGCATGCCGGCGGTGACCGTCATCACCGACAGAATGATCAACGTGAGCAGCGTCATCACGAGGACCAGGCGGACCTGCCGGAAGTCGCCGTAGGCGACCTCGGTGGCGGCGTAGAGCAGGACGTAGCGGGTCAGCTGACCGGCGGCGTACCAGAGGATCAGTGGCAGGGCGCACTTCCCCGCCAGCCGTAGGGCGTGCAGGGGCAGCGAATACGGAGACGGCATCCCCTGAGCCGGCGTAGGCCCAGGTCGGGGAGGTGCCGCCACACCTGTCGAACCGGACATCTGCAGAATCGTATCGGTCTGTCACACATGTCGCAGCAGCAACCCCGGAAAGCGCGATGCTCCGCATGCCAGTGCGGGTGTGGTCCCTGGGCAGTGACAAAAGAATTATCGGCGGGGAAATGGCGGTCCCGCGGCGGGGCGCGTGCCATTGCTCTATGGAGCCACGGCCCGCACTCGACGCCGATCCCCACGTCGTGGGAGATCGCCTCCGGCGGCTGCGGCACGAGCGCGGCGTGTCGCTGTCGGAGCTCGCCAAGCGCGCGGGCATCGACAGGGAGACCCTGTCGGACGTCGAGACCGGCAAGGTCGACGCGACGGCGGAGACGCTCTGGGCGATCACCGCGCAGCTCGGGGTGCCGATCGGGGCGATACTCGACGCGCCGCCCGAGCCGCAGATCATGCGGGGCAGGGCGATGGAGGCGGAGCTGCTGGAGGTGTTCGAGGACGACCGGGTCACGTACGAGCTCTACCGGGTCACCGTCCCGCCGGGCCTCACCCAGACCTCGCCCGCCCACCACGAGGGCGTGAGCGAGCACGTCACGGTCTTCACGGGCACGCTCAGCGCGGGCCCCATGCGCGAACCGCTCACCGCCGGGCCGGGCGACCACATCTCGTGGATCTCCGACGTGCCGCACGGCTACCGCGCGCACGGCCCCGACGTCGTACGCGCCACGCTCCTCATGCGCTACCCGATCAAGCCGCCCTAGGCACTGGCGGGCCGGCACGTGCGGCACGGCCGGTAGCCGGCGGCCCTGGCCTGGGCGATGGTGCGGAAGCCGTGCCGGTGCCGCGGCGTGATGCGCCGCGCGTTGTGGCAGGTCGGGAAGCACACCACGCCCGTGGTGTCGCTGGCCAGGTAGAACACCCGGTCCCCCGCCAGCTTCCGCACCCGCTCCAGGTCGGCGCCCTCGGCCAGCAGCAGCCGCTCCTTGGCCACCGGGCCGAACACGTAGTCCCCCGCGACGCCGTCCGACCGGGTGACGCGGTGGCACGGGATCAGCAGCGGCACGGGGTTGCGGCCGAGCGCCGTGCCCACCGCGCGCACCGCCCTGGGCCGGCCGATCCGCTCCGCGATCCACGAGTACGGCCTGACCTCGCCGCGCGGGATCGTACGGACCGTCTCCAGCACGTCGCGCTGGAAGTCGCTCACCCCGCGCAGGTCCAGCCGCAGCCGGCCCAGGCGCCCCGTGCGCAGCGCGGGCAGCAGCCCGGCGGGCGGGCGTTCGGCGGGCAGCAGCGGGCGGGCGAAGCGCCCTCTGAACGCCTCGGCGAACCCGTCGCCCGGGCGCACGTAGGCCACGCCCTGGTCGGTGAACGCGACCCGCAGCTCCCCGATCGGGCTCGGGACGCGTACCCAGCGGGCCGCGATCCGGTCGAGCAGTCCCTCGGGCGCGTCGGCGGCCAGCGCCGACAGCCCGGCCAGCAGTGGATCGTGGGTCATCGGGCACCTCCCAGTGCGCGCAGCCGCCGCAGTCCCCGCGACACGTGCGACTTGACCGTGCCCTGGGGGATCCTGAGCACGGTGGCGATCTCGCTGACCGGCAGGTCGACGACGTGCCTGAGCACCACCGCGACCCGCTGCTCCTCGGGCAGCAGGCCGAGCAGCCCGGCCAGCTCGTCGCCGGTCTCGCGGCGCACCGCGGCCTCCTCGACGTCCTGACCGGGGTCGACTTCCTCGATCGGCTGGTCCCGCAGCTCCGGTGGCGGCTTGCGGGACCTGGTCCTGGCGCAGTTGCGCCAGACGTTCATCAGAATCGTCATCAGCCACGCCCTCGGCTGGAGCGTGGCGATGCGGTCGCGCTCGTATCCGGCCAGCGCCCTGTACGCACGCAGGAACGCCTCCGCGGTGAGATCCTCGGCGTCGGCCCAACGCCCGCTCAGCCGCAGCGCGGTCGAGAAGACCAGGCCGCGGTAGGCGCCGTACAGCTCGGCGAACCCCTCGTCGAGGTCGTCGAGCAGCGCCTTGCGCACCGGGTCGGGACAGTCGGTTTCTCTCACGTTGGTACAACACCGGCGCGCCCGGATCCGTTGCACCGAAAAGACCCGCGTCCGGATCGGACGCGGGTCTTTACCTCAGCAGCCTCAGACGGCGACCGCGAGCGAGGAGACCTCGCCCAGCTTCGCCTCGACCTTGATGTCCCTGGTGACGCCGCCGCCCGCGATGATGCGGACGGTCCAGTCGCCGGGGGCGGCGAAGAAGCGGAAGACGCCCTCGTCGGACACCACGACTTCGCCGGTGAACTCGCCGGAGTGGTCGAGCAGACGCGCGTACGCCGTGCCGGCGCCGGTCACCACGCCCTGGATCACGGCCTGGGTGGACAGGTCGATCCCGGCGGGCAGAGTGATCGTCTGCTCCGGCGCTCCGCAACCCTGTGCAGCAGTCATCAGCGGGCCTCCCCCAGCTCGATCGGCACGCCCACGAGCGAGCCGTACTCGGTCCACGAACCGTCGTAGTTCTTCACGTTGTCCTGCTCGAGCAGCTCGTGCAGCACGAACCAGGTGTGCGCCGAACGCTCGCCGATGCGGCAGTAGGCGATGGTGTCCTTGCCGAAGTCGACCCCGGCCTCGCCGTAGAGCGTGCGCAGGTCGTCGTCGGACTTGAACGTGCCGTCGTCGTTGGCGGCCTTGGACCACGGGATGTTGCGGGCGGTGGGCACGTGGCCGGCGCGCTGCGCCTGCTCCTGCGGGAGGTGCGCGGGAGCGAGCAGCTTGCCGGTGAACTCGTCGGGCGAGCGCACGTCGACCAGGTTGAGCTTGCTGATGGCGCCGACCACGTCGTCGCGGAAGGCGCGGATCTTGGTGTCCTGCTCCTGCGCCACGTACTGCGTCTTGGCCCGCTCCGGCACGTCCCGAACCAGCTCGCGGGAGTCGAGCTCCCACTTCTTGCGCCCGCCGTCGAGCAGCTTCACGTTGGAGTGGCCGTAGAGCTTGAAGTACCAGTACGCGTAGGAGGCGAACCAGTTGTTGTTGCCGCCGTAGAGCACGACGGTGTCATCGTTGGAGATGCCGCGGTCGGACAGCAGGGCCTCGAAACCGGTCTTGTCCACGAAGTCGCGGCGCACCGGGTCCTGCAGGTCCTGCCGCCAGTCGACCTTCACGGCGCCACGGATGTGGCCCTTGTCGTAGGCGCTGACGTCTTCGTCGACCTCGACGAGGACGACTCCGGGGGTGTCGAGGTTGGCCTCGACCCAGTCGGCGTCCACCAGGGCGGCGGAGCGGCTCATTTGGAAACCTCCATTTTGGCGGCGGGCAGTAGACGGCGAATGAGCAGGTACATTTCGCAGCCAAGGCAGAATCCGAAGGCTGCGTTGAGGAAGGCGGCGAGGAGAG
The DNA here is from genome assembly GCF_053587055.1 of Nonomuraea sp. NPDC003707. Lineage (NCBI taxonomy): Bacteria > Bacillati > Actinomycetota > Actinomycetes > Streptosporangiales > Streptosporangiaceae > Nonomuraea > Nonomuraea sp. NPDC003707. Next base: position 43,517 of record NZ_JBSFNK010000026.1, on the reverse strand, counting down.
CCGCCGCCGTGGCCGCGAGGGCCAGCGGCGTGATCCCGGTGAGATATCCGACCAGGCCCGCGATCGCGAAGACCAACCCCACCGCCTGTGCGAACCGCGGCGGGCGGGCGTCTTCGGTCTCCTTCGGGGCGCTCTTGACGAGCGCCTTGAAGAGCATCGTGTACGGCGAGCGCGCCACGACTCCGAGTGCGAAGACCATCGCCTGGACGGCGAGAAGCCAGGCACTCCCCGTCACCAGGACGAGGGCGAGGACCAGGGTGGTGATGGCCGCGCCGAAGCGCAGCGCTCTAGGATCGGCACGCATCGCGGGATGCTCCTGAAGGGTCGACGGGGCGGACCGGATGTCCGCGGGATCGTCCTCAGGCAGCGCGACAGAGCGCGGTGGTCACGCGGCAGAAATCAACCGCGCGCCGCTTCGTCAGCAGCTCTGTCGTTGGGTACATGCCGAAGACACTACTCGGCGTCTCGTCATCTGTCACATCTCGTCCGGTTGGTGAGACGATTCGTGAGACGACGGCGGCGACACGGCCGCGGCGAGGGCCGCCAGGACGTCCGCCTTGCGGGGCTGGCCGGCGGCCCTTTTCACGATCTTTCCGCTGGTGTCGAGCACCAGGACCGTCGGGGTGCGCATGATGTCCAGCCGCCGTACGAGGTCAAGCCGGGACTCGGCGTCGATCTCGACGTGGGTCACCCCCGGCACGATCCCGCTGACGTCGGCCAGGATCCTTCTGGTCGCCCGGCACGGCTGGCAGAACGCGGTGGAGAACTGCACCAGCGTCGCCCGCTCCCCGAGACCGGCGCCGAGGTCGGCCTCGGACAGCCGGTCGCCACCCGTGTCACGCACCCGTCCGTCGCGGCGCAGGCGAACCACCCCGATCACAGAGCCGAGCGCCAGAGTCGCCAGCGCCACCCACCAACCAGTCATCTCCCGATGCAACCACGCGCACCCGCGTTTACTTCCGCACCGGGATCCTGATCAGTACCTTCTCCTTCTGGTCGACCACGTAGAACGCGGTGATCTCGGACATGGGCAGCGTCGTCGACCGCTTGAAGACGGCCTTGTCCTGGTACGCCTCGCGGCTGATCGTCCAGCTCTCCGTCAGCTCGTGCCGCCCGCCGGCCACGACGAGGAGGCTGCAGGTCGTGTCGACGGGCACGCCCCGCACGCTCACGTCCAGCTCCGTGCCGCTGCCGCCGGGCCAGACAGACACGGTGGCGGAGTACTTCTCGGCCCTGTTCACGCCGGAGAACTTCAGGCCCTCGGCCATCTTGAACGGCGACGCGGACGGCGCCGCCTTGCTGGGCCGTTTGGCCTGCGGCGTCGGCTCGGCCAGACGGCTCAGCGGCGCCTGGTCGGACTCCGAGGCCGAGTCCCGCATCGTCTGCGGCTCCTCGCTGGACACGGGAGCCGCCACCCCGGAGGCCACCTGCTGCTGGGTGCCGCCGTTCACGACCGACACGATCGTGCCGCCGACCCCCAGCAACGCGACGGAGGCGGCCGCCACCAGCAGCAGCCGGCCGCGCCTGTTGCGCTTCGCGCTGGCGTTCAGCAGCCGGTCGAGCACCTGCCGCGGCGGGCTTGCCACCAGCTCCACGTCTCGTTCGGACACCTTGCCAAGAAAGGAGGCCACGCCTTCGAGGTCGAGCAGCTCGCGGCCGCACTCCTCGCAGGTCGCCAGGTGGTTGTCGATCTCCAGCGCCTCGTCGGGGTCGAGCGCGCCCAGCGCGTGCGCGCCCAGGGCGAGCCTTACCTCCTCGCACGTCATCATGGCGCCAACCCCCGCTCCTCGAGGGCCAGTTTGAGCGCCCGCAACGCGTAGTAGGTGCGGGATTTGACCGTGCCCGGCGGTATGCCCAGCGTCGCCGACGCCTCCTTCACCGATCGCCCCCGATAGTAGACCTCCAGCAGCACCTCACGGTGCTCCTGCCTGAGCACGGCCAGCGCCTCGGCCACCGCCCACGACTCGACGGCGCGCTCCAGGTCGTCGTCCGCCGGCATGACGGCCAGCGCCTCGTCCCCGGTCTCCTGCGGTCTGGCCTTCTTGGCCCGATGCTGGTCGACAACAAGGTTCCGGGCCACCGTGAACAGCCACGCGCGCACCGGCCGGCCCGAGAGGGCGTCGGGATGTCGCCAGGCCCGCAACAGGGTCTCCTGCACGACATCCTCCGCCCGCCCGGAATCACCGGTCAGCCGCAGGACGTAGCCGTAGAGTGGCCCGGCATGCTCGTCGAAGAGGGTTCTCACGAGTTCCTCATCCGCGGTGGTGCCGGCTGCGCTCACTCCCTCTTCACGTACGGAGCCCAGGTCCGGTTCAGACTCATCCACGGATCGGCACGTCAGACGCTTCGGCCGAGATCTCCAATCCTTCGGCCACGCTCTTGACCCCGGTCACCTTCACGTCGAAGGGCAGTTTCCCCTTGAACTTGATGGTGTAGGAGACGAGCGACGCGAGCTGGTCGGGCACGCCCTCGATCTTCTCGGCCTGGATCTTGATGCCGCCGTCGACCAGCTCGACCCGCATCTCGGCGTTGAACTTCACCTTGTTCACCCCGACCGTCACCTCGCCCGACGCCGTGAGCCGCTCACCGTTGCCGCCGATCTTGACGCCGCTGGGGGCGTACTTGTCGATCGTCGCCCTGGTCAGGGTGCCGGCGATGGCCACGCGCCCGGCCTGGATGTTGGCTCTGTTCTGCAGGACGTCCGCCAGGGGAGCCGTCACGTCGTAGGCGGCGCCCCGGAGGTTCTTGATCGGCACGCCACCGTAGGTGAACGTGCCGAGATTGAACCGTACCTCCGGATAGCGCCCCGAGATGGCCTGCGTGAGAAAAGGGATGCCCTCAATTGTCACGGTCGGCTTGTCGGACAGGTCGGTCGCGGCGGCGATCCGGTTGGAGAGATCGCGCTCCACGCCCGCCACCGCGACCCGGTCGACGGCGACAAGGAGAATGACCAGCACGATCAGGAAAATGATCAGCTTCCGCATGGGGCTCCCTGTCTGTGGCGGGGGTCAAGAGCCTATCGACTGGCCCCACTCATTCCCCCACGGACGGCCCCATCACCCGCCGGCGAACGGCGGCAGCACCTCTACGGTCGCCCCGTCGGCGAGAACGACCTCGTCATGAGGGCGTTTTCCGACCGGAGAGCCGTCCACGAGGAACGAGCAACGCCTCACCACGCGTGCCAGATCTCCATGGTTCTGTGTGATTTTCGTCATGAGTTCACCAAGAGTGACCGCGTCGAACGGCTCCTCCGCCACCCCGGCCGCCTCCTTCGCCGCGGCCCAATAACGTACCTTTCCCGTGGCCATGGGCACCTCACAATCCCTTTCCGGTCTATTGTGCGTCGCCCTTAACAAGGTTGTTTCGAGAGACGCGCTGTTCACCTGCTGGACGCGCAATGGACGCGACTTACTCGTGGGATATCCTCGCCTACAGGACCTGGGCGACGAAGCCCCCGGGTCCTTGCGTGTTTGAGGAGGCCGTAATGAGCAACCTGCTCCTGCTGACCAACGCCCTCGAGCCGTCCGCCGAGGTGCTCCCGGCGCTGGGCCTGCTGCTCCACTCGGTCCGGGTCTCACCCGCGGAGGCGTCCGCGCTGATCGACACGCCTCCCGCCGACGCGGTCCTCGTCGACGCGCGGAAGGAGCTCGTGCAGGCCAAGAGCCTGTGCCGGTTGATCCGCACGACCGGCATCGACTGCCCGCTGCTGGTGATCGTCACCGAAGGCGGGCTGGCCGCGATGACGGCCGAGTGGGGTGTGGACGACGTGCTGCTCGACAGCGCGGGCCCGGCAGAGGTGGAAGCGCGCCTGCGCATGGCCACAGGCCGCATCTCGCAGGCCGCGACGGAGGAGGTGCCCGACGAGATCCGCAGCGGCGACCTGTCGATCGACGAGGCCACCTACACCGCGCGGCTGCGCGGCCGGGTGCTCGACCTCACGTTCAAGGAGTTCGAGCTGCTGAAATACCTCGCCCAGCACCCGGGCCGGGTCTTCACCCGCGCCCAGCTGCTGCAGGAGGTCTGGGGTTATGACTACTTCGGCGGCACCAGGACGGTCGACGTCCACGTGCGGCGCCTGCGCGCCAAGCTCGGCACCGAGTACGAATCCCTCATCGGAACGGTCCGCAACGTCGGCTACCGCTTCGTCCCCGACCGGCAGGACACCGCCGCCGTCTGATCGTTGACAGAGGCACCCGCCGATATGACACATTGTCGTTGAGGTTGTTTCGCGTCTGTCATACGAGGACACCGCCGTCCCCAGATTGGTGGTGTCGGGGTGGGTCTGTTCCGGTCGTTGGTGGACGAGGGCGCCAGGCCCCGCGTCTTCCGGCGTAACGAGACCATTTGCTCGCCGTTGCGGCCCGCCCACCGGATTTACCTCATCGACCACGGCTACGCCCGCGAATACACCCCCGCGGGCGAGCGCGATGCCATCCACGACCTGCGCGGCGCGGGCGACCTCGTCGGCGAGCTCGCCTTCTGGAACCCGGCCGAGCGCGCCAAGGTGGACGCGCTGACCGAGGTGCGGGCCTGGCCCATCGACATGCGCCGGCTGCGCGAGCACGCCGCCGCCGGCCCGGCCGTGGCCACGGCGCTGGTGCAGGAGCTGTTCGCCAGGAACGTGGCCGCCCGCAGGCACGAGTCGCTGGCCCGGGCCCCCGTCGCCGCCCGGCTGGCCGTGTGGCTGCTGCACCTGGACGAGCGTTACGCGCTGGCCGCGGAGTCCGCGCCGCCGCTGTCCATGGAGACGCTGGCCGATCTCGTGGGCAGCTCCCCCGACGTGGTGCAGCGCCAGCTCACGCAGTGGGTCCAGCGGGGCTGGCTGGTACGGCCCGGCTACCGGCGGCTGCGCATCGCGGACCCGTCCGCGCTGCGTGATGTGGCGGGCGGCTGGGAGCACCTGTCGGAGCCGTGGCAGGGACGGGTGACGCCGTTCCTGACCAGGCCGGGGGCGCTCGCGGAGCCGCTGCCCCTCGGCGAGGTGCCGAAGCCGCGCCAGCTCCCCGCCGACGTGTCCGACTTCACCGGCCGCCAGCAGAGCCTGGACCTGCTCACCGCCTGGCTGGAGCGGCCCAGGCGGACGAACACCATGATCGTGCAGGGCCTGCCGGGCGTGGGCAAGACCGCGCTGGTGACGCACTGGGGGCACCTGCACGCCGGCCGGTTCCCCGACGGCCAGATCGTGATCGACCTGCGCGGGCAGTCGCCGAGCCAGCCGCCGATGACCCCGGCCGAGGCGCTCGGGCAGATCCTGCGCTCGCTCGGGGTCGGCGAGCACATGCCCGCCGACGACGAGGCCGAGCTGACGCTGCTCTACCGCAGCAGGATCGCCGGGCGCAGGCTGCTGCTCATCCTCGACAACGCCGCCGACCCGGCGCAGGTGCGGGCGCTGCTGCCGGGCGGCAAGGACTGCGTGGTGCTGGTGACCAGCCGCACGCGGATGGCGCCGCTGCGGGCCACCGGGCACGCCGACCTCATGGACCTGCCGGTGCTCGACCCCGGCAACGCGGTGGCGCTGCTGGTGGCCGTGCTCGGGGAGCACTCCCCGCGGGCCGCCGACCGGGACGCGCTGGCCGAGCTGGCCAGGGTGTGCTCGTACCACCCGTTCGCGCTGCGGATCTCGGCGGCCAAGCTGGCCGAGAGCCCCGGGCTGAGCGTGCAGGAGCGGGTCCAGGAGCTGCGCAGGCCGGGCACGCTCCTGGTGGGCGATCCGGAGGAGGCGTTCAGGTCGGCGCTCGACCTGGCGTACGAGTCGCTGAGCCCGGGGCAGCGGCGCGCGTTCCGGCACGTGGGGCTGCTGCCGGGCCGGGACTTCACGCCCGAGGTGCTGGCCGCCGCGCTCGGCGCCCCGGTCAGCGAGGCCGTGGTGGCGGTGGAGGGGCTGCACCGGGCGTATCTCGTCGAGCCGCTGGCCGGGCCGCGCTACCGGGTGCACGACCTGGTCAAGCGGCTGGCCAGGGAGCTGGGCCGGCACGCCGAGGCAGGCGTGCGGGAGGCCAGGGCGCGGCTGCTCGACCACTACCTGGCGGTGGCCACCGACCCCGCGACGGCGCCCGAGTGGTTCGAGGCCGAGCGGCGCTCGCTGGTCTCGGCCGTGCGGCTGGCCGAGGAGAGCGGCGCCCAGGGGATGGCGTGGCGGCTGGCCGAGGCCGTGTTCGAGCCGTTCAGGAAGCTGCGGTACAACGAGATCAACCTGGAGATCCAGCAGGCCGGGCTGACCTCGGCGATGCAGGTGAGCAACCGGCGGGCGATCGCGCGCATGCGCAGCAACCTGGGCTCGATCCACCGGGACATCGGGCCCTCGACGCTCGCGGCCAGGTTCATCGGGGAGGCGCTGGAGGAGTTCGCCTCGCTCGGCGACGCCGAAGGGCGGGCCCGCGCGCTCAACGACCTGGCCGAGGTGCACGGCATCGCGGGCCACAACGAGGAGGCCCTGCGGTGCGCGGGCGAGGCGCTCGACCTCTACCGCGAGATCGGCGACCTGGCCGGGGTGGCGAGCTGCCTGCACACGCTCTCGCGGCTGCACCTTTCGCAGGAGCGCTACGAACTGGCGTTGCAGCACGCGGGCCAGGCCCTGGAGGTACGCGAGGAGCTCGGCGACCGTAGGGGCACGGCGCAGAGCCTGATCATCCTGGCCACGGTGCAGCGGGACCTGGGCGAGCCGAACGCGGCGCTGTCCGAGGGCCTGGAGGCGCTGTCGATCTGCCACGAGCTGGGCGACGAGCACGCCGAGGCCGAGACGCTGCTCTGCCTGGCCGAGATCTACGACCTGCTGCGGCTGCCGCACGACGCGCAGCGGGACGCCGAGCGGGCCCTGGCCGGGTACACGGCGACGGGCGACCAGCACGGCTGCGGGCGCGCCCTGTGCGCGCTCGGCCGGATCGCGCGCAACGGCTCCCGGTACGACGAGGCCCTCGCCTACTACGAGCAGGCGCTGGCCGTGCAGGTGGAGCTCCACCACGAGCAGGGCAAGGCGGAGACGCTCGGGGACATCGGGCTGGTGCACTGGCGGCTGTCCGACTACCTGCGGGCCGACGACTACCTCAACCAGGCGCTGACGATCAGCCGGGTGATCCGCGACGAGCCGGTGGAGGCCCGCATGCTCAACCGGCTGGCCAGGGTGCGGCGGCGGCAGGGGCTGCCGCACGTGGCGTTCGTGTACGCGCTCGAAGCCCTGGACATCGTGCAGGGCCTGGGCAACCGGCGGGCCGAGGCGGACGTGCAGGAGACGCTGGCGAACACGTACCTGTCGCTGGGGCAGCACCAGCCCGCGCTGCGGGCGGCCAAGTCGTCGCTGGCGATCAGGGAGGAGCTGCGGGACAACCGGGCCAGCGCGCTGCTGTCGATGGCGCAGGCGCTGCACAAAGCCGGCGAGCCGCAGGAGGCGCTGAAGCTCGCGTGGGAGACGGTCGAGCTGCAGAACGAGACCGGCACGAAGGACCGGTGGGCGGCGGCGCTCACGACGCTGGCCATGGTGCTGCTGGACCTCGGTCTGGCCGGGGAGGCGCTGGTCCACGCGCGCCAGGCCAGGGACGTCCACCTGGAGTGCGGGACGAGGCGGGACCTGGGGTGCGCGCTGCGGGCGCTGGGGCTGATCTCGGCCAGGCTGGGGAACCGGGGCCCGGCCGGCGGCTATCTGCGGGAGGCGCTGCGGCTGCTGGAGGAGGTGGGGGACGTCTTCGAGGTACGGCGAGTGTCGGAGGATCTCCGCGAGCTGGGGACCAGCCCCACGTCCTGAAATATCGCTAAAAGTCGTGAAATCTCGGATGTGAGGTCGCAGATCTTCTCCGGAAATTTCCGTTAGCTGGTGCGACCAGCTACTCCAACGGGGGTGATCCGGATGCTCAAGAACCATCTGCGTCGAGACCTTCAGTGGCTCAAACGCCAGGCGCGCAAGGACCGGCGGATCACTGTTGTCCTGCTCACCGGCGTGCCGGCCGCCTGGGTCCGCCAGCTCCCGCCGTCGGACCTCCTGGGCGGCTCCCCGATCCTGCTGGCCCTCTCCCTGGGGCTGCTCGGCGGGTCGGGGGCGGCCTGGCTGATGTCGGCGTACTTCATCACCAGGACCCTCAAAGCGCGCAGGGAGCCCGCGGAGGAGCTCCGGTGGATCTCCAGGATCAGCCGGGGCAAGGAGTGGGCCTTCTGCTCGCTGAGCGCCTACGTGGCCTGGCACCTGCTGCAGTTCGTCACCGCGGTGGTGCTGGGCTGACCTGGACGACGGCGGGGCGCCACCCTCGGAATGGGGCCGGGTGGCGCCCCGCCGTCATGCTCGGGCCGTCACGCCCGGCCCAGCCGGGCCTCCTCCAGCGCCTTGACGTGGATGCTCGTGTCCGCGAGCACGAACTGCACGATCTCCGCCGTGTCCAGTTCGGCCAGGCCGAGGTCGACGTCGGCGTGGGCGTCGCACCAGTCGACGATCGGGCGGGGGCTGGCGAGCGGGCCGGCGAAGTGGACGAGGCTGATGTACCAGCGGTCGCGTACGCGTCCGTGCTCCAGGTCCCGCACCCCGCGCGAGGCCATCGCGGCCGCGAACCGCTCCCACAGCCTGACCAGCGTGTCGTCCTCCGGATGGCCGCAGACCAGGACGCCGCCGGGATGCGGGCTCACGCCCGCCAGCCGCACCCGCGCGGCCGGGACCCCCTTCGCCGCCTCGGCCAGCGCGTCCCGGTAGACCGCGCGGAGCGGGTCGGCGGCCGGGATCCGGTCGCGGTAGGGCTCCAGGGACCTGAGCGTGACGTGCAGGGTCCGCCTGCCGTGCACCCAGTGCCCCGGCGCCTCGATGGTCCCGGCCAGCGCCGCCAGCCGGTCCAGCACCTCGCCCGAGGGCCGGAGCACGGCCGCCGCTCCCCACCGCCTCGCGCCCTCCACCATGGGACTGTCGTGGGTCGCCCGGCCCGCCAGCAGAGCCGCCCGCCCCTCGATCCGGAAGTCGGCGAAATCGGACATCCGTGCAGTATGCCTGATCACGCCATACCGGCGCGGATACACCAGGACTTGTGCGGGCAGTGGCAGGTGGACGAGGAGGGAGGTGGGGCACGTGTCCGGCGATCTGGTCGTTCCCGACGCCGCTCATGGAGTGGTGGTGTTCGCGCACGGCAGCGGCAGCAGCCGGCTCAGCCCGCGCAACCGCTACGTGGCCGGGGCGCTCAACAAGGCGGGCCTGGGCACCCTGCTGTTCGACCTGCTCACGCCCCAGGAGGAGGCCGACAGGGCGAACGTCTTCGACATCGCGCTCCTGGCCGAGCGGCTGCTGGAACGTACGCGCCGGCTGCGCGAGCAGGAGGACGCGGCGGGGCTGCCCATCGGCTACTTCGGGGCCAGCACCGGCGCGGCGGCGGCGCTGTGGGCGGCGGCCGAGCCGGACAACGCGGTCTCCGCGATCGTCTCGCGCGGCGGGCGGCCCGACCTGGCGGGACCTCGGCTCGCGGCGGTACGCGCGCCCACGCTGCTCATCGTGGGCGGCCGGGATCCGATCGTGGTGAAGTTGAACGAGGAGGCCCAGCAGCGTCTGAGCGCCGAGAGCCGCATCACCGTCGTGCCCGGGGCCACCCACCTGTTCGAGGAGCCCGGCGCGCTGGAGACCGTGGCCGAGCACGCCAGAAACTGGTTCACGACCCATTTCAGGAGTCCCGTATGAGGTTCAGGTGGTCGACCGTCTGTCTGGAAGCGCTCGACGGGCCGGCGCTGGCCGCCTTCTACCGCGAGTTGCTCGACTGGCGGGTCAAGGACGAGGAGCCCGACTGGGTGCTGCTCGCCGCGCCGGAAGGCGGCCCCGGGCTGGCCTTCCAGAGCGACCCCGGCTTCGTCCGCCCGGCCTGGCCCGCGCCGCCCGGCGGGCAGCAGATGATGATGCACCTGGACATCGAGGTCGACGATCTCGAGTCGAGCAGCGCCCGCGCCGTCGAGCTGGGCGCGACCGTGGCCGATTTCCAGCCACAGGACGACGTACGCGTGCATTTCGACCCGGCAGGGCACCCGTTCTGCCTCTGGGTGAGCGGGTAGCGCCGGATCGACACGTTGCGGAAGCGGTCAATTACGTTGCCGTGATCCACTGTTTGTGAAAGCGTCGAATGATGGTCGAGGTCGCGCCGGTTCTTGAGCTGTCCGGCCTCGCCTGGCAGGCGCACGGCACGCGCCGCGCCCTCGCGCCCGATCCCCTGACCGTCGGCCCCGGCCGCACCGCCGTGGTGGTGGCCGCCGACTGCGCCGAGGCCGACGCGTTCACCGACGTCCTGATCGGCCTGGAGATGCCCGACGACGGCCAGATCCGCATCCACGGCCAGGAGATCACCATGCGGCTGCCCGCCGAGCGCGAGATCGGGCTGGTCCCGGCCGGGGCGGGCCTGCTGCCGCACCTGACCGTCGAGCAGAACCTCGCGCTGACCGCCCGCGACGACCAGGCGTCCCCGCCCATCCGCGGCATGGTCGCGTACATGGCCAAGAAGACCGACATCCAGGGCTTCCTGCGGTCGCGGCCGCACGAGCTGGCCCACGACGAGCGGCTGCACGTGGCGCTGGCGCGGGCCCTGTGCCGGCGGACGGCGGTCAAGGTGATGGTGGTCGAGGACCGCACGGGCTGCGGGCCCTGCCACGCGGCCGTGAGCGCGGCGCTGGGCACCGACCCGAGCCTGGCCGTGCTGGTCGTCACCGACGACCGGACCAGGGTGGCCAGCCTCGCCTCCCCCTCGCGCTTCTGGGAGATCGCCGATGCCCCTGACCCGTAGAGCGTTGCTGGCCGCGTTGCCGGCGGCGGCCCTGGCCGGCTGCGCCCGCGAGCGGCCGCTGCAGGTGGCGGTGGTGTGGAGCGGCGACGAGCTGCGGCGCTTCCTCGGCGTGGTCAAGGAGTACGGGCGCCCGGTCCACGTCTTCTCGGCGGGCGACAACATCGCCGCCGTGCTGCGCGGCCCCGCGGAGGAGGTCGTCCCCGACGTGGCCGTGATCCCGAGGCTGGGCCTGCTCTTCGATCCGATGATCCGGCCGCGCATCCGGCCGTGGACGGGAGACCACCGGCAGCAGGAGTTCTGGCGCGGGCTCGTGACGCCGCCCGGGAGCCACGAGGAGCTGGGCGCCTGGTTCAAGCTCGCGCACAAGTCGCTCGTCTGGCACCGGGCCGGGGAGTACACGCCGCCCGCCGACCTCACCTCCTGGCAGCCCACCCCGGGCAGCCTGGCGATCGGGGCGGCCGACGGGTGGGTGCTCAGCGACTGGTTCGAGAACGTGCTGCTCGCCTTCGCCCCAGAGGTCTACGGCGGCCTCTTCCCGCCCGGCCTGCCGGGCAATCCCGACTGGTGGAGCGTGCCGCAGGTCGCGGACGCGCTGGAGCTGCTCGGCACGATCTGGCGCGGCGCGTTCACCCCCGAGCAGGCCCGGCGGGCGCTCACCATGCAGTTCCACGACTCGATCTTCGACGTCTTCGCCTACCGCACCGCCGGCGTGGTGGCCGCGCCGGACTTCGCCCTGCCGGTCATCGAGCACTACGGCGGCAAGGGCGTCGCGGCGCACTTCCGCTTCCCCGCCTACGGCAGCAATCTGCCCCCGCTGGTCGTCGGCGGCGACGTGGCGGTGGCGATGCGGGCCGGGCCGGCGCACGCGATCGACTTCGTCAACTGGCTGACCAGGCCGCGGGCGAGCGGCGAGCGCGACGCGCTGACCGGCTGGATCGCCGACGGCGGCTTCCTGACGCCGTTCACGCCGCCCTCCCACCAGTTGCTGCGCGGCCCCGCCCAGGAGCTGAACGCCGCCGTGAACGCCCACTACGACCTGTCCGACCGGCTCATCGGCGGCCTGGAGGGCGGCGACGGGCGCGGGCTGTGGCGGGTGCTCACCGAGCTGTTCACCGACGTCGCCGTCAACGCGGTCGATCCCGCCACTGCCGCGGCCGCGGCCCGCGACAAGCTGGTCGCGGGCAGCAAGGAGGGGGCCCTGTGAGCCGGCGGAACGCCTTCCTGTTCGAGGCCGCCTCGCACCACGACGCCAGGATCCCGCTGGTCGGGCACGGGATCGGCCGCCTGCGCGCCTCGCTCTACCTCCTCCTGGCGGTCCTGCTGTCGGCGGGCGTCATCCTGGTGCCGCTCTGCGCGACGGTCGTGCTCAGCCTCTCCGCCGGGCCCGGCGCGTACGACGTGCTGCTCGACGGCCGGGTGCTCCAGTCGCTCGGCAACTCGTTCATGTGGCTGGTGCTGGCCGTGGTCGTGTGCGCCGTCGGACTCGGCCTGGCCTGGCTGGCCAGGAACGCGGGCCCGGTGCTCGGCGGCGTGCTGCGCTTCCTGCTGGTGCTGCCGGCCGCGGTGTCCCCGCTCACCACGGGTGCGATCTTCCGGCTGATGTTCGACACCAACCCGCGCCGCGGGCTGGTCAACGCCCTGTTCGGCACGGAGGTGGCCTTCCTCGGCCCCGTGTGGATCTGGCTGGTGTTCGGGCTGGCGCTGGTCTGGCAGTGGGCCGGGGTCGCGTTCCTGGTCTTCCACGAGGCGCTGGCCCGGCTGCCCACCAACCTGCTGCGGATGGCCAGGGCGTTCGGCGTCGGGCGGCGGCGCAGGCTCTGGTCCGTCGTGGTCCCGGCGCTCGCCGGGCCGGCGGCGCTGGCGTACCTGTTCGCGCTGGCGGCGGCGGCCCGCGTGTTCGACGTCGTGCTGATGGGCGCGCCCGGGTCGATGCAGGCCGAGATCGAGGGCGGCGGGCTGTTCTGGTGGCGGCACCACGGCGACCTGGGCGACACGCGGGCCTCCGCGCTCTCCGTGGGGCTGTCGGTTCTCGTGGCCGTGATGGCGGTGCCCGCCCTGTTCGGGCTGCGCGGGCGGGTGACCTGGGCCGAGCCGGTGGTCCCGCCGCAGCCCAGGAAGGGCTGGCGGATCTGGCTGCTGTGCGCGGCGGTGTCGGTGCTCTGGGTGCTGCCGTTCCTGGTGCTCGTGCTGACCTCGCTGCGCGACCCGGTCGCCGCGGCGCTGTCCGGGTGGTGGGGCGGCGGTCCCTGGACGCTGGGCTCGTACACGGAGGCGCTGGCCGACGGCGGGTTCGCGGGCGCGCTCGGCACCACGTTCCTGCGGGCCGTCGTGGTGGTGTGCCTGGTGCTGCTGGCCGCCGTGCCGGCCGCGTACGTGCTGGCGCACGAGCACCTGCTGCCGCGCCGCGCCTGGCGGCCGGTGCTGCTGGTCGCGGTGGCCCTGGCCGTGCTGCCGCCGCAGGCGTTCGCGGTGCCGCTGCAGCGCTGGCTCAGCCCGGTCGTCGGCACCGCTCCGGCGCTGGCCATCGTGCACGCGGCGCTGGTGATCCCGCTGGCGGTGCTGGTGCTGTACAACGCGTTCGTCCGCGTGCCGGCTCCCATGCTGGCGCGGGACCGCTGGGAGCTGTTCCACGTCGTACGCGAGGCGCGCCCGGCCCTGGTGCTGGCCGCGGTCCTGGCCTTCGTCCTGGTGTGGAACGACACGGTCGTCGGGCTGCTGCTCAACTGGCCGTCGGGCGACCACCTGCCGCTGATCCTGCTGGAGCAGGCCCGCCACTTCATGAGCGCCGCCGGGCCGCTGGCGGCGCAGTCGGTGATCGCGACCGCGGTGCCCGTGCTGCTGGTGGTCGTCACCGGGCGCTGGCTGTACCGGGGGCTGACGCGAGGAGTACGCCGATGACGGATATCTCGCGAAAGGACCGGCTGCGCTTCCGCCTGTCCCAGCTCTCCCGGCAGGCCGGGGCGCACCTGCCCGAGCTGGGGCTCGGCGGGCTGCTGACCGCGGGCGGCACGGTCCTGCTGCTGCAGGAGAAGCTGATCGAGCGGGTGACGGAGTGGCTGCCCGTCTGGCTGCTCGTCATCCTGATCGTCTCCCTCCCGGTCGTGGCCGGCTGGCTCACCCATTTCGTACGCAGCCGCCGCAAGGCCCCACCCCAGACGATCTTCCAACGCCTGCCCTTCCCCGACCGGATCGACGGGCTCGTCGGCAGGGACGCCGAGGTCCAGCAGGTCAAGGAGCGCGCGAAGGAGCGCGGCATCGTCGTCGTGCAGGGCGCGATGGGCATGGGCACGTCCTCGGTGGCGACCCTGGCCACGTGGGACCTGACCGCGGACGCCCGCAAGCAGCGCTACGCCGATCTGCGCGGCCCCGACCGGGACCACGCGGAGACGCCGCTGAGCGTGGCCCAGCGGGTCCTGCGCACCCTCGACCGGCCGCCCGGCGCGATCCAGGAGCCGGAGGACGCCACCGCGCAGGTGATCGACGCGCTCACCGGCACGGACCGGGTGCTCCTGCTGGACAACGTCAGCACCTGGAGCCAGATCGCCTGGCTCCCGCCCCGGGTGCCGGGCGCGCACATCGTGGTGGCGGGCACGTTCACCGACGAGCTGCCACAGCACATCGAGCCGATCCAGCTCGGCCCGCTCGCGCCCGGGGCCGGACAGGCGCTGCTGGCCCGCCACATCGGCGACGAGCGCGTCAACCGCGACCCGAAGGCGCTCGGGCTGCTGGTGGACGCCTGCCTGGGCAGCCCGCTGGAGATCGTCAGGATCGGCCGCTGGCTGGCCCGCAACCCCGGCGTCGCGCTCCAGTCCCTGGTCGACGACCTGCGAAACCTGTCCGTCGTCAAGACCCTCGACTTCGTGCTCAACCTCAGCATCAGGCAGCTCAGGCCGACGGCCAAGCAGCTGTTCGTCCTGCTGGCGAGCCTGCCGATCGCCGAGGTGGACCACCGGGCGGCGGCCGCGCTGCTCGGCGTGCCCTCCGCCGCCGACGCGATCGGGGAGCTGGCCGACCTGGGCCTGGTGGAGAACGTACGGATGACGCGCGTCAGGGTGACCGGCGCGTTCCCCAGCGGCACGCCCGGGCCTCCTCCCTCGCCGAAGGACGCAGCGGCCTGGCGCCGGCTGGTCGAGCACTTCGCCGACGAGGCCGACTCGTTCGCCGCCCTGTTACCCGGCGAGGAGGCCCGCGCCTGGTTCGCGATCGAGGACAGGGTGCTGCTGGAGGTGCTGGCGCACGGGAGCCCCGCGCCCAAGACGGCCCGGGCACTGGCGCGCATCGCGGACGGGCTGGAGACCTGGTTCCGGCTCGAACAGCGGCACGAGGACCGGCTGCGGGCCGCGGAGGCGCTGGCCGAGGCGGCCAAGGCGCTGCGCGACGAGCACGTGCAGGCCACGGCCGAGCTGCGCCAGTGCGCGATCCTGCTCACCTGGGGTGACCCGACCACGGCCCGCCAGCACTTCAACCGGGCGGCCAGGCTGCGGGTCAGGGTGGAGTCGTGGCCCGCCGAGCTGCACCTGGAGCACGCGGCCATCCTCCTGGCCGCCGGCGACGAGTTCACCGCCGTCGAGTCGGCGCTCGTACGGTACGGCCAGGCGCTGTCCGGCGGCGACCTGGCCGGGCACTCGCTCCGGCTGATCAACGTGGCCGCGCTGCTCCTGCGCAAGGGGCAGACGCTCGACGGCGACGGGCGCGACCCCGAGGCGCGCCGCCTGTACGCCGACGCCCGCGCCGTGCTGTTCGAGTCGCTCGACCTGGCCACCCGGGCCGACGACGACGGCGCGGCGGCGCACGCGCAGGAGTTGCTCGCGCTCGCGCACCACTACCTGGGGCTGCGCTTCGACGCGAGGTCCAACCTGAAGGAGGCCGAGCGGCTCTACGCGGAGACCGCCGACGAGATCGGGCGGGCCCGCTGCCTCGTGCAGCGGGCCGGGGTGCTGCTGGAGGAGCCCGATCACCGTCCCGAGGAGGTCGTCGCGCTGCTGGCGGAGGCCGAGCCGCGGCTGCCCCCGACGGGGGTGAGCACGGCGCTGGCCCACCTCCACCTGGCCCGGCTGCGGGCCGGGAGCGCCGCCGAGCACCGCGACGCGGGGCTGGCGGCGCTCTCCCCCTGGGACGGGATCGCGGAGCCGCGGCAGGTCCGCGAGCTGCGCGCGAGCCTGTCGGAGCTGTGAGCTCACACCGGGATCGTGGCCAGGCTCCTGCCGTCGAAGGTCTCGACCGTGAAGTGGTTCAGCTCGGACTCCGGGAGGCTGGTGCCGCCGTGCAGCAGCAGGGGGTCGGGGGCTCCGGGCACGCCGTACCCCTTGTCGGGCACGCCCCAGCTCGCCACCACCTCGGAGCGGCCGTCGTTGCCCACCGCCAGGAGGCGGCACTGCAGCGGGCCCTTGACGCCCTTGAGCTCCAGCGCGACGTGGCTGCCCCAGCCCTTGTCCTCCAGCCCGACGAGAGCGGACACGCCGGTGCTCTTGTCGGTGGCGGAGTAGGTGTGGCCGGTCATGAGGAGCGCGCGGGCCGGGCTGTGGACGCTGTCGGGGTTGGGGCCGCTGGTGACCGAGCTGACGGCGAGGAAGACGCCGGCCGCGACGAGCACGCAGGCGGCGGCGGACATGAACGTGCGGTGCAGGCTCCGGCGGCGGCGTTCGGTGGCGGCGCGGCGCACCAGGAGTGATTCGACCTCGGGGTCGGGCGGGCTGGGCAGGAGGTCGTCCGGGTGGACGGTCTTGATCAGCTCCCCCATCGCGGCGAACGCCCCGGCCTCCTCCGCGCAGCTCGGGCAGCCTCTCAGGTGGCGCTCGAAATCGGCCTTCTCCTCCCCGCGGAGCAGGCCGAGCGCGTATGCGGCCACGTCTTCGTGACGCACCTCGGTCATGAGAGCGTCACCCCCCTTGCTGCGTGACGCATCTCCGACATGAGCGCGTCACCCCCCCTTTCGCGGTGGCTTCCGTAGTGACGCGCCTCCCTCGTCATGGCAACGTCACCCCCCTTTCGGTGTGGCTCTCATCGTGACGCGCCTCCCACGTCATGGCAGCGTCACCCCCCTTTCCTCCAGCGCCACGCGTAACGCGCGCATGGCGTAGTACACGCGGGACTTCACGGTGCCCACGGGCACCCCGATGATCTCCGCCGCCTCCTGGACCGTGCGGTCCAGGAGGAACGTCTCCGTGAGCACCTGCCGATGGGCCGGTGAGAGCGACATCATCGCGTCGGTCACGACGATCTCGCGTAACAGCTGCTCGTCCTCCGCGGCCACCGAGTTGAGGCGTTCCGGGACGTCCTCGACGGTGTCGAGCGGGCGCGAGCCGGAGCGGCGCCGGTTGTCGATGACCACGCGGCGGGCGACGGTCGCCAGCCAGGGCATCAGGGAGCCGGAGTCGGTACGCAGGTCGGGGAGGTTGCGCCAGGCGCGTACCAGGGTCTCCTGCACGACGTCCTCGGCCCAGCGCCGATCGCCACCCGTCAGCCGGACGGCGAAGGCCATCAGGGGGGCGCCGTATTCGCGGTACAGGGCTCGGACCATGGCCTCGTCGGTCACGCGGTGATTCACCCGCGACTCCTCGCGCTGCGGATACCAGGGAATATCCCGCCGATATTGGAATCATCACTCTAGCCACGGAGGGGGCCAGATGATGGCAGTTTTCCCTTCTCACCGCTTCGCTGGATTTACCGCCTAAATCATGCTTTGCCCACCTGCGGCGACCCCGCAGACCGACGGCTCAGTGATCTTCCGGCTCGGCGGTGAACAGCTCGTAGCTGTGGCCGTTGGGGTCGCGCACGTACACGCCGCGGCCGCCCGCCAGATGGTTGATCTCGCGGTCCCAGCCGTTCATCGGGCCGGAGCCGTAGTCGATCGCCGGGTCCCTCTCAAGCCGCTCCATGAGCGCGTCGAAGGTGTCGTCGTCCACCAGGAAGGCGTAGTGGCCGGACTGGGGCGCGCGGCGGTCGTCGAAGTCGAGCGTGAGGTCGTCGTTGACGCTGACGGGCGCGAACGGCCCGGCGGGCGGGCCGACCCGCAGCCCCAGCAGGCCGGCGAAGAACGCCGCCGCACCCTCGCGGTCGGCGGCGGGGACGATCAGGTGGTTCATGACGATGGCCATGACGGCATCCCTTCCGGAGAAGATGTATGTGATACGCACATAATCATACGTGCGTATCGCATGCAACCTGTCGTAGGGTGAGGGCATGAGCGAGGAGGCCGACGGCGGACCGGCGCTGTTCCACCTGGTGCGCTTCTGGTCCCGCCGGTGGGCCGGGCGGGCGTCGGAAGAGCTGACCGGGGAGCAGCGTCACGTGCAGCACATCCTGGTGGTGGAGGCCGTGCACACGAACGCGCGCGCCGGCGGAGAGGCGCCCGAGCCGCCCACGGTCGGCACCGTGGCGCACCAGCTCGGCCTCGATCATTCGGGCGCCAGCCGCATGGTCAGGGACGCCGTCGAGGCGGGCTACCTCGCCCGCGACACCTCCGAGCGGGACCGGCGCCGCGCCTCCCTGCGGCTCACGGACAGCGGGCACGCGCTGCTGGCCGGGGCCAGGCAGTGGCAGCGCCGGGCCTTCGAGGAGCTGACCGCCTCCTGGGACGAGCTCGACCGGCGGCAGTTCGCGACCTACCTGAGCCGGCTGGCCGACGACCTCGGCGCCTGATCCCCCGGCCCCGGCGGTCTCAGGCTCCGCCCGTCTCCGTGAGCCGGTCGAGCCTGAGGCCGAGGTCGATCATCTCGCAGCGCAGCGAGTCGATCTTCCCGAGCAGGTCCGAATGAATGGCCTTGTAGTTCTCGGTCATCTGCACGCGGACCCCGGCGACCTCCACGATCAGAGCCTCGAAGTCCTGGCTCACCTCGGTGCGGATGTCCGCCATCTCGGCCCTCAGCTCGGCCACGCCGATCGACACCTGCGCGACGAGGGCCGGCAGCTCGGACCGGTAGGGGCCGGCCTGGGCGGGGATGATGTCGTCGTGCCGGGCGTTGGAGCGCAGGGCCGCTTCGAGAGCTTCCACCCGGAGCTTCAGGTCGAGGATCTCCGCCTCTACGTTCACGCACACCTACCTTCGCTGCGGTCGGAAGGGATCCCGGCCCAGGTGGCCGGGGCCCTTGCTTTGTGTGAGCACATGATGGCAAGCCGTTCATGATCAGGAGTGATCGATCGTCGAAGCGGGTACGGATTTTTCTCCGCCGGCAGGCGTGCTGTCCTCCCGGGACGTGGAGATTCGACCCCGGGCCGGATGACCTCGCCGGTTTGCGGGTGTCATGTCCGCAATGGTGACGGCCATCGCATGAACGCTCCCGCGAAAGAGCCACGCTTCACGTTTCGCGGAGAGCCGACGATGGCCGCAGGGACAGTCTGCTGTCTGGCCGATCGCCGGTGAAGTCCCATCGCGATCGGTGACTCCTACTTGTTGGGTGCGGAGCCGCATGACCGTACTTTCGGCCGGTGCGGCGGGCGGGCGGCGGCTCCTAGCCTGGGCGGTGTGCGGGTGCTGGAGTGGCGGGCCGGGATCGCGGCCGACGTGATGATCGGCGCGGTGTCCGCGGCGGTGCTCGCCTTCTACGGCTACCGGATCGGCGCGAGCTGGGGTGGCGCGTACTGGGTGTCCGGGTGCACCGCCGGGGCGGCGGTCTGCGCGCTCGCGCTCGTCCGCCGGCGGAGCCGGTTGTGGACGGCGGTCGCGGGGATGGGCGTCGCGGCGGCCGCCATCGTGGTCGCCCGGGTCGCTCACCTGCCCACCGAGCCCGGTCCCGGCGTGACCTTCGGGTTGTCCGTCCTCGTCGGGTCGGCCGTCCGGGTGCTTGCGCCCCGTCCGGCCTGCGCCGTCGCCGGTGGCGGGCTCGTGGTGGTGGCGGGGGCCTTCGCCGCCGGCTCCCAGGCGGCCGTGGGGACGATGAGCGCCGTGGGCTGGGCGGGCGCCGTCGTGGCCGGGCTGTGGCCGCGGCTGCTGGCCAGCCGCCGCCGGGCCGTCGAGGAGCGCGTACGCCGTGGCGAGCGCATGGAGCTGGCCAGGGAGCTGCACGACGTCGTCGCCCACCACGTCACGTGCGTCGTGCTCCAGGCGCAGACCGCGCGGCTGCTCGCGCACAAGCAGCCGGAGCGGCTGGCGACCTCGCTGGCGGACATCGAGACGGCCGGCTCCGACGCCCTGGCCGCCACCCGCCGCGTCGTCGGCCTGCTCCGCGACCCGGCCCGGGGCCTGCCCTCCCTCGACGGCCTGGACGAGCTGGTCAGGCGCTTCGGCGGCCACGGACCCGCCGTACGGCTGCGGCTCCCCGAAGGCGAGGACACCTCGCTCTGGCCGCCCGAGGTGGCCACCACCGTCTACCGGATCGTGCAGGAGTCGCTGACCAACGTCTCCCGCCACGCCCCGCAGGCCCGCTCGGTCAACGTCACCGTCACGCGAGCCCGGAACTCGGTCACCGTCGAGGTCGCGGACGACGCCCCTCCCGCCCCGGCCCGGCGGCTCCGACGCTCCGGATATGGCGGATACGGCCTGGTCGGGATGCGCGAACGCGTCGAGGCCCTCGGCGGGACGCTTCGCGCGGGCCCGCGCGCCGGCGCCGGCTGGTCCGTGGTCGCCGCCCTCCCCGTCCCGGCGCGGGAGCACCCATGAGCGCCGCGGACATCACCGTCATGCTGGCCGACGACCAGGCGATGATCCGTGACTGCCTGCGCCTCATCCTGGAGGACCAGCCCGGCATCAGGGTCGTCGCCGAGGCCGCCGACGGCGCCGAGGCGGTCGCCCTGGCCCGCCGGCTGCGCCCCGACGTGTGCCTCGTGGACATCCAGATGCCCGGCCTCGACGGCATCGAGGTCACGCGGGCCCTCGCGGGGCCGGAGGTCGCCGACCCGCTGCGGGTGGTCGTCGTCACCACCTTCGACCTCGACGAGTACGTCCACGGCGCCCTGCGCGGCGGGGCGACCGGCTTCGTGCTGAAGGACGTCGGCCCCGATCTGCTCGTCGAGGCGGTCCGGGCCGCGAACGCCGGGGACGCCCTGATCTCCCCCTCGCTCACCCTCCGGCTGCTGCGCCACCTCACGGCCACCGCCTCCCCGGTCACCCATGCGCCCGCGCAACCGCTGTCGGACCGGGAGTTCGAGGTCGTCCGGGCGGTCGCCAGGGGCCGTACCAACCAGGAGATCGCCGCCGAGCTCTTCATCTCGCTGAGCACCGTCAAAGGCCATGTGTCCGGCATCATGACCAAGCTCGGCCTGCGCAACCGGGTCGAGATCGTCGCCTGGGCCTGGGAGCGCCGCCTGGTCGACTGAGCCGCTACAGATCGGCGAGACCGCCTTGGGCCCGCAGCTCTCTGCGCGACGGGAGGCCCAGCTTGCGCAGGGCGCTGGAGATGTGGCTCTCCACCGTCCGCCTCGACAGGAACAGCTCGGTGGCGATCTCCTGGTTCGTCTTCCCCTCCGCCGCCAGCAGCGCCAC
This sequence comes from Nonomuraea sp. NPDC003707, assembly GCF_053587055.1. Taxonomy (NCBI): domain Bacteria; kingdom Bacillati; phylum Actinomycetota; class Actinomycetes; order Streptosporangiales; family Streptosporangiaceae; genus Nonomuraea; species Nonomuraea sp. NPDC003707. Next base: position 22,373 of record NZ_JBSFNK010000026.1, on the reverse strand, counting down.
CTCCCGTTCCCGCGACGACAGCGTCTGCCCGTGGGACGGCCGTCCGCCCCGCCACGGATAAGGGATCGGCACGCCGTTCTGGCGCATGATCCGGCTGATCCGGGCGAGGTCCCGGTCGGCCCCCATCGCCGCGTACAGGCGCAGCGCCGCTTCGAGCAGGGGCCCACCGTCGCCCGTGCCGCGTTCGCAGCGCCATCGGCCCAGGCGCTCGGCCGCCTGGGCCTCCTCGTAGCGCAGCCCGGCCTCCTGGAGGGTGGTACGCGCCGCGTCAAGCAGTTCGTCGGCCTCCGGCGGGTCCTGGGAGACGACGGCGCGGGCGGTCAGGAGCGCCGCCCGCGCGATCGGGGCGTCGGCGCCTTCGAGGCCGGCGCCCAGCTCGTCCACGAGCTCCACGGTCCCGGACGTCCTGCCGAGCGCGTCCACCAGGCACAGGACGGTCTCCGCGCCCCACACCCAGTTCCCCTTGGCCCGTACGAGGGAGAGCGCGGCGGTAGCGTGCGCGGCGGCGCCGGCGACGTCGTCCAGGGTCAGCAGGAGGCGGGAGAGCGTCATCTTGGCGGGGATGAGCGGCCAGACGGCGCCGGCCCGTTCGGCGACGGCGATCACCTCGCCCAGGCACGCCACGGCCTCCTCGGCCGGACCCGTCGCCGCCAGCAGCGCGCCGAGCAGCAGCCCCGCCTCCATCGACGCGGCCGGAAAAGTGGCCGTCCCCGCGCCCGGGGAGGCGGTCGTCCCGGCGCCCGGGGAGGCGGTCCAGCCGGGCGCGCCACCCAGGCGGCGGACCCGGGCCTCCAGGCCGTCCCAGCGCCCCGCCGCCCGGTCGACCGCGGCCGTCACCAGCTCCACGACCTCCGCGACCCGCAGGTACTCGGCCTGGTCGGCCACCCGGCGCCCCTCCGCCAGCAGGGCCTCGGCGCGCTCCAGGCATCCGATGTGCAGCGCGCCCTGGGCCCAGTTGAGGCAGGCGCGGGCGTGTTCCCGGGGCACGCCACGGAGCCGGTCGTCGCGCAGCAGGTCGTCGATGAGCCGCCCGCTCCCCGGGTGCCCCTGCTCCAGCAGCAGGGATGCCCGCGCGATGCGTACCGCGATGTCCACGTCGGGGTCGCCGCTGCGGCGGGCGGCCTCCTCGGCCTCGTCGCACCTCGCGGTGTGCTCGCTCACGTGCCGGTCCACGACGGTCTCGGGCGCGGCGAGCACGGCCAGCGCCCGCCCCAGCAGCGCGGGCCGGTCGCCGAGGTCGCCGACCGCGCGCTCGATCTGCAGGTGGCCGGCCCGCGCCTCCCCCTGCTGGCGCAGCAGCCGGCCGAGCGCGAAGCGCAGCTCGCCGCGCAGATGGGCGGGCAGCGGCTCGGTGGCGAGGAGGCGTTCGAGCATCGGTACGGCCTCCGCGTGGGCCAGGCCGTCCACCGCCACCCGGCCCAGCTTGACGGCCAGCCGTACCCGCGTCTCCCGGGGCAACGAGCCGACCTCCAGCGCCTGGAGTAGGAAGCGGGCCGCTGTGGCGTCGTTCCCGTGGGACAGGGCGGTGCCGGCGGCGGCCTCCGCGTTCGCCACGAACTCCTCGGTACGCCCCGCGAGCCGGAAATGGTGGGCCAGCCGGGCCACCGGCCTGGGACCTGACCCGGCCTCCAGGGCCTGCGCGGTCCTGAGATGCAGCCACCGCCGCTCCGGCGCGGTCACGGACTCGTACACGATCTGCCGCGCCAGCGCGTGCCTGAACCGGGACCTCCCGTCCTCCTCGTGCAGCAGCCCCACGGCCTGCGCCGACGCGAGGGCCTTGGCGATCTCCAAGGGGCCGCGGCCCGTGACCTCCGCGAGTGTCCGGTCGTCGGGCGTCGTGCCGATGACCGCGGCGGCCCCGAGGATCTCCCGCGCGGCGCCGTCGAGGGAGGACAGGCGCTGCAGCACGACGTCGCGCAGCACCGTCGGGACGGCCAGGGCGGACAGGACGTCGGGGCGGCCGGGGATCTCATCGGCGGGCAGGCGCTCCAGCAGCGTGCGGAGCACCTCCTCCACGACGAACGGGATGCCCCCGGTCTTCTCGTAGAGCAGGGCCGCGAACGTGCCGGGGAGCTCGGCCTTGAGGATGCTCCGCGCGAGCTCCTCCACCTCGGGCGGGCTCAGCGGGGTCAGGCTGACCACCCGCGCCGGCCCGGACGGCGCGCGGGCGAGGGCCTCACGGATCGGCAGCGCCCCCGACCCGGTGCGGACGGTGAGGATCACCGAGACGTCGCTCGGCTGGTGGGCGGCGAGGAAGGCCAGGAAGTCGTGCGTGCCGCCGTCTGCCCAGTGCACGTCCTCCAGGACGAGCACCAGCGGGCTCAGGTGGTCGAGCAGGGCCACGGCCGCCCGGAACACCCGGTGCCGCTCGGCCCGCTGGTCCGGTAACGGGGGCAGCGGCGGCGGCAGGCGCTCGGCGAGCTCGGGAAGGAGCGGCACGAGCGCTCCCACCACTGGGCTGACCGGCCGGGACGCGGTGAGGTCGGCCGCCAGGCGGAAGGCGTCGAGCAGCGGGGACAGCGGCAGGGGCTCCTGGAGCTGCTCGCACTGCCCCACGAGCCGGCGCGCCCCGGACGCGGACAGCAGCTCCCCCACCAGGCGGCTCTTCCCGATGCCCGCCTCCCCCTCGACGAGCGCGAGCGAGGGCGGGGCGGCGATGACGGTACGGAGGAGGGCCAGCTCGGAGCGGCGCCCGATGAGCACATCGGAGAGGGAACCCGAGGGGGCGACGCGGGGCATGCGGCCACCCCCTACCTGCCCTAATGGCGATATATCAGAGGAAAACAGGCTACCTGATCTCCCTCTTGCGATAGGTGCTGCCCAAAAATCCGTATTCGGTACGGATGCCGCCCCCGGCCGTCCTCATTAGCCTCGGCGATCGTTCCGCGTGATCAGCGGGCGATGTACAGAGGGGCGACGATGGACCTGTCCGAACCTACGCGTGGCCGCCGCTTACTCGTAGCGGCGACCGCGCTGATCGCGGTGGCCTGGCCGGGAGCGGCCGCGGCCGAGACCGCGCCCGAAGAGCAGAAGACCTACATCGTGCAGATGGCGGCGGACCCCGTCGCCACGTACGAGGGCGACGTGGCCGGGCTGTCCACCACCAAACCCGCGCAGGGCGAGAAGATCGACCCGGGCTCGGCCGACGTGACCAAGTACGTGGACCACCTGCGCGGCCGGCACGACGCCGCGCTCAAGAAGGTCGGCGGCGGCAGGAAGCTCTACGAGTACGTGTACTCGTACGGCGGCTTCGCGGCCAAGCTGACCGGCTCGCAGGCCAGGGAGCTGCGGGCGATGCCCGACGTCGTGGCCGTGACCGAGGACAGGAAGGTGACGGTCCAGACGTCCTCGACGCCGCACTTCCTGGGCCTCGACGCCCGCGGCGGCCTCTGGGACCAGCTCGGCGGCCCCACCGGCGGCCGGCACGGCAAGGGCGCCGGCGACGGCCTGGTCATCGGCGTGATCGACACCGGTGTCACACCGTCCAGCAAGAGCTTCGCCAACCCCGACGGCAGCGGCAAGCCGTACAAGCCGATCCGCGGCTTCCGCGGCGCGTGCCCGCAAACGAGCCCGGCGGTGTGCAACGGCAAGGTGGTCGCGGCTCGGCACTTCGACGCGGCCTGGGGCGGTGACGCCGCCGTGCAGGAACTGCTGCCGTGGGAGTTCACCTCGCCGGTCGACTACAACGGGCACGGCACGCACACGGCCTCGACGGCGGCCGGCAACCACGCCGTGCCCGCGACCGGGCCGGCGGCGGCGTTCGGCGCGATCAGCGGCATGGCGCCGCGCGCGCGGGTGGCCGTCTACAAGGCGCTCTGGTCGGCGCAGGACTCCTCGACGGCCAACGGCTACTACTCCGACCTCGTCGCCGCCATCGACCAGGCGGTCGCGGACGGCGTGGACGTCATCAACTACTCGGTCTCGGGCACGAGCACGGACTTCCTCGACCCGGCGGAGATGGCGTTCCTGGCGGCCGCGCAGGCCGGCATCTTCGTCTCCGCCTCCGCCGGCAACGACGGCCCCGCCGCCTCCACCGTCAACCACCCCTCCCCGTGGGTGACCACGGTCGCGGCGGGCACACACAACCGCGGCACGCAGGGGTCGGCGACGCTCGGGAACGGCACGACGTACGGCGGGGCCTCGCTGGCGGCGACCAAGGCCGGCCCGGCGCCGCTCGTCGACTCCACGGCCGTGGGACTGCCCGGCGCCGACCCCACCATGGTGGCCCAGTGCTACGCGGCCAGGAACAACGACGGCAAACCGGTGCTCGACCCGGCCAAGGTGAAGGGCAAGATCGTCATCTGCGACCGCGGCGTGACGCCGCGCGTCGACAAGAGCCTGGCCGTGGCCGAGGCGGGCGGCGTCGGCACGGTACTCGTGAACGTCGACGAGAACTCCCTCAACGCCGACTTCCACTCCATCCCCACCGTGCACCTCGCGGTGAAGGACCGGCAGGCGGTCAAGGACTATGCCGCCACGAGCGGCGCGACGGCCACGATCGACCAGGCGAAGATCAGCGACGACGTCCCGGCGCCGTACCTGGCCGCCTTCTCCTCCCGGGGCCCGCTCAGCGCGGGCGGCGGTGACCTGCTCAAGCCGGACCTGACCGCTCCCGGGCAGGACATCCTGGCCGCTACGGCGCCGCCGGGCAACAACGGGGCCGAGTTCGGGCTGTCCAGCGGGACGTCGATGTCCGCCCCGCACGTCGCCGGGCTCGCCGCGCTGCTGAAGGACCTGCACCCGGACTGGTCGCCGATGGCCGTCAAGTCGGCCCTGATGACCAGCGGCACCGACGTCCTGGACGGGCCCGGCACCGACCCGAAGGTGATCTTCGGTCAGGGCGCCGGCCACGTCGCCCCGAACAGCGCCGCCGACCCCGGGCTCGTCTACGACAGCGGGGTGAAGGACTGGACGGCGTTCCTCTGCGGGACGACCACGGGCATCGACCGGAAGGTGTGCGACGCGCTGAAGAAGCGGGGGTACTCGCTGGACCCCAGTGACTTCAACGGCCCGTCGATCTCGGTCGGCCGGCTGCCCGGCACGCAGACCGTGACGCGCTCGGTGACCAACGTCGGCCGCTCGACCGCCACGTACACGGCCTCCGCCTCCGGTCTGGCCGGGATCACGGCCAAGGTGACGCCGAGCCGGCTCACGGTGCGGCCGGGGCAGACGAAGTCGTTCACGGTGACGTTCACGCGGACCACGGCCCCGATGAACGCCTACACGGGCGGGCAGCTCACGTGGAAGGACGGGCGGCACAGCGTACGCGTGCCCGTCCTCGTACGGCCGGTGCCCGAGACCTGGTCGGCCACGTACGGGGCCGCGGGCGGCGCCGACTCCGCCGAGTTCATCGCGCTCGACCCCAAGGGCAAGCAGGTGTACGTGACGGGCGCCAGCTTCGGAACGTCCCCCGGCGCGCTCAGCCCGAGCATCGCCACCGTCGCCTACGACGCGGCCACCGGCGCGCAGCTGTGGAGCAAGAGCTACAAGGGCCCCGCGGGGACGTACGACGAGCCGGCGGCGATCGTGATGAGCCCCGACGGGAGCAAGCTCTTCGTCACCGGCATCAGCGCGGGCACCGACACCGGCAACGACGCCGTCACCATCGCGTACGACACCGCCTCGGGCGCGGAGCTCTGGGTCGCCCGGCACACCGGGCCGGGCAACCTGTCGGACTTCGCCAACGCGGTCGCGGTCAGCCCCGACGGGAAGAGCGTCTACGCCACCGGCATGAGCACGCTGGCCGAGGGCGGCAAGGACGACTACTTCATCGTCGCGTACAACGCCGACAACGGGGAGCGCACCTGGCTGCAGCACTATGACGGGCCCGGGGGCGGCACCGACGACGCCCGGGAGATCGAGGTGACCCCGGACGGGTCCAAGCTCTTCGTCACCGGCCAGAGCCAGGGCGTCTCCGGCACGGGCTTCTCCGACTGGGGCACCGTGGCGTTCAACACGGCCACCGGCGAACAGCTCTGGGCCGCCCGGCACAACGGCCCCGCGAACGGGATGGACATCCCCTCCGGCATGGCCGTCGACGACAGGTCCGTCTACGTCACCGGGTCCAGCGAGGGCCGGGGCACGCAGACCGACCTCGCCACGGTCGCCTACGACGTCGCCACCGGCAAGGAGCTCTGGACGGACCGCTACGACGGGCCGGCGCACGGCAGCGACACCCCGCACGCCGTCGCCCTCGCCGCCGGCAGGCTGTACGTGACCGGCAACACGGAGGGAGAGGGCACGCGGTCCGACTTCACCACGGTCGCCTACGACCCGGGCACGGGTCAGCGGGCGTGGGTGCAGCGCCGCGACGGGCAGGGGAAGGGCGAGGACTACGCCTGGGACGTCGCCGCCACCCCGGACGGCTCCAGGGTCGTCATCACCGGTGAGAGCTCCGACTCCGAGGATGGTGTCGGCGGGAGTGACTACGTGACGGTCGCGTACGACTCGGCCACGGGGCAGGAGGTGTGGACGGGGCGCTACGACGGGGCGGCGGGGGCGCAGGACCGCTCGCACGCGCTGGCGGTGGACGCGGCGGCCGGCATCCGCATCTTCGTCACCGGGGCCACGGCCACGGCTGGGAGCGCGGACTCGATGGATATCGACTTCGGCACGGTGGCCTACTTCAACCCCTGGAAGTAACCCTGACCCACGGAGGGGGCCTTCACCCCGAAGGCCCCCTCCCAAGGATCCCGTCCACCCCGATGTACGGCGGGATGTGGACGCCGGGCGACGTTTCGGGAGCGGTGGCAGCGGGTAAGGCCGTCGGTGATTTCTGAGCTACCTGGTCTTCAGGAGCCACAGATGCCCCGTGTCACGCTCACGCCGGCCGCCCGTGAAGCACTGCGCGACGACGAAGTGGTGTTCTTCGACTGGCACGTGACCGGCCTCTGCTGCGCCGACGCGGGTGAGTTCTCGGTCCGGCCGTTATCCCGCTCCCGGCTCCCACGGCGAGCGCGCCGGCTCGGCGACGAGGACGAGAAGGTCTACGCCCATCCGACCGCCTGGGTGCATCTCGCCGAACTCCCCGTCACGATCGACTGCCGCCCGCTGTGGCGCTGGCGGCGTTTCACGACCGATCTGCCGCCGGACGCCGGACTGCGCTGCTGCCTGGGGCGACCTCTGTATGGCCCTTCACATATGGGAGGTAACCGGTGAAGTTACGTTCCATCATCATCTGGACGGCGGTCGCGCTCGCCGGGGCCGTGGGGTGGGCCGTGCTGGCCCTGTCCAGAGGGGAGAACGTCAACGCGGTCTGGCTGCTGGCCGCCGCACTCGGTTCGTACGCCATCGCCTACCGGTTCTATGCCCGTTTCATCGTCCGCAGGGTGCTGGGCGCGGACGACCGCAGGGCCACCCCGGCCGAGCGGCTCGACAACGGCATCGACTACCAGCCGACCGACCGCCGGATCCTGTTCGGCCACCACTTCGCCGCCATCGCCGGGGCGGGGCCGCTGGTGGGACCCGTGCTGGCGGCCCAGATGGGCTACCTCCCCGGCACCATCTGGATCGTCGCGGGAGTGATCTTCGCGGGGGCCGTGCAGGACATGGTGATCCTGTTCTTCTCCATGCGGCGCAACGGCCGCAGCCTCGGCCAGATGGCCCGCGAGGAGATCGGGCCGATCGGCGGGGTGGCGGCGCTCGTCGCGGTCTTCGCCATCATGATCATCCTGCTCGCCGTGCTGGCCCTGGTCGTGGTCAACGCCCTGGCCAAGTCGCCGTGGGGCGTCTTCTCCATCGCCATGACCATCCCGATCGCCCTGTTCATGGGCTTCTACCTGCGGGTGCTCAGGCCGGGCAGGGTCGTCGAGACCACCGTGATCGGGGTCGCGCTGCTGCTGCTGTCGATCGTGGCCGGCGGCTGGGTGCAGGAGTCGAGCTGGGCGCCGTTCTTCACGCTGAGCCCGTCCGCGCTGGCGCTGTGGCTCATCGCGTACGGGTTCGTCGCCGCGGTGTTGCCCGTCTGGATGCTGCTCGCGCCGCGCGACTACCTCTCGACCTTCATGAAGATCGGCACCATCGTGCTGATCGCGATCGGGATCGCCGTCACGATGCCCACGCTGCGGACGCCGGCGTTCACGGACTTCGCGTTCAGCGGCAAGGGCCCGGTGTTCGCCGGGTCGCTGTTCCCGTTCGTGTTCATCATCATCGCGTGCGGCGCGCTGTCGGGGTTCCACTCGCTGATCTCGTCCGGCACGACGCCCAAGATGATCCAGAAGGAGACCCAGGTCCGGATGATCGGGTACGGCTCCATGCTGATGGAGTCGTTCGTGGCCGTCATGGCCATCACCGCGGCCTGCGTGCTGACCCCCGGTCTCTACTTCGCGATGAACTCCCCGGCCGGCGTCGTCGGGGCCACCGTGCAGAGCGCCTCGCAGGCGGTCACCGACATGGGCTTCGTGATCACGCCGGAGCAGTTGCAGGCCGCGGCGGCAGCCGTACAGGAGCAGACCCTGATCGCCCGGACGGGCGGCGCGCCCACGCTGGCGGTGGGGATCTCGCAGATCTTCTCCGGGTTCATCGGCGGGGCGGGGCTGCAGGCGTTCTGGTACCACTTCGCGATCATGTTCGAGGCGCTGTTCATCCTCACGACGGTCGACGCGGGCACCCGGGTGGGGCGGTTCATGCTGCAGGACACGCTGGGCAACCTGTGGAAGCCGATCTCCAGGGTGAGCTGGTGGCCGGGGCTGGTGGCGGCCAGCGCCGTCGTCGTGGCGGCCTGGGGATACTTCCTGTACGTGGGCGTCAACGACCCGCTGGGCGGCATCAACCAGCTGTTCCCGCTCTTCGGCATCGCCAACCAGCTGCTCGCCGCGGTGGCGCTCACGGTCGCCACGACGTTGCTGATCAAGAGCGGCCGGCTGAAGTGGGCCTGGGTGACGGGGGTGCCGTTGGCCTGGGACGTGGCCGTCACGCTGACGGCCAGCTACCAGAAGGTGTTCTCCTCCGACCCCACGCTCGGCTTCTTCGCCCAGCGCGACCGTTACCAGACGGCGCTGGACCAGGGGAAGCTGCTCGCGCCGGCCAAGACCCGGGACGCGATGGAGCAGGTCGTGCTCAACTCCACCGTGGACGGGATCCTGGCGGCGCTGTTCGCGGTCCTGATCATCATCGTGATCCTCGACGCGCTGCGCGTGTGGGTGAAGGCGGTCAGGTCGCGTGAGCCGCTGCCGACCACGGAGGCGCCGTTCGAGGAGTCGAAGATCCTCGCGCCCGCCGGGTTGATCCCCACCCGCGAGGAGCGGGAGACGATGGCCAAGGCGGCCCCCTAGAACGCGTTGATGACGCGGCTCAGCGTGGTGTTCAGCTCGGCGAGGCCGTCCTCGCCGAGCAGGGCCGCGAGGCGTCGTTCGACGTCGTCGATCGCGGTGTAGCCGACCCTCAGCGCCTCGTCGCCGCGCTCGGTGAACTCGATGAGCTTGGCACGGCGGTCGGCCGGGTCGGGCACCCGGCGCAGGTAGCCCAGCTCCTCCAAGTCGTCGACCAGCGCCCCCATCGCCTGCGGGGTCATCTGCGCCTTCTCCGCGAGCCTGCTCAGCCGGATGCCGTCGTGCTCCATGTGGAAGAACACCGCCGAGTGCGCGGGCCGGATGCGGGCGTCGTACGACCTGCCGACGTCGAGCACGACGTCCTGCAGGCGCAGGTACGCCTCGTAAAGCAGGGCTATGACGTGCGGTGGATGTGTGGCGGCCAAACCCCTTCTCCAATCGCTCAGGAAGCCTTATATTAAGGCCACCTTAGCAATGGGAGGGTGCGATGAACCAGGAAGAGATCTGGGCCGCCCTCGAGATCGAGCGGCGCGGCGTGGCCGACCTGCTCGGCTCGCTGCCCGCCGACGACTGGGAGCGGCCGTCGCTCTGCGAGGGCTGGCGGGTCCGCGACGTGGCCGCCCACCTCGCGCTCGCCACCAACGTGAACGTCCCGCGGGCGCTGGTGGACTTCGTCCGGGCCCGTGGGAGCTTCGATCGTTTCGTCCGCGACACGGCGGTACGTCACGCCAGGCTGCCGGTCGGCGAGCTCGTCGCTCAGGTGCGCGAGTCGGCCACCTCGCACCGCCGGGCGCCGACGACCAAGCCGCTCGACCCGCTCTTCGACGTGCTGGTCCACGCGCAGGACATCGCCGTGCCGCTCGGCCTCGACCGGGCCATGCCGCTGGAGGCGGCCCGCGCCTGCGCCGTGCACATCTGGGAGCGCGGCTTCCCCTTCCATCCGCAGCGCCGCCTGCGCGGGCTGCGGCTCGTGGCCACGGACGTGGACTGGTCGGTGGGCGAAGGGGACGTGGTCGAGGGGCCCGTACAGGCGTTGCTCCTGCTGATCAGCGGGCGGCCGGCCGCGCTGCCCAGCCTGCGAGGAGCTACAGGCGCAGCTCTGGCGGGAATCCGGTCCACCTGAGCTCGGGCGGCAGGTGCGCCATGTCGTTGAAGAAGAGCACGGAGGACGGGCGGTCCGACGCATATCGGATGACCGTCAGGGCGGCGTTGCAGTGGTTGAGGCCGAGCCAGCGCCAGCCGGGGGCGTCCAGGGCGGCGCGGACGAGCCAGCCGATCAGGAAGTTGTGCGTCACGACCAGCTCGTGCCGCGTCTCCTCCACCGGACCGGTGAACAGCTCCTCGGCCTGGCGGACGAGGCGCGCGCCGCCGTCCGCCGGGAAGTTGGCGAGGAAGCCGAGCAACCGGTCCGCGTGCTCCGGGGGCAGCTCTTCCTTCACCGGCACGTACGGGAGGTAGTCCCCGGCCGCCTCCGAGACGCGCACGGGCACACCGGTAAGGTGCTCGGCGATCAGGCGCGCGGTCTGGGCGGCCCTCGGGAGCGGGCCGTGGTGGACGGCGGAGAGGGGGACGTCCTTCAGCCGCTCGCCGAGCAGCGCGGCCTGGCGGCGGCCGTTCGCGGTCAGGCCGGTCTCGTCCGGCGTGGCCTCGCCGTGGCGGGTGAGGTAGAGGTAGCGAGTCATCGGGCTCCAGTTGTTGACCTCGGACACACGTCATGGGCATCGTAGGGCGGGTGGCCGGCGATGAGACACGTGACGGGGTGGCGCTCACCAACCTCGACCAGCCCCTGTTCGACGGGGCCGGCGCGACCAAGCGCGACCTGGTCGACTACCTCGACGCGGTCGGCGACCGGATCATCCCGGCCCTGCGCGACCGGGCGCTCTCGGTCATCCGCGTGCGGCCGGGGCAGGAGCCGTTCATGCAGAAGAACCTGCCCAAGTACGCCCCCGAATGGGTGCAGTCGGTCTCCGTGTGGGCCGAGGCGTCGCGCAGGCAGGTGACGTACGCGCTGTGCAACGACCGCAGGACGCTGCTCTGGTTCGCCAACCAGCGGGCGGTGGAGTACCACCCCGGGCTGTTCGTGCGCTCCCATCCCACCCACATGATCCTCGACCTCGACCCGCCCGACGGCAGCGACGCCTTCGAGCTGGCCGTGCGCGGGGCCTTCCTGGTGCGCCAGGCCCTGGACGACGCCGGGCTGGCGGGCGCGGTGAAGACCAGCGGGGCGAAGGGCGTGCACGTGTTCGTGCCTGTGGCCGAGGGGACGGGCGTGGAGGACCTGGCCGCGGCCACGCGCGCGCTGGCGGCCCGGGCCGAGCGGGTGGACCCGGCGCTGGCCACCACGGCGTTCATCCGCGAGGACCGCGCGGGCAAGGTGTTCATCGACTCGACCCGGGCGGGCGGGGCCACGGTGGCGGCCGCCTACAGCCCTCGCGTACGCCCCGGCACGCCCGTGTCGTTCCCCGTGGCGTGGGAGTCGCTCGATCAGGTGGTGCCCGCCGACTTCACCGTGCACACGGCGGCCGGGCTGCTCAAGGACGCGGACCCGTGGGCCGAGTCCATGCCCGAGCCGCAGCGGCTGCCCGCCGACCTGGTCGAGGAGGGGCACACGATCCCGGTCGCCCGCGTACAGGCGATGCACGAGGGCAAGCGGCGCGCCCGCGCCCGCCGCGCCGAGTGACCCTCGGCGCGCCCGTGCCCGCCGGGCCGAGTGAACCAACCGGATATGTCCGGATATTGACGCACTAGTGGGCCTTCTCAGTGATCCTCCGCCGGGTTACGTTCACGTGGCGGCTCGGGGGAATCATCGAATTCGTCCACCAGGGGAACCCTTATGCGTCGAATCGCCATCGCACTGATCACCGCACTGGCCCTACCACTGGCTCTGACCACCCCGGCCAACGCCGGCGGCCTTGACGACCTCTTCGCCAAGTTGCTCGTCAAGCAGGTGAAGGGCCCGAACGCCAAGAAGCACCTCGACGCCCTGCAGGCGATCGCCGACGCCAACGGCGGCACCCGCGCCGCGGGCACCCCCGGCTACAACGCCTCCCGCGACTATGTGGCGGGCAAACTGCGCAAGGCCGGATACAAGGTCACGCTCCAGCCGATCAACTTCGTCGAGAGCTGGACCGAGAACTCCCCGCCCACGCTCAACCTCACCGCGCCGGGCTCGAAGACGTACGTGCCTAACGACGACTTCTTCTCCTTCGAGCCCTCCCCCGCCGGTGACGTGACCGCGCAGGTCCAGGCCGTTGACCTGACCCTGCCGCCGACCCCGACGCCCACCTCGACCAGCGGCTGCGAAGCGTCCGACTTCGCCGGGTTCGTGGCCGGGCGGATCGCGCTCATCCAGCGCGGCACGTGCGCCTTCGCCCTGAAGATCCGCAACGCGGGCCGCGCCGGGGCGTCCGGGATCATCGTGTTCAACGAGGGCCAGCCGGGCCGGACCGACGCCTTCCCGCTCGACATCGGCGAGTGGCGGGCCGGGGTCCCGATGGTCTTCGCCGACTTCGCGGTCGGCAACGAGCTGGCGGCCACGGCCGGGGCGACCGTACGGCTCAAGGTCGACTCCACCCTCGTGCTGGGCACCAACGACAACGTGATCGCCGAGTCCCGCTTCGGCGACCCGCGCAACGTGGTGATGGTCGGCGCCCACCTCGACAGCGTGCCCGCCGGTCCCGGCATCAACGACAACGGCTCGGGCTCCGCCTCCATCCTGGAGGTCGCCGAGGAGATGGCGCTCTACCCGGTCAAGAACAAGGTCCGCTTCGGCTTCTGGGCGGGTGAGGAGATCGGGCTGCTCGGGTCCGACCAGTACGTCGCGTCGCTGTCGGAGACGCAGCGCGACCGGATCCGGGTCTACCTGAACTTCGACATGGTAGCCTCGCCCAACTACGCGTACAAGCTGTATGACGGGGACAACTCCGACAACGAAGGCTCCCCGGCCGGGCCGCCCGGATCCGACCGGATCGAGAAGCAGCTCGAGGCCTTCTACGGCTCGCGCAACCTGCCCACCGTCGGCACCGACTTCGACGGGCGCTCCGACTACGGCCCGTTCATCGACGTCGGCATCCCGGCGGGCGGGATCTTCACGGGCGCCGAGGGCATCAAGACGCCCGAGGAGGCGGCGAAGTTCGGTGGCACGGCGGGGGTCGCGTACGACGCCTGCTACCACCAGGCGTGCGACACGACCGCCAACATCAACGACACCGCGCTGGACGTGGACCTGGACGCGATCGCGGACTCCGTCGCCCGCTTCGCCTTCAACCTGCGCTCCATCCCGCCGCGAACCGCCCCCGCGGCGGCGCCCCTGGCCTCTAAGACGGCCGCCTGACGGCTCCACACCGGGTGGGCAGCACCCCTGCCCACCCGGGCACCACCTAGGCACCACGGCACTTCGGCACCACCGCACCATCGAACCTTCGCACCACGGCACCACGGCACCACCGGTTCCAACGAGCACCATCTCGGGATCTTCCACCCTCGACCCTCGGATGGAGGCGCCGCAATGCGATCGATCATCGTCGCGGCAACAGCGTTATCCCTGGCCATCACCGCCCTGACGGCCGTGCCGGCGCAGGCCGCAGCAGCCCCGAACATCTCCCTCACCAACGTCAAGGCCCACCTCACCCAGCTCCAGTCCATCGCCACCGCCAACGGCGGCAACCGCGCACACGGCCGCCCGGGCTACCTGGCCTCCGCGAACTACGTACGCGGCCAGCTGGACGCCGCAGGCTTCACCACCACGCTCCAGTCGTTCACCTACAACGGCGCCACCGGCTACAACGTCATCGCCGACTGGCCCGGCGGGGACCCCAACGACATCCTCATGGTCGGCGCGCACCTCGACAGCGTCACCGCGGGTCCCGGCATCAACGACAACGGCTCGGGCAGCGCGTCCATCCTGGAGACCGCGCTCGAAGTGTCGCGCCAGGCGCTCCAGCCGGCCAAGCACCTGCGCTTCGCCTGGTGGGGCGCGGAGGAGCTGGGGCTGCGCGGGTCGCAGTTCTACGTGAACAACCTGCCGGCCGCGGACCGGGCGCGGATCAAGGGGTACCTGAACTTCGACATGGTCGGCTCCCCGAACCCCGGATACTTCGTGTACGACGGCGACAACTCGGACGGCACCGGCTCCGGTCCCGGCCCGGCCGGATCCGCGGAGCTGGAGAAGGTCATCCAGGACTACTTCACGTCGATCGGCGTGCCGACCCGGGGCACCGACTTCGACGGCCGCTCCGACTACGGCCCGTTCATCGCGGTCGGCATCCCGGCGGGCGGCACGTTCACGGGCGCGGAGGGCATCAAGAGCTCGGCCCAGGCCACGCTGTGGGGCGGCACCGCCGGTCAGGCGTTCGACGTCTGCTACCACCGCTCGTGCGACACCACTTCCAACATCAACGACACCGCGCTCGACCGGAACGCCGACGCGATCGCGTACTCGGTGTGGACGATCGCCACCGCCGTACCACCCGCCGTGGTCTGGCAGGACACGTTCGAGACGGCCAACGGCTGGACGGTCAACCCGTCGAGCGCCGACACCGCCACCACCGGCCAGTGGGAGCGCGGCGACCCCGAGGACACCAACTCCAGCGGCGCCAAGCAGCTCGGCACCACGGTCAGCGGCACGAACGACCTGGTCACTGGCCGCCTGGCAGGCTCGGCCGCCGGTGACTTCGACATCGACGGCGGCATCACCTCGATCCAGTCGCCCCCGATCACGCTCCCGTCCACGGGTCCGCTGAACCTGTCGTTCTCGTGGTACCTGGCGCACGGCTCGAACGCCTCCAGCGCCGACTACTTCCGGGTCCGCGTGGTCGGCACCACCACCACGACGGTCCTGAACCAGGCGGGCGCCGCGTCCAACCGCAACGGCGCCTGGACCACGGCCACGGCCGGCCTGAACGCGTTCGCGGGCCAGACCGTCCGCATCCTCATCGACGCCGCCGACGCCTCGGGCGCCTCCCTGGTGGAGGCCGGCGTGGACGACGTCAAGATCACCCGCTAACCGCGCGGAGGGCCGGGCCCGTTACGGCCCGGCCCTTTGCTCCCTCGCGGGCCGGGCTCCACGGCCCGGCCCGCGACGCCCCCGAATCAGGCGGCCTCGGCGGTCCGGTCAGTACGCAACGCCCCCGGATCAGGCGCGCTCAGCGGTCCTGTCAGTACGCAACGCCGCCACGACCTTCTCCGGCTCATCCGCGAAGAACCGGATCGACGTGGCCTCCCCCCGGCGGCCGAACGGGCGCACGAAGGCGACCGGCTCGGTCAGCTCCACCGTCATGTTCGTCTGCGAGGAGACCGCCACGCCGAGCCGCCCGTCCTTGACGGTGACCATGCCGCTCTCGTTGTAGTTGCGACTCGTGCGCACGGCGGCGATCCGCTCGACCGGCACGCGCACGTCGAAGTACACGCCGAACCGGATGCGCAGCTCACCAGAGGTGATGACATGCGGCCTGGTGGCGCAGGCGGCGGCCAGCATGACCCCGAACAGCAGCCCGTACACGTCGGCGATCAGCACCGCGAACCGCAGCCACGCCGGCACGTCGAGCGCGACCAGCAGCAGATCGACCACCACGGTCTCGACCGCCATCGCGAACAGCATCAGCGACAGCATGAACGTCTGCGCCTTCGTGTACGTCACGACGGTCGCCCCCGCCGGCACGCCATCACGACGCCGGACGATCCACTGCCCGATGGCCAGCAGGCCTTTCAGCTCGAACACCACGATCCGCAGCGCGGCTCTGACCATCGGTCCCCTCACTTTCGGCTCTCTGGGCCCGGTCGATCCCGATTAGACACGTTGACGTCGCGTCAAGGTCAACCCGATGGGATTCCGGCTCTCCCGACTGCTCAGTCCCCGGCACGCGAGGACGACTACCGGGAGGGCTGCGCCGGGGTCGTGGCGGCGGGTTCGTCGGCGGACTTCGTAGTGTTCATCTCTGGCCTGGTGGGCCGCATCGCGGCGGCTGCCAGTGTGCCCAGGAGGAGGATCGCGATCAGGGGGATCAGCGTCTCCTTGGCTGCCTGGGTGAGCCCGTTCTGCATCGACTGTTCGGCGAGTTGCCGGCCCTGGCGGGCCAGATGTGCGGGCAGCGCCTGCACGCCCTGGCCGTCGATCTGGCCGGTCTCGGCGGCCTGGCGCATGCCTTTGCGGAAGATCTCCTGGTAGAGGGCCGGCAGGTGTGCGGCTGCCGTGTTCGTTTCGCGGGCCAGGGACAGGGCGATGCGGGCTTGCAGCAGGACGCCGATGGTGGCACTGCCCAGAACCGAGCCCAGCTGGCGGGCGGTGAAGAAGATGCCGGAGGCGGTGCCGCGCAGGCCGGGCGGTACGGACCCCATCGCGACGTTGTTGACGGGGACGAGGACGAGGCCCATGCCGAGGCCGCAGAGCAGCAGGCCGGGGACGAGGTGCCAGGGCGGGAGTTCTGCGTCGGCCTGGAGCGCGAGGGCGCCCAGGCCGCCCGCCATGCCGAACAGGCCGGACATGATGAGGTACTTGCCGCCCACTCGGTCCGACAGACGGCCGATGAACGGGCCCATCACGCCGGAGATCAACGCCATCGGCGCAGTCAGGAGACCGGCCTGCGTGGGTGAGAGGCCCAGCGCGGACTGCAGGTAGATGACCAGCGGCAGGAACATGCCGGTCATGGCGAAGCCGATGATCGCGGTGCTCAGGGAGCCGGCGGAGAAGTTGCGATCGGTGAAGACCCGCAAGGGGACCAGCGGCTCGTCGCGGTTGACGCGCTGCCAGATCACGAAGGCGGCCAGCAGCACCACGCCCGCGGCGATGACCTCGAACACGGTGATCGGGCCGAGGAGCTCGCCCCAGTCGTACGTCTCTCCGTTCTGCACGCCGAACACGATCAGGAACAGGCCGGTGCCCGACAGCAGGATGCCCGGCACGTCGAGGCGCCGCGCGTGGCCCAGCCGCAGGTCCGGCAGCACCGACAGGCTCAGGGCCAGGGCCGGGACACCGACCAGAACGTTGACGTAGAAGATCCACTGCCAGCCCAGGGTGTCGATGAGGACACCGCCGAGCAGCGGGCCGGTGACTGTGGCGAGACCGGAGACGCCGCCCAGGACACCCATGGCGCGGCCGCGATCGCCGGCCGGGAACAGGTGGGTGATGAGGGCGAGGGTCTGCGGGGTCAGCAGGGCGGCGCCCATCCCCTGCGCGGCGCGGGCGGCGATCAGCGGCTCGACGCTGCTGGACAGGCCGGCGCACAAGGCGGCGCCGGTGAAGACCGTCAGGCCCGCCACGAACATCCGCTGGGGCCCGTAGCGGTCGCCGAGCCAGCTGGTGAACAGCATGGGCACGGCGTAGGTGAGCAGATAGACGCTGTTCACCCAGACCACCGCGTTGAGTCCGGTATTCAGGCCGCGCACCATGGCCGGCAGCGCCACGGACACGATCGAGATGTCCACCACGATCATGAACAGCCCGAGAGAGAGGGCCGCCAGTGCGGCCCAGGCTCCGGTGGAGGGGACCGGATGCCCGCTCATCGATGTGGTTGATACGTCCGTCAATGCTCAGCCGACCTCATGGTGATGGATGGGTCCTGTCCCACGCGGCCCGGCCGTCGCCAAGCGGCCGGGCCGCGCGGATCAAGGGGCCGGCCCTGGCCCTGGTGGAGGGGGCCGGCGTTCAGCTCGTCAGTAGCGGACCGCCCCGTAGTCGATCTCCTCTGCGGGGTAGGTCGCGGCGCGGCGGCCGAGCCCGCGCATGCGTCGCCTCATCTCGTCGGCGGGGAGGCGGTGCATATTGCCGTGACCTGGCAGTACCCACTCGAAGGTCAGCTCCTCGGCTCCGCGGGCGACCGACTCGGCAAGCGTCTTGATCGAGTCGTAGACCACGCTGTGGGCGACCTCCAGGGTCTGCTGGGAGTTCGACCAGAAGAACGCGTCGCCGGTGAAGCAGTACTTCTCGTCGGCGATGAAGAGTGTGCTGCCCGCGGTGTGCCCGGGGAAGGGGTGGGCGACGACTCCTGGCCCGATCTCGACCGGTTCCGTGCCGCGGATGACCTGGTCGGCGGAGGGCAGGGAGTGCAGGTCTCCCTCGTGGATCCACAGCCGGGCGCCGAAGGCGTCGGCGTACTTGCGCGCGTGGGCGACGTGGTCGAGGTGGGTGATCAGCACGTCGGTGATCTTGCCGACCTTCTCCTCGTAGCGGCGGGCGAGCGCGGGCCGCCAGCGCGGGGTGTCGATCATCATCGCGCTGCCGCCGGGGCGGCGCAGGAGGTAGGAGGTGGCGCCGTACGTCTGTGGGGAGGAATGTCCACAGAGGTAGACGACGCCGTCCTGATCCAGGGGCTTGGGGTAGGGGTCGGAGTCGGCGTCCCACTCATCGGCCGGCGGGTGGATGGAGCGGGTCGGGCAGGCGTGCGCGGCCATGTACAGCTTCTCCACGTCGGCCTCGGTCTCCGGTTGGCGGATGACGGTCGACAGGCCGCCGTACTCGCCGCCCTCCTTGTAGGCGATCATGCCGGGGGCGACCTGACGGGCGATGTTGCAGTTGAGGCAGCGCTCATCGACGTGCCAGCCGTCGTAGCGAGCCTCCGCCGCCGGGCTTTCGTGCGCTGCTTGAGTCGTGCTCATGACTCCACTTCCTCCAGCTTGTGCTGCTGGTCGTCGTGTTGCGGTGGGTGTTGGAGAAGGTCTCGATGCACCGCCGGGCGTCGACGGTGGCTTGCGGGTGCGGGCCTATGCCGGTCCCGCGGAACAACGGGCAGGCGGCGGGGGCGTGCGCGAAGCGGCGGTCACAGATCGAGGACCAGCCGAGGGCTGCGAGAGCGGGAGACGCAGATCATCATGATCTCGTTGGACTCCCGTTCTTCCGCGCTGAGCACGGAGTCACGATGGTCGGGCTCCCCTTCCAGCACCTCGGTCTCGCAGGTGCCGCAGATGCCCTCGGCGCAGGAGGAGAGCGCAGTGACGCCGGCCTCGCGGACGGCTTCCAGCACGCTGCGGTCCGGTGGTACGCGGACGATCACCCCGGACCGGTCGAGCACCACCTCGAAGGTGTTCTCCGACGCCGTCTCCCTCTTCCTGGCCTGGAACCGCTCCACTTGGAGCGCCCCGGACGGCCAGGCACCGCACCATTCCTCGACCGCCGCGAGCAGCGGCTCGGGGCCGCAGCAGTAGACCAAGGTGTCGGCATCGGGCTCGCCGAGGAAGCCGTCCAGGTCGAGCAGGCCATGCTGGTCCTGCGGGCGGACGGTCACCGCGTCGCCATAGGCGGCCAGTTCGTCCAGGAACGCCATCGAGGAGCGGGTCCGGCCGCCGTACAACAGCCGCCAGTCCGCGCCGGCGGCCTGGGCCGCGAGCAGCATCGGCAGCAACGGCGTGATCCCGATGCCGCCCGCCACGAACCTGTAGCGCCGGGCCGGCCGAAGGGCGAAGTTGTTGCGGGGTCCCCGTACCCGCACCTGTGCGCCCGGGTGAAGCCTGCCGTGGACGTGGGCGGACCCTCCGCGGCCGTCCGGTACGCGCAACACGCCGATCCGCCACGCCGTGCGGTCGCCGGGGGCACCGCACAAGGAGTAGCTGCGGACCAGGCCGTCGTCGAGCAGCAGGTCGACGTGGGCACCGGGCTCCCACTCCGGCAGCGGGGCGCCGCCGGGGTGACGAAGCGTCAGGACGGCTACGCCGTCGGCGGCGTCGGCCCGTTCCGCGACAACGAGCCCGCTCTCGAACTCGCGAGTGGAGGAGTTGCTCACGCTGGTTTCCCGCTTTCACAGGAGACGGAGCGACGCCCACGCCGCCGAAGCAAGGCTTCCGACGCATGAGCTGACGCTGGGGACGAGTCAGTTCATGGATCGCGCGACGGAAGGCAGAGCAACGGACGACGATTTCCGGGGCCAACTCTACCGGACGTACGGGACCAGCGTTATCTGATCGTTATGTCCGTTTCCGACGGCGGCCAGCGCCGGCGCGGCTGTGACACAACCATGACGCGGCGCGAACGAGGCGGGGACGCGGCCGGCCGACAGTGGACGGGGTTGACCGGCGGGCGAGTCACGGAGCGTGCTGCGAAGCGATCCGGCCGCCCGCATCGGGACGACGCCGTACGGCCCGGGTGGCCCCGGCACCACGGCGTCGCCCTCATCAAGCAGGGCGAGGCGAACCGTCCGGAGCCGCTGGGACAGCACGTTACGACCAAGGCGATCAAGAAAAAGGAGAAGGCGTGGCAAATGACGGGAAATGGGACCGGCGTTCGCTGTTTCAGGGCGCCGCTGTGCTGGCCGGTGCCGCCGCGGCCGCGCCGCTGATGGGCGAGGCAGCCACGGCGCTGGCCGACAGCGGTGACGCCGACGCGCTGTTCAAGGCCGGGAAGTTCGAGCAGGCCGGCCGGGCGTACGAGGAGATCCTCAAGACAGACCCTGCGAACCTGCACGCGGCCCGCCGGCGCGGCTATGTCGGGCTGCTGTCCAACCGGTTCGCCGATGCCGAGAAATACCTCAAGATGGCCCTCCAGTTGGCGCCCGACGACAAGGAAACCAACGGGCTCCTGGGCGACTGCTACATCCGGCAGGACAAGTTCGGCCTGTCCGCACCGCACTGGAAAGCGGCCGGTGAGGACGGCTACGCCAAGTGGTTCGCGGCGGTCAGTGGTGAGGCGTACCAGGTCCACGGCGACATCGCGCGGCTGGAAATCAAGCAGATGGACCCGATTCCGCTGGTAGAGGCCTCGGTCAACGGCGGACCGACGAAGCGCTTCACGTTCTACACCGGCGCCCCGAATCTGAGCATGCGGGCGTCGGTAGCAAAGGAGGCCGGGCTGAGTCCCGTTGCCAGTCAGAAGATCGAGTACGAGAACGGCATCATATGGGCGTACTACGGGATACTGGACTCCTTCAAGCTGGGTGGCATCGAACTGCGCAACGTCCCGGTGGGCTGGTCGTCGACGGAGTCGGGCGAGGATGTCGGAACCGACAGCGACGGCCTGATCGGCACGTGGGTCTTCTACCACTTGCTGACCACCTTCGACTATGCGGGCCGGCAACTGATCCTGCGCCGCCGCACCCCCGAAACGGCCAGGAAGGCACGCGCCGCCGCCAAATCGGCGGGCGCACAGCCCCTTCCCATATGGCTGGCCCGTGAGCAATACCTGCACAGCACGGGCAGCTTCGCCGGCACCGCCGGCTCCCGCACAGGGGTGGTGGGCGTCAACTTCGGCGGAACCAGCGAGATCGTGGCGGGCTTGCGGGGAAGAACGGCCGCGCAGTTGGGAGTCCGCAGCGACTACGACCGCGAGATCGGGACTTTTGGCAGCAGCCACCCGGCCGTCGTCTACCCCTGTTACCCGAAGGAGATCCGCCTTGGCAACGCCGTCGCCAAGGAGGTCTACTGCTACACGAACCCCAACCAGCCGGCCAACGTGCCCTGGCCCTATGGGACAGGGTTCGACTCGATGGGCTGGTTTTCCCACTGCTTCTGGAAGCCCTATAACATCACCGTCGATTTCACCGGCATGAACCTCTACATCGCCCGCGGCAAGGCCACCTGATCAGGAGCTACGTGGAGCTGCCGGCTCCTACGGGCGACGGGGCAAGGGCGAACCGGACGCCTTCACCCCCTCGCCCGGTGTCGTACCAGGAAGCGTCCCGGGCGCGGCCGGAGCCCAGGGAGTCGCGTCCCAGGTGTCGCGGGCGGGAATGCCGGTGAGAAGTGGCAGCACTCCCCGCTGGGGGACTCCAGGCTGAGTGAGCTCGCGAGCCAGGTAGTCGTGAGCCGCGGCCGAAGGATTCGAGCGATCTCGTCGACGGTCTCGGCCATGGCAGCGGTGCCGAGGGGGCGTCCATGCCGTTCTTGAACTCCGGCGCGAGATCGAGCAGCCGGGCGGGATCGCGTCGCGGGTGGGGAACATGGGTCCGACCAGTGTATTTCGACTCCCATCATAGTTTGACAACCATCGACATTCGGGGTTGTCTAAGGAGCCGACAACGGTCACACCCGGGAAGGAAGTTGACGAGACATGCCCAAGGCAGTGCGGTTCGATGAGTTCGGCGGCCCGGAGGTGCTCCAGGTGCGCGAGGTCGAAGTCGGCGATCCCGGACCCGGCGAGCTGCGGATCCGCGTCGACGCGATCGGCCTGAACCGGGCCGAGAT